>NZ_JBKIWN010000100.1:0-3638 GCF_058146165.1 Streptomyces sp. AM25 | reverse complement strand
GACGACCTTGACGGCCTGGGCCTGGTCGCTGTCCCCGGCCACCGGTCGCAGCTGGTCGCGGTCGATGCGGACCATGTCGGCCAGCGCGTGGGCGTCGCCCTTGTCGCTTTTGGCGCCGGAGGTGCCGTACCGCTCCTTGAAGCGGGCGACCTGCCGGGGGTTGATCGCGTAGACCCGGTAGCCGGCGGCGATCAGGGCCTGCACCCAAGTGCCCCGGTCCGTCTCGATCCCCACAACCACGTCGGCTGGATCGGGGTCCTCGCCCGCATGCTTGGCCACGAGCCCGTGGAACTTGGCGATCCCTTCCGCGCCCTCGGGCAGCCTCGCGGTCGCGAGCCTGCGGCCGGTGGCGTCCTGGACCTCGACATCGTGGTGGTCCTCGGCCCAGTCATCTCCGATCAGCAGCAACTCTTCCTCCTGGTCAGGTACTTCCCGGTCGTGCAGCCCGCGGAAGACACGGCACGCGGCCTAATGGATCCAGTACTCACGCTCTGCTCGGCGGGCACGCCACCCCATCAGTGGTCATGGCCTTCCGGCCGACCAGCAGGGGCACGGTCTGACCACAGAAGTCGAATGCTTCCGGCGGCGAGAGTGCTCACCTGCTGGCGGCTACGGCACCGAGTCTCTCCGACCCGGCAGCTCCCATTAGGCGGACGATTCGCCGCTGGTACCGGTCCAGCACTCCGGGCACCTGCTCGCGGAAGGTGTGGCGGCAGCCGCGCGTGGGACACACCAGGCGTCGCACCCGCACACGGACCACCACCCGTCGATCGTCGACCGGCACGTCGGCCACTGTCCGCCAGTGATAGCCGTGCACGCGCTCCGACGAGGCCCCGCACACCGGGCAGGCCGCAGTGTCCTGCGGCGTCCGTGCTCGCACCAGGATCCGCTCACCTTCGTCGGCCACATCCTCGATGACCAGCGGGGACAGGCCCGAAAACACCATCTGCACGAGCTCGTTGACATCCTCCACGCGAATATCAACACCCCTTCACGACTCTCCGTCACCACCGAAAGTGCGACAGGGCCGTTAATCAGACTCCCTCCCGCGCCCTCCATCCGGCCAGTGGCCGCGCCACTCTCAGCCACCTGGCCAAAGAAAGGGGACAGCCAGCCCACCTCCCGCGCGCACGGCGGCTGCCGCAGCGGTGCTTGACAGAAGCCCCCGGGGGTGTCACACTCTGATTGGAGGATTGCTTCTGCGTGTCCCACAACAGGATCGGCAAACAGTGGCCTCGTCGCGCGACTCCGGCATCCGCGAGCATCCAGCGCCTCCGGCAATATCACCGAGCACCGGCTGCCTGGCCTGCGCCGAGGCCTGTCCACCGTGCCTGCTGCACACCCTGCTCCACCACACCCCAGGCGGCTCTGCCCCGGAAGTCCGTGGATCCCCCGGTCAGCGGCGGGAACGCAAGATCGTTTCAGCGGGGTGTACTGCTCCGTGAGGGCGTGCCCGCGCCTCCGTGAAAGTATCTGGGGTTTCAGTTGAGGGTAATACGGTCCTGGAAGTAGACCGAGAACGCGTTCAACGCGGCTTTCCAGTGCGGTGCGACGTGCGTCCTGCTGCGCGTCTTGGGCTCGATCAGCTCACGGATCGCGAGGTAAAGCACCTTCACGGCGGCCTGTTCCGTGGAGAAGTGACCACGGTTGCGGGTGACTTTCCGCAGCCGCGCGCGAGGGTGTACACCTGATTGTGTGAGTGGGGGATGATGGCTCCTGTTGAGTCCGGTTCCTGCCCTGATCGGAAAGTGACGCACAGTGATATCGAGGCAGGACGATGAGATGGACCGCGCCGAGGCTGCTGAACGGGTGGCACGGGTGTTGTCGCCGGAGGCGATCGACTCTTTGATCGCGGACGCGCGGGAGTCCGGGGTCCCTCTGGATGGCCAAGGCGGGCTGCTGCAGCAGATGATGAAGCAGGTCATCGAGCGGGCTCTGCAGGCCGAGATGGCGGACCACCTCGGCCACGAGGCCGGGGACCCGGCCGGCCGCGGTTCCGGGAACAACCGCAACGGCTCCTACGGCAAGACGGTGACCACCACGGCGGGGCCGGTCGGGATCGACGTGCCGCGGGACCGCAAGGGCGAGTACGAGCCGCGGATCGTGCCGAAGGGGACGCGGCGGCTGGGGCAGGTGGACGAGATGATCCTGTCGCTGTACGCACGCGGCATGACCACAAGGGACATCACCGCGCACCTGGCCGAGGTGTACGGGGCCGAGGTCTCCCCGGCGCTGGTCTCGAGGGTGACCGATGTGATCGCGGACGAGGTGAAGAGCTGGCAGGACCGGCCAGTCGACGAGTGCTACCCGATTTTGTACATCGACGCTATCCGGATCAAGGTCCGTGACAGCGGGCACGTCGTCAACAAGGCCGCTCACCTGGTCATCGGCGTCGACGTGGACGGCATCGAGAACGTCCTGGGCATCTGGCTCCAGGATCACGAGGGGCGAAATTCTGGCTTCACGTGCTCACCCGGCTCAAACACCGCGGCCTGAAGGACGCGCCGGTGGTGTGCTGTGATGGACTCAAGGGCCTGCCCGAGGCGATCGAGGCTGTCTGGCCCCAGGCCGTCACGCAGCTATGCGTCGTTCACCTGATCAGGTCGGCGCTCAAATACGTGAACTCCACCGACCGCAAGAAAGTCGCCGCCGCCCTCAAGCCCGTCTACACCGCCGTCGACGAGACCGCAGCCCTCGAAGCCCTCGAGAAGGTCCGCGAGGACTGGGGCCGCCATTACCCCGGCACCATCAGCGTGTTCGAGAACGCCTGGGAGCAGTTCATCCCGTTCCTCGACTTCGACCAGGACATCCGCCGCGTCATCTACACGACCAACGCCATCGAGTCCATGAACCGCAACCTGCGCAAACTCGTCAAAACATCCGGCCATTTCCCCTCCGACGACGCCGCCCTCAAGATGCTCTACCTCGGCATCCGCAACATCGAGGGCCGCCACATCGACGGCAACGGAACCAAGGTCCCCACCGGCCGCGTCCGCGGCACCGGCACCCTCGGCTGGACCCGCGCCATGAACCAGTTCAAGATCCGCTTCGGCGACCGGCTCCCCCTCTAACCAACATCAACCCACAGTAACCACGGCAGGGACCAGGACCACAGAGCACAACACCAATCACACACAACCCAGTTGACATCCCCGCGGGCGGGGGTGCGTCGGCTGCTGGCCCGCCACCGCCTCCTGCCCGCCCCCGCCGTGGGCGCGGGCGCCGGGACGGTCTCGGGTGCCCCACCGGGGGGCAGGGGTCGGGCCCCCGCCACGGCCGCGGCCCGCTCCCGGGCGCCAGCCCGGCTGCCGGCTCTGCCGGGGCCCGTGCCGGGGGGCCCGCCGCTGCGGGGCCTGCCGGAGACGGTGCGGGGCCTGCTGGCCCACCGTGTCCTCTGCCGCGCCTGCGAGCACGCCGTCCTGGCCGTCCTCGCCCGCGGGCCCGCGCCCTGACCCGCGGGCCCGCACGTCCGGCCCGGCCTTCTGCCGGGGCCGGGCGGCGACATCACCGGTTCACACCCCCGCCCCTGCGGGTGACCCGGGCCCCGGCGGCTTCCCCGCCACCCCGCCCTGTACCACCCTGGACCCACCCGCACCACACACCGGAGCACATGTGGGCGCTCATGGAATTGACCCGGG
>NZ_JBKIWN010000099.1:0-4179 GCF_058146165.1 Streptomyces sp. AM25 | reverse complement strand
CAGAACCACAGCCGCGAGAACCCCAGCCACCACACGACGACGCATCGACATACCCACCCCAGGAATCCAGGCGCCCGACACCCAGCCGGACCGCGCTCACGTTTCTCTCCGGCCCTGCGACCCGTCACACGACAGGGAGAGCCAGGAATGAAGCCTTAGTTCGTTAGACCGCCCACAGACACAGAACCATCCAGGGCGCAGAAGAATGGCCAGCCACCATCAACCGAATGACCACACAACCCATTCCAGCATGAGCGCCAATCAAATAGGGCCCAATTCCACGTGACCCGCATCACAATCTTGAAATGCAGCCCCATTCAGAACCCCATCAAAAACCCTTCCAAAACCAACGTTTCCGCAGGTCAGACCCTGTTTTCACACCCGGGGGTAATCCCTAGAAAGAATGCGAAAGGACCCACCGGGGGTGCCTCTTTCGGAATGTGTACGGGTATCAAATTCCCGGGGAGAGGCGGTTTTTAGGGGGCCTGGAGCGCCAAAAGGCGGGCTTGGTGGCCTCAAAACGGTGTCCGGGGGCGGCTGATGGGCCGCCGGACGGCCGGCTCGGGGCTTGCGGGGGCCGTTTTGGGCGGTCGGGGGCGCCGTTCGGCGCCTAACTAACGAACCGAGCCCCGAGTCAGGAGTGTTCCCGGTCACGTTCCCGGAAGTGGTGTCACGAGAGGGGTCGGATGACGCCTACATTATTTATGTCGGGGGTTATATATACCCTGATGTAGAACATGAGTTGGCCCCCCCTGGGAGAGAGGGGGCCTGTCTCAGCTGTACAGGGTTGGAGTGACTACTTGAGGACCACTCCGGGTGATGACTCGGTTGGTAGCTGCTGGTTGGGACAGCCGGCCAGGGTCTTCTTCATGGCGTCTCGTTCGTCTGGGGTGACCCACAGCTTGTATTGCTCCTTCACGGCAATCTGCCGGGCCACGTACGAGCAGTCGAAGGACTTATTGGCGGGGAGCCAGGCCGAGGCGTCTTTATCGCCCTTGGCCATGTTAGCCGGCCCGTCCGCCGCGACGAGGTTGAGCGGATCATTCGCGAGGGATTCGCGCCGGTCCTGGGAAAGTTGACGGGCCCCGGTCTGCCACGCGTCCGAAAGAGCCACCATGTGGTCAATCTGGACCGCGGAGGACTTCGGTCCCCGCTCGAAATGAATAGTCCTGCCGGTGTAGGGATCGGCAAGGGTGCCGGAGGCGACCACGCATTTCGAGCCGGCCTGAAATTTCAGGTCCGTCAGGTCCCGGTGGAGGATATCGTCGCGCGTGTCACACCCATTGTGTCCACCGGGCGCATTCGTGTTGTCCGTCCAGGCGGGCCCGAAATCCTTGACCCTGTCGTATCCCTCTTTCGATCCCGCCTTCTTCACCGGGAGATGGGCCAGGGCTGTCTGGAGGGAGCCGGCCTTGGCGTCGTCGGTCCCGGATGCCGCTGCCGAGGCGGAAGTCGTGGCCTTGGCATCACCACTGGACTGCCCCTGCGTTCCGCCTGAGCACCCGGCCGCGGTCGCGGCGACGAGCACACTGGCAACGGTCACTGCGAGCCGGCATCGGCGAGGAAGGAACGTCATGTCGCTACATCTACCCTCGTCCGACACTCGCCATGGACGCTGCCACCCCTACGAGTGCTCGCAGTTGGGATGGTTGACCTTCATCGCCCCCGCTTCCCTGGGTACCGTTCAGGGATAGGGCAAGTCCAGAACGGAGTTGAACCGATGCGGTGGAGCGACTACACGACCGGCCAGCGGATCAAGATCCTTCGAGGCAGGGACGTAAATCAGAACGATCTTGCCGGGCTGACAGGCCTGTCGATCGCGACGATCCAGAAGGCCGAACAGGACAAGCAGCTCAGCCTCAACACACTCCTCAAGATCGCGAACGCTCTCAGCGTCGACACGTCTGTGATCCTCGGGCAGCAGGCGCCACGGCGGGCCATGGAGCAGACGGACAGGGCCATGATGCGGGCGCTGTCCCAGGCCGTTCACGACACAGCCGCGGGCCTGCTGCCGGACACCGTCGAGCCGGACGACGAAGTTGGCCTTCGCGACGCCATCAGCCGGTGCTGGGGGCTCTACTGGAAGGGGCATTACATCGAGGCCGGCGCTCTCGCGGCGCCTCTCGTGGCACAAGCAGCTGCCAACCTCCACGCGCAGCCAGTAGGCAGGCAAGGCGCCGCATGGGCACTCCTCTCTGACGGCTACCGGATCTCGGCGTACGTGGCCAACCTGATGGGCGCCCGTGACTTGGCCTACGCGGCGATCGGGCACGCGCAGGCTGCTGCTGAGCAGTCCGACGACGAATTGCAACCGGCAATCGTGAACTCGGGGCGAGCCTGGGTGTACTTGCGGGACGCGCGCCTCTCCGCGGCACTCCAGTTGGCGGAGAAGGCTGCTGTCGACATCGAGCCCCGGTTCTCGACGGCAACGCCCGAGCACCTCACCGTCTACGGCTCACACATCAATTTCGCGGCAGTGGTGGCGTCCCGGATGAAGGACAAGCAGCGAGCCGGCGACTACCTGTCGCAGTCCCACGCGACGGGCGCTCGCATGGGGCAGGAGCACAGGGCCTACGGCACCCTGTTTGGGCCGGTGACGGCTAGCACCCAGGCGGTTGGTGTCAATGTGGCACTGGGCCAGACAGGGAAGGCTCTTGCCCTCATCGACGGCATCAAGAACCTGTCCCAGCTCTCCCAGGCTGCGCGCAATCGCTATGCGATGGACAAGGCCATGGCACAGGCGGACGCGAAGCTCTGGGACGCATCCCTCGACACGTTGGAGGAGACGCTGACCACAGCCCCGGTATGGGCCCGGCACCAGGCTCTGCCGAGTGTGATCCTCAAGAAGGTGGGCCGCGCGTCGACCGCTCAGCTACGCAGGGTGTCAAAGCTCATCGGTGAGGCTCCTGGCGTGGACGGTTTCGCTCCCGCAACAATCAAGACGGCTCTGTAACCCCCCACGTTGCAGCCAAACGGCTGGCCACTGGTACGCGGCGTACGACTCTTCGACCCTGCGATCTCAACTGTCGTATCTGGCAGGTGAGTTGTGGTGCAGCGGGTTCTCGAAGTCGTACGCCTCGTTTCTTCCGGGCGCGCGGCCTGGGGAGCACGGTAGGCGCATGAATCGTTCGCCTTCCGAGATCCGTCGTCGGAGCTTGATCGCCAACGTCTCCAGCTTCCCCCTCCGCGTCGAGGTCGTCACGTATGCGTGTATCCAAAGCGACCATGACCCTGACGAGGTACGGGCAAAGTTGCGCAAATTTGCCGAAGCCCGGGACTGGGTCGTCCGCTACGAGCTGTACGACACGGCGGAGATCCGGTCTGCCCGCACAGACCGCAAGGAATGGCCGAAGGTCGAGCAGTTTCTTGCGGCTGGCGACGTGCAGGGGATCGTTGCTCCGAACGAAGACGAGATCGCGTTTTACCCGCTCGGGAAAATGCGATTGCGTGACTGGCTGCTGGGCATCCCTGCCTTCGCCGTCTATACCGACGGAACTTCTCCTGAGGAGACGGATCGCCCTCAGGAAGAAGGCTCGGAGCGATGAGAAGCACAGCACGGGCCCACCTGGGCCTGATGATGGCCGCTCGGGGCAACAACGGTGTCCTGCGGGTAGGGAGTGCCAAGCCCCAGCCGCTGAAGTGCCAGGCCAGCGAGCTGGGAGAGTCGGCAGACGGCGCAGATCTCCCGCCGGGCACGATGAAGTACCCCGACTGCATCTGCGCCGACCACCGGGCCGGGCGGGGCAGGCCGGACGCGTCGGTCCGGCTGTCGGCAGCCGAGGCCGCGGAGGACCAGGTGCACACGGTGAACAGCCACGGCGACCGCCGCATCTTCCGGGCCGGCTCGTACATCGTCGAAGAGCGGTACCCGGGGGCGTCGTCGTGCTGACCTGTCCCGTTGTGTCCATGCCGCACTCGTCCGCCCCGGGATCGCTGCACATGGTGGCCTGCCGGGAGTGTGCCCGGCTGATCCGCAAGCGGGACGCAGCTCTGGACGATGGCGACGTCAGCACCGCGAGGCGGTGCGACGTGGCGCTGACAGTCCACCTGCGTCACGCTCACCCGACACCGGAGCCGCCGCCGTGCCCCGCGCCGTGAAGCGGCACGTGGAGTACAAGATCCATACCGCCCTGGACACGTTGATGTACGGCAGTCGTTGCTTGGGATGTTCGTGGCAGA
>NZ_JBKIWN010000098.1:0-3722 GCF_058146165.1 Streptomyces sp. AM25 | reverse complement strand
GATCACCGCGACTTTGCAATCGCCCTGGGAGTCGTGCAGGTCGTACCAGTTCCGCGGGCTGATGGGGCCGACGGATCCGCGGCCCCCGGATCCCTTCGTGGCCGAGGCGATGAGGCTGCTCAGGTCCTGGAAGGTCCGCGACATCTCGCCGGCGGGCGGGTCGCCCCACATGCCGGGGTGGGCGAGCGAGGCGTACTTGAGCGTGATGCCGTGGGAGAAGATGGACCAGTCGAAGCCGGAATCCGCGGCGAACCGCGAGGCGAGCGTATTGGCGGCGTCCCCGGTGACCACGGTGTAGGCGGTGTCCTTGCCGTCCTTCTTCCGGCAGGCCCGCTTGCCGAGTTCCTGGAGGAAGACGCCCAACTGCTGGTAACGGCCGGCGAAATAGATCACCTTGGCGTCCGTCTCGCAGATGCGCAGCACCATCCTGTTGAAGTCCATGGGAAGGCTGTTGCCCGCACTGAACAACTCGCTCTGGTACGGCGACCCTTTGGTGCGTTCGGCGAAGGCTTCCTTGAGGGTGTCGATGTAGTTGTCACCCTGGCGCTGGTCCTCGACCAGGAGGGAGTCCGCGGGCTTGACCCCGTGGTCCTTGTCGAAGTTGGCGATCGCCGCGGCCTCTTCGCTGTTGGTCGGGCCGATCCGCACGAGGCCGGGGTAGGCCTTCGGATTCCGCCGGCTGTTGGCGATGCTGTCGGCGGTGATGGTCCCGCCGACCACCGGAATGCCGAGATCCCCGGTGAGGTGCGCGATGGCGTCCCGGAACGGACTGGTGCTGTTGTCGAAGCCGGTGACGGCGCGCAGATTGTCCTTCGCACTGCGGGCCATCTCGCCCAGCCGGTCGGTCACCGGACGCCACTGGGCGCCGTCCCGCCCCGGGTTGGCGAGCACCAGCCGGATGGCCGGCTTCTCGCCGCTGGAGAGGTGGTTGGCCCGGTACTGGGCGAGATAGGCCCCCTGGACCTCTTCCAGGATCCGGCGCTGCTCGACCTCGTCGTCCCCGATCATCGAAATCATCAGGGCGACCGTGACGTAGGGGGTGTCCTTGTCCTGCACGACCCGGTCGTTCTCCTCCTTGACCCGCTGCGACACCTCGGCCAGGAGCGGCGCGAACGGGTAGCCGCCGTCGGTCACCCCGGTGCACTCATGGCGGGGCCCGCGCTCCTCCACCCCCTGGCCGCACGACGGGTCGGGCCGCAGCAGCGTCCACCCGCCCCAGCCCGCGAGGCCGATCAGGGCCAGCACGACGGTCAGCACCACGGCCTTGGTCACCGGGCCCCAATCGCTCGGTCTCATACGCTGATCCCTCCCTCGATCGGCAGGTCGGGGGCCTGGACGCCCTCGACCAGCCGCCTCGGCCACTCCAGGCAGGCCCGGTGGAGCGCGTCGTCGTCCTCGACGTGCTCGTACAGCGTCCGCAGCGCCGCCCCGACCTTCTGGACGTGCCCGTCGACGGGCACCGCCAGCGGATCGGACTGCCGCCACAGCGCCTGCACCAGCCTGTTGATCGCCCAGTGCACCGGAACCGCGGCCGGGTTCGCGCAGGTGGTGCAGCCGCCGTAGTCGACCGGCCGTACCAGGGCGTCGTAGACCCGGGCGGCTTCGCCGGGCGGAACCGGTGCGGCGCAGACGATGTTCACGCCGGAGAGCCAGGCGGCGCAGCCGTCCCGGCCGAAGCGCTCGTGCAGGACGCGCACGACCAGGTCCACCTCGCCCAGCGCCAGCGAGTGGTGCAGATAGGGCAGTTCCTGCCCGCCGGGCTCGGCTTCGGCGTTGCCCGGCGTGTAGCCCGCCCGGAGCCAGCGGTGGATCTGGTACCAGCGTTCCTCCGGGCCTTCGGCGCGCAACCGCATCAGCAGCAGCGCACGCAGTGCGCGATCGGCGACGAAGGGCACCGCTCCGTGGACCGCGGGCCAGGGGTGCAGGTTCCAGCGGGAGGCGTCCAGATGATCCCTGGCCTCGTGCACGCGCTCCCGGGGGCTCTGCCCGACGGCGTTCTCCTCGTGCTGGAACGCCTCCGCGAGGCGCCGCGCGGCGCTCTCGTCCAGGGCCGCCGACAGCAGGGGCAGCCGCGCCCGCAACCCTGCTTCGGGCAGCAGCTGTTGGAGTGCGCTGCGGGTGAGGCCGGACGGTGACCCGTCGTGGAAGAGGGCGAGGAACTCGGCGAGGCCGAGACGTTCGCCGGTCGCGGGGAGCGCCTTGGCCGTGTCGGCCAGGAGCCGGGCGCTGCCCGGCCGGCTTCCGCTGAGCCGGTCGAGGAGGAGCGGGAGGCGCGCGGGGTAGTCGAGCGGGCTGAGCATGCTCATGATGTCGTCCCGCCGGACCGGCGGCAGCCCCAGCCGCAGCAGCGGCGGGTAGGCGACCCGGTGGGACGAGGATCTGTGGCGGCCGGGGTCGACGGGGGTCCCGACCTCGGACAGCTGGGTCAGGGGCCTGGGGTCGCCGAGCGACGTCGCCACGACGACCGGGCGGGTGACCGGGTGGCCGGAGCGCCCCAAGCAGTCGTAGGCGCCGACCAGTTGGTCGAAGAAGCCGGCGGCGAAGCGGCTGTGGACGTTGTCGAGCAGGATCAACGGGAGCGGGGTGCGGTTGGCGCGGTGCAGCCGCCCGTAGTCGTCGTCGATGTCGGCCAGGAGCGCCGCGATCAGCAACTCCTCGGCCTTCCCGCGGCTTTCGTCGCCCCTGCGGAAGTCGCGCACGAAGGCGAACAGCTTCTGCAGGCCGTCGCCCTGGGCGATCGTCAGCTGCTCGCTCCACCAGTGCAGCGCACCCCTGTCCGGACGCGGGGCCAGCAGGAGGTCGCGAGCCGTGGTCAGGACGGTGGGGAAGATCTCGTCCAGGGGAGCGGGCAGGGCGATGGCGTTGGTGAGGAGCGGGATGAGGGCGTCCAGCCACCTCTGCAGGGATTCCCTGCGTTGCCTGCGGTCGGCGTCGCCCGTCCCGACGGTTTCCCGGAGGCTGCGTTCCGCCTCCCTGAGCCGGTCCGGGAAGGTGCCCCGGGGCTCCCAGGCGGTGACCACCAGCAGACCGACGGAGAGCCGGGGAAAGCGCGGCGGCCGGCGGGTGCCGCGCAGCTTCAGCCCGAGTTTGTAGGACAGCAGGTAGAGAACGTTCGTGACCGGCGAGGAGTTCGGGCCGTCCGCCGCCCCGCCCTCCTGGAATCCGGGTGCGGCCAGATCGATCCGTGCAAGGGGCACGCGGTCGTGATAGCCCTCGTACAGGGCGCCGAGCAGGGCGCTCTTCCCGCTGCCCAGCCCGCCGCATATCTGCACGATCGGAGCCCGGTCGCGGTCCTCGAAGGGGACCCGGCCGCCGCCGGTGCGTTCCAGGCCCACCAGCCGGGGGATCAGTCCGTCGAGTACCGCGTCTTGGCCGTAGAGTCTTTCCCCCATGGCTCTCCCCACGCGTCGTACGAAAGCGTCAGGTAGACGGTGGGGGAAGGATAGGGTCTGGGATTCCCGATGTCCGTGGGGTTCCGCAAAGTTGACGGACCGTCATGGAAATGGCGAATTCCGGAGGCGTTGCGTATCGGTGACCGATGGTGCCGCCCTCGTCACCCACCGGGAGCGGCCGGCGGTCTCGCGTTGCAGAGTCGCGCGGGGCTGGCAACGCTGGAAGGACCGGAAGAAGGACGAAGAAAAACCTAGGCAACGATTCCCATGCGAGCAACGCTGATCTACGGAGCCGGGGACGTGCAGGGCGATTGCAAAGTCGCGGTGATC
>NZ_JBKIWN010000097.1:0-3758 GCF_058146165.1 Streptomyces sp. AM25 | reverse complement strand
GAGGCCCACGAAAACCCCGAAAGTCGAGCGCCCATGGTGGCAGCTTCCTTAAAGTCATCGCACACACGGGCGCGGCCAAGCGGCCGGAGTGGCCGGAGTGGCCGGAGTGGCCGGCGGCAGCGGGATCTCATCCAGCCTCAGCCACCGCTCCCGGCCATCCCCGTCGGGCAGGCGGAACCGGACGTCCCCGGCCTCGTCCGCCTCGTACGGAGCATCCCCGACCGCCCGCAGCAGGGCCCGCAGCCTCGGGTAGGGAGCCTGCATCGCCCGCCCGCGCACACCCTCGGCGCGCAGGGCAACCAGGGCGAAGGAAGCGACGTTCACCCCGGTGCGCCGGTGACCGTCGGCGTGGGCCGCCAGCTGAGCCAGCACCCCGAGGGGACACCGCTCTGCTCTCGGACACCGGGGTGGTGCGTCCTGCCCGCAAGCACGCCCTCTCCCGAAGCTCGTACTCCGGATCTACGGTTGCCCGCATGCCCACCAGACCCCGGCGCCGCGCAGCGATTTTCGTCATCGACCATGACCGGATCGAGGACAGCTACGAGGAAGCATTCAGCCTGCCGGTCGCCGAGGTCCTGGAGAAAGCCGGGTTCACCACCGGCTGCTACATCGAGCAGGCCGACACCCGGGCGCAGGGGGCGGTCGGTCAGTCAGTGGCGCCTTCGGTGGGGTGGATGCTGGCGGTCCACTTCTCCTCGATGCGGGCGGCTTTCCACACGATCAGGGCGATGGCCCAGGTCGCCACGAACAGGGCGACGACGGCGAACCCGATCACGTTGAGGTCCAGGCCGCCGACCCAGTCCCAGAAGCCGCCGTGGAGGCCGAGTTTGCCGGCGAGGAGGGCGAGGAGTTCGACGGTGCCGATGAGGAGGGCGACGGCAACCGACAGGCCGGTGATGGTGAGGTTGTAGTAGACCTTGCGGACTGGTTTCGAAAACGCCCATCCGTAGGCGAAGTTCATGAACGTCCCGTCGATGGTGTCCA
Organism: Streptomyces sp. AM25; assembly: GCF_058146165.1. Classification (NCBI taxonomy): domain Bacteria; kingdom Bacillati; phylum Actinomycetota; class Actinomycetes; order Kitasatosporales; family Streptomycetaceae; genus Streptomyces; species Streptomyces sp. AM25. The sequence continues at coordinate 2,774 of NZ_JBKIWN010000097.1, read as the reverse complement.
GCAGCGACATGCCTGCTGCGAACAAGACGGGCAGGGACAGGATGGCGTACCAGGGCAGGCCGGAGGCGGCGCCCGAGCCGGCCAGGATCAGCAGGGCAACCTCGGTGGCGGTGTCGAAGCCCAGGCCGAAGAACAGCCCTACCGGATACATCTGCCACGGCCTGGTGATCGACTTCATCACGCGTCCCAGCAGGCGGTTCATGAGACCGCGGTTGTTGAGCTGTTCCTCCAGTTCCGCCTCGTCGAAGTGCCCGGCGCGCATCGTGCGGAACACTTTCCAGATACCGGCCAGGATCACGATGTTGATCAGGGCGATCGCGTAGAGAAAGACCCCGGAGACCGTGGTGCCGATCCAGCCGGTGACGTCGTGCAGTGCGGATCCGTCGTCCTGGACCGGCCCGGCCAGAGACCTGATGCCGAGGGCAAGCAGGAAGGCCAGGACGAAGACGACCGTGGAGTGGCCGAGGGAGAACCAGAAGCCCACCGACAACGGCCGCTGCCCGGAACGCATCAGCTTGCGGGTGGTGTTGTCGATCGCCGCGATGTGATCAGCGTCGAAAGCGTGCCGCAGCCCCAGCGTGTAGGCGGTCAGCCCGATACCGACGCCGAAGGACTGCGCCCCGAGGCTGTAGTGCTCAGGCGCCACCAGCGCCACCACGGTGAGCCATCCGATGACGTGCAGCGCCAGGACGACTGCCGCCATCCCGCCCAGCCGCCGCCACTCGCGACGGCTCACCGCCCCCGCCATCCGACGCCAGCGCGAACGTATGCCACAGACAGCAGAAGAAGGACCGGAGGCCATCGCAGAGCCCCTTTCCCTTACGGCACGTAGGGGCACCACCATAGGCGCGAAAATCTTGCACCTGCAATCAATGTGCAGCAGTGTGCGAGAGCGCATGGCGGAAGCAGGCGCGTGGATGCGACCGCGCGCCGCAGACATGTGCGACTGCGCCCCTCCCCGTTGCCGGGGCATCGATAAGCGATCAAGCGTAATGGCGCATCGGCAGTACATGCCCGCAGCGAACGACACCCGCTGGCCGCGATCGTTTCAGCCGGTGTCAGCGATGAGGTCTGGCATCCGCTGGACCCGGGCAGCAGCCGTGTCCCTGCCACGCCAGGGAGCGTTGACCATATCGTCGGACCGTCCAACGGTTTTTCGTCACTCACCCGTTGCGGAATGGATCTCTCTCAAGGGGGGCTCAATGCGTGCGAGATGGCTGATAGGCGTGGCGCTCGTGCTGTGTGCGGATGCGCTCGGTGTCGGTTGGGGGCCGCTGTCCTCGGCTTCCGCCGGCCAGGAAGCAGGCGCGCCTGTCACGTCAGCAGTGCGGGAGAAAACGCAGCTGGCCTCAGGCCTGTTGGGCTCTCTGCCCCCGCCGGGACCCGGGCGGATGCGTGAGGAGGAGGCGTACTGGACCGCTCGGCGGATGACAGGCGCTCTCCCCCTGGGCCTGGCCGGCATTCTGCGTCTGGCCACGGTCCCGTCGGCTGCCGCCTTGCGGCCCGCCCGCACTCATGTGTCTCCGCGGATGGCCCAGCACTTCGAGGGGCTGCCCATGGTCGGGACCTTCTTCTTCGACGGCAGTCCGCTCGGCCGCGGGACCACGTACTGCACGGGCAGTGTGGTGCACAGCAGCGGCCGCAGCCTCGCGCTGACGGCCGGGCACTGCGGCATCGGCCTCTCCCGGGCCAGGCACGCCATCTTCGTGCCCGACTACCGTTTCGGCTCCTCCGCCGCCGCCCAGCCCTACGGAATCTACCCGGTGACCCGCCTCTTTGTGGACCCTCGCTACCGGGCCAACACCAAGCAGGCGGCATCGGATCTGGATCTCGCCTTCGTGCGGGTGGCCGCGAACGGCAAACACAGGACGGTCGAATCCGCTGTCGGAGCTCTGACGTTCACCCGGACCCCGGGCTACGACAACCGCGTCACAGTGATCGGATATCCCGGGTCCTCCACGGTCAACCGGGCCCACAAAGCGGTGCGTTGCGATGTCTCCACCAGCCGGCTGCCGGGCTTCCGGCAGATGCGGATGGTGTGCGGGGGCTTCTACGGGGGCGTTTCCGGAGGCCCGTGGATCACCGGCTACAACCCCGCCACGCAGACCGGGAAGGTCATCGGGAACGTAGGCGGCTACAACGGCGGCGGCAACGACGCCAACGATGACAGCGTCAGCTACTCACCTCTCTACGGCAAGGACGCCCAGGACCTGTACAACGACGCCAACACAGGCCGCACCGTCCACCGCCCGCACCCCTACAACCCAGCCAACGCCGGCAACGCCGGCAACGCCCGCACAGCATGAAGATCCGCCCGCGGCGCACCAGCGGCGCGGGCGAGAGCCGGAGAACATCCCACGGCTGCCCTTCCGGTGCACCAACACCGCCCTTGAGCCAGGTCACTTCCTGCCGCAGCCTTCGCAGACCTGCGCCGCTTCGGTGCGTGGGGCAGGCCGGGTGTGGTGTCCCCGCGGTCGTGTCCGCGACGTCTGCCAGGTGCCGCTCGTTGCCAGTGATGTGTCGGATGATTCGGGTATGGCGGTGCGACGTGCGTGGTCATTTTCCGCTGTGGCGGCTGGGCACCGGTGGGTTGCCGAGGCTGTTCACCAGCCCGCACCGCAGGCGTACACCACGGTCGTCGGCAGCGTGCTGGCCTGCGGCTTTGCCTGGGCCGTCGGTGCGGTGCCCGTGGCAGCTGCGACCGTTCGTGTCACCGGCGGTTGTTTTCACGCGCTGACGCTAAGGAACTCGACTTTCGGGGTTTTCGTGGGCCT
>NZ_JBKIWN010000096.1:0-4038 GCF_058146165.1 Streptomyces sp. AM25 | reverse complement strand
CCGCCAACGAACCGACCTCAACACCGAACGTCACACACCGCACCCCACCCGACGACGCACCACCCACCACCGGAACCGGAACCCACTCCAAACGCAGCAGACCCTCGCCCGGGCCCCGGGAAGGCATGGTCGCCGAGATCTTCGAAGCCGACACGACGCATGACTCCGCGGACAGCACCGGCACGCCCTCGGCGTCCGACATCCTCACGGACACCGTCTCCTCGCCGAGCCGGGTGATACGCAGGCGGACCGTCGAGGCTCCGGTCGCATGGAGCGAGACTCGATTCCACGACACCGGCGCCAACTGTGCGCTGTCGTCGATACCGACGAATCCCACCGTCTGCACGGCCGCCTCCAGCAGTGCCGGGTGCAGACCGAACAAGGCGGCCTCGCCGAGCTGTCCGGGGAGTACCGCTTCGACGAATGCCTCGTCGCCTCGCTGCCACACGGACCGAACTGTCCGGAAGGCAGGGCCGACGCCGCCGTGTTCGTATGCGTAGAGGTCCGCCAGATCCACGGGAACCGCGTCCTGCGGAGGCCAGACGGTCGCATCGAAGTCCGCCGCCAACTCCTCCACAGCCAGCGTGCCGGTGGCGTGGCACGTCCACGGCGCGTCCGGAACCGCATCGGCCGGGCGCGTGTAGCAGCGCACCACGCGATCACCCGACTCCTCGGGGGCATCCACCCGAACCTGAACCGCCATGCCGGCACCGTCCTCGGGCAGGAACAAGGGCTCGGCCAGGGTGAACTCCTCGATACGCTCGCACCCGACCTGGTCACCCGCACGGAGGGCCATCTCCAGGAAGCCCCCAGCCGGGAAGACAGGCTTTCCGCCCATCGTGCAGTCGGCGAGCCACGGCTGAGCTTTCAGGGACAACTTGCCGGTCAGGAGGATGCCTTGGGAGTCGGCCAGGGGAACTGCTGCGCCGAGTACCGGATGCTCGGTCGATGTCAGGCCCACACCGCTCACGTCGCCCAGGCGCACGGCCGGCGTCGGCCAATAGCGCTCCCGCTGGAATGCGTAGGTGGGAAGATCCACCCGGCGGGCGCCAGCGCCGTCGAAGATCCGTGACCAGTCGACATGCACCCCGGCAACATGCATGCCAGCGAGCCCGGAGAGCAGCGCGTCCTCTTCGGGCCGCCCCTTCCGCAGAACCGGGACGGCCACGACGCCCGCGCCCTCCTCTCCCAGGCACCCCTGGGAGAGGGCAGTGAGCACACCGTCGGGGCCCAGCTCCAGGAAGGCCGTGACTCCTTCGCCGGTCAGTGCCCGTATACCGTCGCCGAAGCGCACGGTCTCGCGGACGTGCCGCACCCAGTAGTCCGGAGAAGTCAGCTGCTCGTCGGTGGCGACCCTGCCCGTAAGATTCGACACCACGCGGATGCGGGCGGCCTGCAACGAGAGGCGCTGCACGACTGTGCGGAAGTCGTCGAGCATGGGGTCCACCAGCGGCGAGTGGAAAGCGTGGGAGACCTTCAGCCGGGTCGTCTTGCGACCCTGACTCTCGAAGAACGCCCCGAGCTGTTCGACGGCCTCCTCGGCGCCGGAGACGACCACGGATGAAGGGCCGTTGACGGCCGCAATCGAGACGGACTCACCGAGCAACGGCACAACTTCACCCTCGGTGGCCTCAACGGCCAGCATCATCCCACCGACGGGAAGTGCCTGCATCAGCCGGCCTCGCGCCGCCACCAGCGTGCAGGCGTCCTCCAGCGAGAGCACTCCGGCAACGTGTGCGGCCGTCACCTCACCGATCGAATGACCGGCAACGAAATCCGGGACAACTCCCAGGGACTCCAGCAGCCGGAACAACGCCACCTCAACCGCGAACAAACCAGCCTGAGCGTAAGCAGTCTGATTCAACAGCTCCTCGTCATCGCCCCAGACGACATCACGCACCGGCCGGTCCAAGTGCCCGTCCAGCCCGGCGCACACCGCATCGAACGCCACCGCGAAGACGGGGAATCGCTCATACAACTCCCGGCCCATGCCCAGCCGCTGCGACCCCTGACCGGAGAACAGCAACGCCAGCGAATGTTCAGTGGCCGCTCCGCGGGCGACTTCCACAAGTTCACCCTCGGGACCGGCCAGCAACACCGCCCGGTGTACGAAACCAGTGCGACCCTTCGCCAGCGAGAAGCCCACGTCCAGCCGCGACGGCCCGGACAACGAGGCCACCCGCTCCAGCTGGGCAGCCAGCGCGGCTTCGGACCTGCCCGACACCACCCACGGCACCACCAGCATCGGCGGAACTGCCGACTCCTCGGCCCCGACCACGGCCTCGGTGAACGGCTCCTGCTCGATGATGACGTGCGCATTCGTGCCACTGATCCCGAACGACGACACACCCGCACGCCAGGGACGGTTCACATCGGGCCACTCGGTGGCCTCGGTCAGCAGCTCGACCGCCCCCTCGGTCCAGTCGACGTGCGAGGACGGCCGGTCGACGTGCAGCGTGGGTGGCAGGACTCCGTGCCGCATCGCCATCACCATCTTGATCACACCGGCCACACCCGCAGCAGCCTGCGTATGCCCGATGTTCGACTTCACCGACCCCAGCCACAAAGGCCGCCCCGCACCACGATCACGGCCATAAGTCGCCAACAACGCCTGCGCCTCAATCGGATCGCCCAGCGTCGTACCCGTCCCATGCCCCTCGACCACATCCACATCGGCAGCCGACAGGCGAGCGTTCGCCAGCGCCTGACGGATGACACGCTGCTGCGAAGGCCCGTTGGGGGCCGTGAGGCCATTGCTGGCACCGTCCTGGTTGACCGCCGAACCGCGCATCACGGCAAACACCGGATGCCCGTTGCGGCGCGCATCCGACAACCGCTCCAGCACCAGCACACCCACACCCTCGGACCAACCCGTACCGTCCGCCGCATCCGCAAACGCCTTACACCGACCATCCGACGCCAAACCACCCTGCCGCGTGAAGCCGAGAAAGCTCATAGGCGTCGACAACACGGTGACTCCGCCCGCCAGCGCCAGGGAGCATTCACCCGAGCGCAGCGCATGCGCGGCCAGGTGCATCGCCACCAAGGAAGACGAACATGCGGTGTCGATCGTGAGCGCAGGGCCTTCGAGACCGAAGGTGTACGAGACCCGTCCGGATATCACGCTGTTCGCGAGCCCGGTGCTGGCGTGGCCCTCCACGTCCTCACGGGAGTTCATCACCAGTGTCGCGTAGTCCTGGCCGGTCGTTCCGACGAAGACACCGGTGCGGCTGCCGCGCAGCGTCGTCGGATCGATGCTGGCCCGCTCGAACGCCTCCCAGGAGGTCTCCAACAGCAGGCGCTGCTGCGGGTCCATGGCCAGTGCCTCACGCGGGGAGATCCCGAAGAAGTTGGCATCGAAGTCGCCGAGCTCCGTGAGGAACCCGCCGCGCCGCGTGGCGCTTCCGCTGCGGTTCCTGGGCCCGGAGCCGAACAGGGCCTCCAGGTCCCAGCCTCGATCGGTCGGGAAGTCGCCGGTCCCCTCATGGCCTTCGAGGACGAGGTCCCACAGACCCTCCGGCGTCCTGACCCCACCCGGCATGCGGCAGGACATGCCGACGATGGCCACGGGGTCGTCGCCGACCACCGCAGAGGTCGGGGCCGGGACGTCCGTGTCACTGTGCTCGTCCAGCAGTCGGGCGAGGAGGTGTTCGGCGAGGGCGGCAGGGGTCGGGTAGTCGAAGATGAGGGTGGCCGGGAGCCCCAGCCCGGTGACCGAGGTAAGGCGGTTGCGCAGCTCGATGGCCGTCAGCGAGTCGACGCCAAGGTCGCGGAACTCCCGCGCCGGATCTACGGACTTGGCCGATGTGTGTCCGAGAACAGCAGCGCTCTCCGTCCGCACCATGTCGACGAGGAAGCGGACCTGCTCGCCCCTTTCGAACTCCGCCAGGTGAACTGCGAGTTCGGTTGCCTTTCCCGAAGCGCCTTCGGCATGTGCCGCGGTCCTCCGGGTTCCCCTGACGAGGCCGCGTAGCAGGGCAGGGACTTCGCCCTGCATGCGCGTGGCACCGGACGTACGGCCGAGAGGAATCAGGCAGG
>NZ_JBKIWN010000095.1:0-3993 GCF_058146165.1 Streptomyces sp. AM25 | reverse complement strand
AAGTTCCCACCTAATTCATGACACTCCCTCAAGTTGAGTAGGAGGAGCGCGAGCCAGCAGGCTCTTTCTGCTGGGGTACCTACTAGTACTAGTAGGTACCAAGCCCAGGCTGAGCAGTATCGCGTTTTGTCATGGTGCGGATTGGTTAGGGGAGGAATTGAGTGAGTGCGCCGGTGACGGCAGCGGCCAGGGTGAGAACAGTGGCGAAGGCTGTGGCGGCGCGCATCAGGGCGGCTGGGTAGGTGGCGCCGTCGAGGCGGGCCAGTGTGGCAGCAGCGGCGGAGGCCAAGAGCGCGAAGGCGACGACCACAGCGATGGCAAGCAGAACGATGGCGAGGCGGGTCACGGTGATCTCCTCCTGCACGGTGGGATGTTGACGTGACCAAAGTTCGTGGAATCGATGTTCGCCACGGTTCGGCCGGACGAAGATGAACATCGGCGAACACACATGACAGGGGGCCGGGTGCCAGGCGAGGAAGACGGCGGGCGAGAAGACCCGTTGACGAGGTTGCGCAACACAATGGCCGACGGGTTGGCCCGCAAGCGGCTGAGCAAGACCCAGCTTGCTGCCCAGTCGGGGCTGGGCCGCACCACCGTCCATGCGGCCTTGCGGCCCGACGGGCCCGTCCCGTCGGCCGATACGGTCGTGGCTCTGGCCCGCGCGCTCCGCCTGCCGGAGCGGGAGTTGCTGGAGTTGCGGCGCAGTGCGGTCGAGGCGGGCGGGTCTGTGTCCCCACAGGGTGAGGGGCCGGGCAAGCTAATCGGGGAGTGGGACCCTCACGCCCTGGAGGTCCATCCTTCGGGAGCCGCCACCGGGGCCGACTCGGGCGCCCCGTTGGTGCGGACGCTGTCCGGCTACGTTCGCCGGGCGCACGATCAGGTGTTGACCGAGGCGGTGCGCGGAGCCGCGGAGGGCCGAAGCCGGATGCTGGTACTGGTCGGCTCGTCCTCCACGGGCAAGACGCGGGCGTGCTGGGAGGCCGTGCAACCGCTTGCAGTCCAGGGGTGGAGGCTGTGGCACCCGTTCGACCCGACCCGGGCCGAAGCCGCACTCGTCGACCTCGAACAGGTCACCCCGCGCACGGTGGTGTGGCTCAACGAAGCCCAGCACTACCTCGGCGACCCGAAGGCAGGCGAGCGCATCGCAGCCGCCCTCCACACCCTCCTCACCCACCCCGGCCGCGGTCCGGTCCTGGTCCTGGGCACCCTGTGGCCCGAGTACGCCGACCGCTACACCGCCCTGCCACGCCCCCACGAACCCGATCCGCACAGCCGAGTCCGCGAACTGCTGACCGGACACACCCTCACCGTCCCCGACGCCTTTGACCAAGACGCGCTCCACGTGGCGACAGCCCTCGCCCGGGACGGCGACCGGCTGCTGGCGGACGCCCTCACCCGCGCCTACACCCACGGGCGCCTCGCCCAGGATCTCGCTGGCGCTCCCGAACTCCTGCGCCGCTACGAACAGGGCAGTCCGGCTGTCCGGGCCCTGATGGAGGCCGCGATGGACGCCCGCCGCCTCGGGGTCGGCCTCCACCTCCCCCAGTCCTTCCTCACCGACGCTGCCGCGGATTACCTCACCGACCACGACTACGATCAGCTCTCCGAGGACTGGGCCGAGGCCGCCTTCGCCGACCTCGCCCGCCCCGTCTACGGCAAGCAAGCCCCACTACGCCGCAGCGCCCTCCGTCCCCCGCGCCGTCCCCCAAGCGGAGTGACGCCCGCTGTCACGCCTGGCCTGGCAACCGGACCAGTGTTTCGCCTTGCGGACTACCTCGAACAGCATGGTCGTGCCACCCGTGCGCGGCTGTGTCCCCCTGCTTCCTTCTGGCATGCCGCCCACGCCCACCTCGCTCACCCCGACGACCTCAACAATCTCGCCAAAGCCGCCGAAGCCAGACACCGCAAACAGTGGGCCTACTACCTCTGGCACCGAGCCGCCGACACCGGCCACCCCAGCGCTCTGACAGAGCTGGCGCGCATGCGGGACGAAGCCGGAGACGCGGAAGGCGCCGAAAGTCTCTACCGGCAAGCCGTCGACGCCGGCGATTCCTACGCCCTGACAGAGCCGGCGCAGGTGCGGGAGGCGACTGGAAACACGGAAAGCGCCGAAAGCCTCTACTGGGAGGCCGCCGATGCTGGCGATTCCTATGCCCTGGTGTACTTGGCGCGGATGCGGGATGAGGCCGGGGACCGGGAGGCTGCTGAAACCCTCTACCAGCAGGCTGTCGACGCCGGCTACACCAGCGCCCTGACGGACCTGGCGCAGATGCGGGAGAAAGCCGGAGACCAAGAAGGTGCCAGCGCCCTCGTCCTGCAGGCCATCGGCGCCGGCCACACCTGGGCCCTGATGGACCTGGCGCGGATGCGGGAGGTGGCCGGGGCCTGGGAAGAAGCCGAAAGGCTCTACCGACAGGCCGTCGACGCCGGCCACCCCAACGCCTTGACGGACCTGGCGCTGATACGGGAAGTAGCCGGAGACCAGGAGGGTGCCGAAACCCTTGCCTGGCAAGCCGCCGATGCTGGCCGCGTGTGGGCCCTGACGGATCTGGCGCGGATGCGGGAGGAAGCCGGAGACCAGGAGGGCGCCAGCGCCCTTGTCCGACAGGCCATCGACACCAGCCGCCCCCACGCCCTGGTGCACTTCGCGCGGATGCGGGAGAAGGCCGGGGACTGGGAGGGTGCCGAAACCCTCTACCGTCAGGCCGTCGACGCCGGCCACACCAACGCCCTGACGGACCTGGCGCAGATGCGGGAGAAAGCCGGAGACCAGGAGGGTGCCGAAACCCTCTACCGTCAGGCCGTCGACGCCGGCCACACCAACGCCCTGACGGACCTGGCGCAGATGCGGGAGGAAGCCGGAGACCAGGAGGGCGCTGAAACCCTCTACCGACAGGTTGCAGACGCCGGCATGCTCCACCTGACGGAGGAGAGGTGGCCGAACGGGCTGGACCCCGATGGTTCACCCACTCCACGCTGGCTCTGAACAGGACATGAGCGTGCAGGATCCAGGTACACCGGCCGGTTGAGCCGTACCGGTCCCGGCGCCATCGAGACAGGCGGAACTGCTCCTTCCGGTGAATGCGCGGTGCCGCGGAATAGCAAGGACCCTCCGCAGCCGTAAAGCACGAGGTCAGAGCCCTGCCCACGCGCGAGAGGCCACGCCCCTTCTAAGCGCTTGGCCGCAGGTTCGAGTCCTGCCGGGGGCGCTCCGCGCACCACCCTTCGCCTCTCCCTCCGGGAGGGGCGTTTTTGCTGGTCAAAGGCAGATTAGTCGGGGTGGCGTAGAGGGGGCGTAAGGGCGGGGCCGCCACCGAGCCTGCCCCGCCCCCTCTCACGGATTCCGGCATGCGAATGGCCCATCGTCGCGCTGCGCGCGCACAGCCAGGGCTACCCGCCCCCTACCGCTCCTCCACCACATGCGCCGGCCCGTGCGCCTCCACGTACGCCTCCCCCGTCGGCCACGGGGCGTCGGTGTAGGCGATGAGGGTGGGCGGCAGGCCGTCCGGGGCCGTGGGGACGAGTTCGATCCTGTGGTCGTGGCCGCGGAAGCGGCACGTCCGCACCCGGGCGCGGACCGTGCCCGGGGCCGGGGCGGTGCGGAGGCGGAGTTGACGTGGTCTCAGCAGGACCAGGCCGCTCCGCTCGCCGTCCTGGGCCGTGGTCAGCGGGAGGGTGCCGAAGGCGGTCTCGGCCTTGCCGTCCGCCACGGTGGCCGGGATCAGGTTGGCCTCGCCGAGGAAGCGGGCGATGGCGATGTCGGCAGGCTCGCGGTAGAGCTGTTGCGGGGCGGCCTGCTGGGCCGTGCGGCCGGCCTGCAGGACGGCGATGGTGTCGGCGAAGGACAGGGCCTCCTCCTGGTCGTGTGTGACCAGGATCGCGGTCGCCCCGGCGCGCCGCAGCGTCGCCGCGACCTCGGCCCGCAGGTCGGCGCGCAGGGCCGCGTCCAGGGCAGCGAACGGCTCGCCCTTCAGTTGGAGATCAGGGGCCCTG
>NZ_JBKIWN010000094.1:0-4401 GCF_058146165.1 Streptomyces sp. AM25 | reverse complement strand
GACCATCGCAGCCATCAACGAGTGGCTGTGACCAGCACATTCGATACACGCCCTAAAGGCCTTCCTGCCTTCCCGGCCGCTCAGACCCGCCCACACCTGCCAGCCCGCCGCCGGCTGCCTTGCCGGCCGGCTCCCAGCCGAGGTCACATCGTCTCCCGCGCACCGCACCGTATGGAACGGTAGGCGCCCATAACCGGAGATCCACGCCACCGATCAGAAGGAAACGAAAGAGCCGAGGCCAACATGACGCTTCATAACTGGCATGCCACCCAGTACAGAAATCTCAAAGGGCAAACTTACGGACAGACTGGCGGTAAGAGGAAAGAGCACAGCTCCAGCAAGCGTCACTGGCAGGAGTTCCAGAGGAACGCCCGGTACACCGGCTCCCCGCTGTCCCCGACCGCGGTGCAGGCCCTGCTCATGATCTTACATGCGCAGGGCTCCGGCCTGGACCCGCTCGCCCAGCTCCCCGACCGTCCCGGCACCCTGCCGCCGCTCGCACACCCCTCCTTCCAAAGCGGCCCCCCGCCCTCCGTCACCGCTGAGCAGGGCCAGGGGCCTCACGCCCCCGAGACCTCTGTCGGGCCCGCTCCCGCAGTGCCCGCCCTCTCCGCCGGCCTCGCCGGCCTGGGCGCCTACCTCGCCACGGGCAGCACCACAGCCGCACTCTTCCTCGCCACCCTCGCTCAGGCAGCCACCGGCCAGGCGCAGGAAGAGTTCGACGAAGATCTCGACAGGGTGGACAGAGTCCTGGAGGACAGAGTCTTCGGCCCCCAGCAGGGCTTCGGGCGCATCACCCCCGGCGAGAGCCAGCCGCCCACCGAAGAAGACGCGGTGGTCGAAGATGTGGACGACACGACAGAGGACACCCCCAGAGTCTACAGCGAATCGGAGAAAAAGGAAGAATTCTTCGAGAAAATTGGAGAGAAATTCGTCGAAAAATTCTCTTCGAGCCAGCTGGGGTTCGGCCCCGCGCCAGACAGAATCCAGTTCGATCCGAAAATATTCGGCGAAACATGGGCTTCCGCGCTCGGCAGCGGAACCTCGGCCTTCAAGCTGACACTCACGCCCAAGGCCGGGGCCGGCGTGAACACCTGGAAGTGGCACATCGTTCCCGGCGCCGCCATGCCCGGCAAGCCCACAACGATAGGTGACGCGCTGAGCTGGGCTTCATTGATCGTCTTCCATGTCCAGAAGGTGTGTGAGATCCCGAAGCGCGCGGCACAGGACGTATGCAAGGCCGCCTACGGGATCTTCGGAGCCCTCGACAACGCGATGACGCGCTTGCAGAACCTGGTCGTACTGAACGACAGCCTGAGATGGGGAAGGCGCGGCGAGGACCTCTACACGGAGACGATCAGAGATAACACCGAACTCGAGGAGAAAGCATTCGAGTACCTGAGGACGACATACGAAGACACCGGCCCGCTGGACAAAATCACGTCACGAGATTTCTACCGCATGAAAGACAAACAAGGATTCAACGCCAAAGAACACAACATTCCCGAGTACACGGAGAAGGACTGGGAGCGCCTTCGCGAAGCGATTGAATACAGTGCACTGATGAAGAGCCTCGAACTGTATGACAACAAGATCATGTCCCGTATGGAGGATCTTTTCACCCCCGATTCCCGAGGGCCGCTGCGAAGCGTCTCGCGAGAACTGATGGAGGGGATGCACAGGATCAACGCCATAGCTGCAGGAGAAGGCGTGCTGAAGCTCGACAACCGATTCGAGTCGGGCATCGTCGACTACCACTACTGGGGCGGCCAGGTCGCCGCCCGAGACCGGGTCAAAATGGCAAGAACGAGAAGAGACGCGACGATAAAGGGAATTTTCGAGTCCTCCAGCAAAGAAAAATCCATCCTCATACAGACAGTACTCAGCAGGATGGTCGGCACCCCGCACGAGACCCCTGCACCCAGTGAGGAACCCCAGACTGCCGGGGTCACCCTTACGAACAACCTCGAAACTCCTCTGGAACTGGTGCAGACCCGGGGCGGCGGATACCAGATACTTGATGAGAGCGGAGCGTCCTACGGATACATCCAGCCCAAGAAGGACCAGGGCTACACAATCATCCTGCCTCCCAGCCGGGACTACGACGTCGCCGTGTCCATGCAAGGCCAGAAATTCTCTTCCAAGCACCTTCCGTTCAAGAAGGACTGGCACGAATACCCGGGTAGAAGATCAAAAATCGCAAAAAACGGCATGCTCAACGTATGGATCCACCCCAAACACGGGGCCCCCGCACCCTCCACTCAGACACCCACCACCACCCAACCGACCCGGCCCACCATTCCCATCCAGCCGCCCAACCACACCCCCAAACCCAGGCCGACAAAACGCAAGAACACCACCCGGCCGGCCAGACACAAGACCACGACCAGGCCGACACCCAAGACGACACCCCGGCTGACCACAGCCGAAACCGCAGAGACACCCATCCCGAAAGCCACCAGACTGAACCTGCAAAACGACTACGCCCCCGACATGAAAATGACACCCCTCCCAGAAGAAGGTGGATTCATCATCCAGGGCGACAAGGGAACCACCTACGCAGTCATCGAAGCCACGGACAGCGGACGATACATCATCACCGCACCCGCCCCCAGAAACTACGACATCATCGTGTCCGCTGAAGGAATAAACTCCTCGGCACGGCATGTGGGAACCTACTACGAATATCCTCCCCGTGACACCAAATTCACCATGGAAGGCAGAGACCTGAACATCTGGATCCGCCCAAAGAAGCCAAAAAAACAAGGCAAGCACGGAAAACAGAGAAAGGGCTGACATACCGATACGGTCCTGGAAGTAGATCGAGAACGCGTTCAGCGCGGCTTTCCAGTGCGGTGCGACGTGCGTCTTGCTGCGGGTCTTGGGCTCGATCAGCTCGCGGATCGCGAGGTAGAACACCTTGACCGCGGCCTGCTCGGTGGAGAAGTGGCCGCGGTTGCGGGTGACCTTCCGCAGCCGCGCATTGATCGACTCGATCATGTTCGTGCTGTAGATCACCTTCCGGATCTCGGGCGGGAAGGCCAGGCAGGGCACGAAGTCCTGCCATGCCTGGGACCAGGTGCGGGTCACGGCTGGGTACTTGCGCCCCAGGCCGGAGGTGGTGGATTCCTCCAGGGCCTGCTCGGCGGCCTGTTCCGTCGCAGCCGTGTAGATCCTTCGCAGGGCCGGGACGAGCTTGCCGTGGTCCGCTTTCGACGCGTATCGGAGTGACGCCCGGACGAGGTGAAGCCGTCAAGAAACAACATGGTGGTTATCGGCGCCGACTGAGGTGAGCAGGTCGGCTGCGGTGGGGTGGCGGTGTCCGGCGGGGGTGATGTCGATGCGGCGGTCGTCGAGGATCGGCAGGACGTCACGGATCGCGTTCCACAGGGTGCTCTTGCAGACGCCGAACAGCTCGGCGAGAGTGTCGAGGCCGCAGACACGGCGGCGGTAGAGGATCGTGGCGAGGATCCGGTCGCCGTCGGTGATCTTCTGCCGGAACACACCGGCGCGGGTGCCCGGACGCCGGCTGCTGCCGCGTTGGCGGTGGCGGCGCTCTTCGATCGCGGCGGCATAGGGCACGATCAGTTCTTCGAGCAGGGCATGCAGTGCCTCGCGGGACATGCCGGTCAGGCTCGGGTCCGTCAGCGTCTGGCGGGTCGGTGTCGCGGGAGCGTGCCCGGCCGGGACGCTGCCGGTGACCCAGGCGCGGAGGTCCTCGGCGCGGGTGAAGCAGCGCACGACGGTGGGTGTGATGCTGATTTTCCGTTCGTCCAGCAGTTTCCGGATGGCCTTGATGCCGTGGCCGATGGTGACGGGGTTCATCCCGAGCAGGTCGCCCAGCACCCTGTGGGCATACCTGCCGCAGGTAGATGACGGTGAGCAGGACTTCGTCCGCGTCTGACAGCAAGGACCGGCTGCGGCCGGTGGTGGCGACGCGTCGTCCCTTGCGGAGCACGTAACGGTGCTGCTCGGCCGCTGCCGCCTGTGCCGGGGCCAACTGGGCCCGCAGCACGTCCAGTTCGCTCTCGCGCATGCCGGTCAGGCGCGGGTCGGCGAGCATCTGCAGAGCTTGAGCGCGGGCCCTTGCCCGTTCGTCGGCGCGTGGCGCGGGGGCAGCGGTGCCGGTCGGGGCGATGCTGTAGTTCCAGCGGCCGTGCTGGTCATGTGCGGTGATCGGCAGGGCCTGGAACTGTTCACGGCTGACCGCGATGCCGGTCGGGTAGGAGTCCTCGTCAAGAGCGGCCTCGACACGCAGTCCGGTGCGGGTCGTGGTCGCAGTGATGGTGTTGAGGACGACTTCGTGGCTGGTCAGAGGGCGTCCGCGCCAGTTCATCGTGATGTGGGAGAATAGCCGGTGCTCGATTTTGTTCCACTGTGCGTCCAGAGACCGGAGGTTGA
>NZ_JBKIWN010000093.1:0-4411 GCF_058146165.1 Streptomyces sp. AM25 | reverse complement strand
CCGCAGCCTGATATAGTCATTTGACCGCGTGTCCGAAAAGCTCGGGGCCCGTCACAGCTCAAGAAACGAACCGCTGCTGGAGTACTAAGCAACAGAGTCGCCCTGGGCATCCGGACCTCCGGGAACGCACTGCCGCCGGAGACAGACAGTGCTGGCGCCCCCTCCGGCATCTCGCTCCCAGCCGCACTGGCGGCATCACCCGCACCGCCCCCTTGGACAGCCGCAGGAAATGACCCTCGCTGAGAAGCCTCACTGCACCTGGACGCGCTCATCGAACATCCACTGGTACTGGTCGTACTGGGTGTTGGTGTCCAGGGCCGGGTGACTGCCGCTCTTCCTGGCCGCGTGGGGCATGTGAAGGTAGCCGCCGGAATCCTGCTCGCGCAGGAGGAAGCCGTGGGAGGCGGAGATGATCTTCCAGATGCTGGGGCGGGATGATGTGTGGAAGGCGCTGCCGCCCGTGCGGCAGGTCAGGTAGGTGCTGTGCCGTTCGGACCGCAGCCGGTACAGGTCCGCGCCGCCGGCGGCTTCCAGCCTCCAGCGCTGCTGAGGAAGCCCGTCGTAATTCCACTGGACAACTGGTGTCTGGTCTGTTCCGGCGTCCAGTGCCTTGCCCGTGGCCCGGTTCCAGATGACGTAGGACTTTCCGGCTCCGAGAGAGGGCTGCTTGAAATCGTTCATGCGGATGACCGCGGCGGTCAGGTCGATGTCGCCGGCGTCCGCCTTGCCGCCAGGGGCATCGCCGTAGTCAAACGCGATGATCCCGCACCGGGCAGTGGGAGAGTACCGGTCGTTCAGGAGGTCCAGGGTGTAAGGGTTGAGGTATCTGGCGTATGCCCACGGGGTCCAGGTCAGCTTCACGGCCCCGTTGGCACTTATGTGGTTGAGGTACATTTTTGACCGCGGTGTGCTGTCCGCGACAGCCTTGTCCAGTTTCTCGGCAACAGCTTTCTTCTTGGCATCCGCTCCAGGGTTCTCGTACATGTCCTGGATATCGAAGGCCTTGTCGTCACTGAGGGTCAGACCTTCTCCCAGCCAGGGCCAGCCTGACATGAGCACAATCTTGCCGCGGACATCGCCAAGGGACGGGAAGGTGTCCGATATGTGGAACAGGGACCGCCAGTGCCTCTCATCCAGGTACTTCCTGAAGATACGCTTGAACGCTTCTTTATCGCTGGAGTATTCCTCGTGAACGCGCATCAGCAGTGTTTCACTGGGATGGGCCTGCAGGAACTTCTGGCATTCCTGCAGGACTGATCCGAACACGCGCTGCTGATAGAAGGGCCCATGATGGATCGTAAAACTGTCCCCGTCGTGGGGGCGGCAGCGGATATCAAGGTAACGCATCCCCGCCCGCAGCTGCCAGTCCAGGTCGCGCTCCTGGCACTGGGCGAAGCCTGCGCTCGCGCCGGACGACAGGGCGCAGGACTCGTGCGTGCCGGGGATCGACATATCACGCAGGTTCACGCCGTCTCTGACCCGCCCCATCCACCGTACTGTGGCTGCCCGGACGCCGCCCAGGTCGGGAGCATCGGCGGCTCGTGAACTGGGCGCATAGGCAATGTGAAAGGCCTGCACTCCAGCGGCCGCAGACGCAGCGGCGGCTGCCTTGAGGAAGCTCCTGCGGTTTACCATCAGTATGGGCCCTTTCTCTTACTGTGCCAGACACGGCCTGAATCCTGTGTGACCATGCGGGGATTCTCAGAAGATGCACTTTGCGCTGCGGCCGACCCAAGGGGCTGGCCGCAGCGCAGGCCTGGCGAAACTCCCGGCAGGCAGGGGACAGCACCGCCAGCACAGGCCTGCATTCCAGGCCGGGTGCAGAAGTGACAGTGGCACGCCCGTCAGACCCGGTCAAAGGGCAGCAATATCTCCGCCTGCCATACTCCCGGGACATCCTCCCCCTTTGAACTACGGTACAGGCCACACCAGTTGAAGCCTGCGGAAGCGGCCCGGACATATGGGCAGGCGCCGCAATGCAAAAATTCACTTGCCTCACCTTTTGCCTTGCCATTGCCGATCTTTAACAGGGTGCCTGACACCCCGCCAGGCCGGAGACAAGAACCTTGAGGCTTGCGATCTCGGGGGCAATTGCGGTGGGGGTGTCTGGGCTTGACGGTTCGGCTGGTGGTGGCTGGTCAGCAGGCTGGCTGTCGGACGGGTACCGGTTCAGTGCTGTGGCGGTGCTGTGTGGGCCTGCGGGCGGAGCGGTCGGAGACGAGGCCGGCGATGGCCGGGTGGGTTTCGGCGTAGGCGTCACGACGTCCGGTGTATCGCTGGAGCGGCCGCCATTTCTTCAGTTCGGCGTTGGTGTGCTCGACGCAGATCCGGGCGGAGGACTGCCGCCGTTTCGCTTCCCGCCAGGCCCGTCGCTCCCCTTCGCAGGCGTCCTCGGCCAGCTTCTTCGGCGGTGCTGAGATCTGTCCGGGGAACTCGTTGGCCAGGCCCCGGCAGCCGTCGTCGACCTCGGCTTCCACTGTCGGGTGCTGGTGGAACTGCTCTGCGATGCCTTCGGTGCGTACGGCGGTCTGGTCGTGCATGCGGCCGGGGCGGGTGACGCCGGAGAAGAGGGTGCGGCCCTGGTGGTCACTGAAGGCGGTGGTCTTGATGGTGTTCTGCTTCTTCTTGCCGGAGACGAACGCCTTGCGGCCGGGGCGTCCCGCGCGGGCGGCGGACCTGCACCCCGGTGCCGTCGATCCGCAGGGTCACGCCCTCCGCGGCGCGCAGGCGAAGACATCCTCCACCGTGCGCAGCCGCACTCCGGGCCGGTCGGGAGCAGCGAAGCCGAGCCCTTCCGGGAGCGGGCGGACCTCGCGGACGGCGGCCGAGACGGTGGAGCGGTCCACGCCGTACGGCTCGGCCAGTGCGGCGTGCGGCAGCTGATGCCGCAGATGGGCACCGGCAGCCCTACGCGGTTGCCCGCCACGTCGTTCATGCAGAGCCGACTCTCGTACTGCCGTCCACTTCGGCGCGAGTTCTTCGGTCAACTCGCCGAGGTGTTGGCGGGAGATGCCGGACAGGGCAGGATGGCTGCAGGCCGTACGGGCCCAGGATCGCTTCACAACCCTCCCAACCCGTACGGCCCTTCCCACGTCACGGCCCGACCTCGCCCGAGACCATTGCCCCCCAGGTCGTAAGGGACTTTCGCCCTGTTCCTTACTGGGTGCCGCAGTGCAAGACTCCTGATATATAGTCAGATTGCTTGCCCCAAGGTGGTATCGATGACCGGAAGTGAATTTGTCACAGCGCTGCGGAGGAACCAGCCCGCACGGCAGCCCGTGCGGTCGCGTGTGCTCACTCCGCAGCCCGCACCGCTCGCCCATGCAGCAGTGCCCCCCGCTCACGGAATTGCGGGACTGCTCACCATGCAGCAGGAGAAGAGGCGGCGACGCCATCACGAGGCACGGTTTGCTGCCCTGCGCAGCTGGGGTGCGCAGGCGGTGGAATCCATGGACGAGCCGCTTCCGGCAGGCAGTCAGGTACTGCGGCTTGGGGTCGTGCCCACGCTCTTCGAGATGGTCTACACCGCTCTGCCGAAGGCCCTGCAGAATGAGCGTAATTACGCACTGCTCGCACAGGAGCTGACGGGAGAACGGCTCGCGGAGTATGGAGCAGCGTTCATCGGCGCTGGGGAACACGTGCTGCCGCAGCTGGCGGGCAGCAGCAGGACCTGGAGCTACCGGTGCCGGGTACGGGTCTGGCTGTCCCTGGCCGAGCAGCCGTCCCGGGTCACTGCGGTGGCGGCCGGCATGGGGTACTCGCGCCGGGCGAACAGTGGGGTGACGCAGAACAGCAGCGTCACCACCGGCCCCACGGTTACCGTGGGGGCCGTGGCAGGCACGCAGATGGGGCTCGCTCAGCCCGGCGGCTCCGGATCCGCTACGGTCGCGTACAAACAGGAGACGGCCAACGGCTTCAGCCAGAGCCTGAGCCGCGAGCGCTCCGACAATTTCACATTTCCTGACGGAGCGACAGTCGTGGACACGCAGGCCCGGCTGCGCGTGAGAATCGACTGGGACAAGCGGCCCCGGGCCCTCGCCGCATGGGCCCGGGGCCAGGCACACAAAGAACTCACGATGGACGGGCTGGGCTGGTCCAGCTCCGACGGCACAGCCGCGCAACTCGCAGATTTCGAGGACATCTTCACCAAGGTTCCGCTCACATACGCTCTGCCGAGCGCGCTCGCCACTCCCCGCGTCGCGGAGGCTGGCACCAGCACCGCTGCTGACGAAGAGGTCTGGGTGTAAGCCGCACCCTTAGCTTGAAATTAAAGGTTTCCCCTCGACCCTCAGGGCAGGTGTGATGCGTGCTCGGATCTTGGACAGGGGCGGGTGAACGTCGAAGGGCACGACCGTCCATGATCACGTTGATACCACTGAACCTCTTTCATCCTGAATAGCTGCAGGTCAGA
>NZ_JBKIWN010000092.1:0-4859 GCF_058146165.1 Streptomyces sp. AM25 | reverse complement strand
TGTCCGGGGTGGACATGCGGCGTATCACTGCTTCTGGTATCCCGCCCTTGACGGTCGAGCAGGGTCTGGCTCTCCTCGACGCGGCCATGACCATCGACCAGGCCTGCCTGATTCCTCTCGGCCGTACGTCCGGTGCCACGCGCATGCAGGGCGAAGTGCCTGCCCTGCTACGCGGCCTCGTCAGGGGAACCAAACGTGCCGCAGCGAGCGGTGTCGGCAGCAGCGGTACGACCGCCGCCCTCGCTGCCCGGCTGCGGGAACTGCGCGATGGCGAGCAGAGGCGCTCCGTCGTGGATCTTGTGCGGACCGAGGCAGCTGCCGTCCTCGGGCATGCCGACGTCAAGTCCCTTGACCCGGAGCGGGAGTTCCGCGACCTGGGTGTCGACTCGCTGACGGCCATCGAGCTGCGCAACCGCCTCACCTCGGTCACCGGGCTGGGGCTCCCGGCCACCCTCGTCTTCGACTACCCGACCCCCACCGCCCTCGCCGAACACCTCCTCACCCGACTGCTGGACGAGCAGAGGCAGGGGGACGAACTGTCGCTGCTCGACGAACTCGACCGCCTCGACGCCGCCCTGGCTGCCGGTAACCCGGACGAACTCACACGGTCAGCCGTGTCCGCCCGGCTGCTCCGCATCCTGGACAAGTGGCGCGACGTCGATGCGGACGCTGCGACGAACGGTGTGGTCGAGCGGATCGATTCCGCCAGCGCAGATGAGGTCTTCGCCTTCATCGACAACGAGCTCGGACGTTCGAGCGACCGCTGACCGGGGGATCTGGTCGGCCCGGTACTCGCCACCACAGGCCTCACTGGTACCACAAGCATCACAGGAAGGTTCCTCTCCCCATGTCGAACGACAGCAAGCTCGTTGACTACCTCAAGTGGGTCACGGCCGACCTGCACCAGACTCGGCAGCGGCTTCTGGAGGTCGAATCGAGCAAGCAGGAGCCGGTCGCCATCGTCGGTATGGCCTGCCGGCTGCCTGGTGGCGTGCGTTCGCCGGAGGAGTTCTGGCAGCTGCTGGCCGAGGGGCGGGACGGTGTCTCGGGGTTCCCGACGGACCGGGGTTGGGACCTCGGAGCGCTCGCCGGAGAGGGAACCGGCAGCAGCGCCGCCATGGAAGGTGGCTTCGTCGACGCGACCGAGTTCGACGCGGAGTTCTTCGGGATCTCCCCGCGTGAGGCGCTGGCCATGGACCCGCAGCAGCGGCTGCTCCTGGAGACCTCCTGGGA
This sequence comes from Streptomyces sp. AM25, assembly GCF_058146165.1. Lineage (NCBI taxonomy): Bacteria > Bacillati > Actinomycetota > Actinomycetes > Kitasatosporales > Streptomycetaceae > Streptomyces > Streptomyces sp. AM25. The sequence goes on along the minus strand of NZ_JBKIWN010000092.1, from coordinate 3,626 downwards.
GGCCGTCGAACGCGTCGGTATCGACCCGACCACCTTGAAGGGGAGCCGGACCGGCGTCTTCGTCGGCACCGCAGGCGTGGACTACGTGGGCGTGGTGATGAGCTCGGACGAGGACGTCGAGGGCCATGCCACCACCGGCCTCACCGCGAGCGTCCTGTCGGGCCGCATCGCCTACACCCTGGGACTCGAAGGCCCGGCGGTCACCTTGGACACCGCCTGCTCGTCGTCCCTCGTCGCTCTGCACCTGGCCGCGCATGCGCTGCGTTCGGGCGAGTGCTCCCTGGCGCTGGCGGGCGGAGTCACCGTCCTGTCCACCCCCATGAGTTTCTCCGGCTTCACGCGGCAGGGCGGTCTGGCGTCGGACGGCCGGTGCAAGGCGTTCGCGGACGCCGCGGATGGCACGGGCTGGTCCGAGGGCGTGGGCGTGCTGGTGCTGGAACGGCTGTCGGACGCGCGCCGCAATGGGCACGAGGTCCTCGCCGTGGTCCGCGGTTCGGCCGTGAACCAGGACGGTGCCAGCAACGGGCTCACCGCCCCCAACGGCCCCTCGCAGCAACGGGTAATCCGCCAGGCGCTCGCCAGTGCCGGCCTGAAGGCCGACGAAGTGGACGCCGTCGAGGGCCATGGTACGGGTACGCCGCTGGGTGACCCGATCGAGGTGCAGGCCCTGTTGGCGACCTACGGCCAGGACCGGCCGAGGGACAGGCCGCTGCTGCTCGGCTCGGTCAAGTCGAACATCGGACACACACAGGCGGCAGCCGGCGTTGCCGGCGTCATCAAGACCGTGATGGCCATGCGGCACGGTGTGCTCCCCAGGACGCTGCACATCGATCGGCCGTCCTCGCACATCGACTGGTCGGCCGGTGATGTGCAGCTCCTGACGGAACCCGTGGGCTGGCCGGCGACCGACCGGCCACGCCGGGCTGCGGTGTCGGCGTTCGGGATCAGTGGGACGAATGCGCACGTCATCATCGAGCAGGAGCCGCTCGCCGAGGCCGGGGCCGAGGAGTCGGCCGTTTCGTCGGCGCTGGTGGTGCCGTGGGTGGTGTCGGGCAAGTCCGAGGCTGCGCTGGCCGCTCAACTGGAGCAGGTGGCCTCGTTGTCCGGGCCGTCGCGGCTGGACGTGGGCTTCTCGCTGGCGAAGGGTCGCACTGGTTTCGTTCACCGGGCGGTGTTGCTGGCCGGTGCCGAGGGTGAGCCTGTGGAGGTTGCCCGTGGAGTGGCGACCGATCGTTCGCTGGTGTTGTTGTTCTCTGGTCAGGGGTCGCAGCGGCTCGGTATGGGCCGGGAGTTGTATGAGCGGTTCCCGGTGTTCGCGGCCGGGTTCGATGCGGTGTGCGCGGAGCTGGACGAGCGCTTGGACCGGCCGGTGCGTGATGTCGTCTGGGGTGACGACGAGGAGCTGTTGAACCAGACTGTGTACGCTCAGGCTGGTTTGTTCGCGGTTGAGGTGGCGTTGTTCCGGCTGCTGGAGTCCCTGGGAGTTGTCCCGGATTTCGTTGCCGGTCATTCGATCGGTGAGGTGACGGCCGCACACGTCGCCGGAATGCTCTCGCTGAAGGATGCCTGCACGCTCGTGGCGGCGCGGGGCCGGCTGATGCAGGAGCTGCCGACCGGCGGGGTCATGGTGGCCGTCGAGGCTGCTGAGGACGAGACTCGTACCCGCTTGGTGGACGGCGTGGCCATCGCGGCAGTCAACGGACCCGAAGCGGTCGTGCTGTCGGGAACGGAAACCGAAGTCCTGCGTGTTGCAAGGGGGTTCGCTGCCGAAGGCTGCAGGGTGCAGCGGCTCCAGGTCAGCCACGCGTTCCATTCGGCGCTGATGGATCCGATGCTGGAGGACTTCCGTGCCGTGGTGGGCGGCCTGTCCTTCGCGGCGCCGGTGATCCCGCTGGTGTCGAATGTGACGGGCACGGTGGCGGATGCGGCACTGGTGTGCTCGCCCGAGTACTGGGTGCGGCACGTCCGGGAGACCGTGCGATTCGCCGACGGGATACGGGCGCTGGCCGACGAAGGCGCCACTGTCTTCCTGGAGCTGGGTCCCGACGGGGTCCTGAGCGCCCTTGCTCGGCAGAACCTGGGTGAGCGCGAGGAGAGCGTGGCGGTACCGGCGCTCCGCAAGGACCGTGCCGAGGACGTCGCTCTCTTCACCGGACTTGCGCAACTGCACGTGGCCGGCGTGGAGATCGACTGGACACGGCTCTTCGACGGCACCGGGGCCCGCCGGGTGGATCTGCCCACCTACCCCTTCCAGCACGAGCGCTACTGGCCCCGGCCCGCCGTGCACATGGGCGATGTGACCGGCGCCGGGCTGATGCCCGCCGAACATCCCCTGCTGGGCGCAACGGTGACCCTGGCCGACTGCGAGAGCTTGCTGTTCACCGGAAGGCTGTCCCTGAATGCCCAGCCCTGGCTGGCCGAACACACGGTGGGCGGCACGGTGGTCTTTCCCGCCTCCGGCCTCCTGGAACTGGCCATCCGTGCAGCGGACCAGGCCGGATGCGACCGGGTCGAGCGCTTCACGCTGACCGAGCCGCTGATCCTCCCACACGGCGGCGCCGTTGCGGTGCAGATGCTGGTGGGCGCTCCCGACGAGTCCGGCGCCCGCACGGTGAGTCTTCACGCGCGAGCGGCCGACACGCTGGACGGGATCTGGACCCAGCACGCACACGGCGTACTGGTCCGGGGGGAGCGGGTGACGGACGCCGAGGCAGTGGTGTGGCCGCCCAGGGGAGCGGTTGCCACGGACCTCGACGGCTTCTACGGACAGGCCGAGTGGGGGCCTGTGTTCCAGGGGCTCCGCTCGGTGTGGAGGCGGGGCCGGGAGACGTTCGTCGAGGCGGCCCTCCCGAGCACCGTGGCCCAGGACGCCGTCCGCTTCGGGCTGCACCCCGCGTTGCTGACTGCAGTGGTCCACGCCGCGGGATTTGCCGGGATCGACGACGGCGAGCAGCTGATGCCGCTCTCGTGGAGCGGGGTGTCGCTCCATGCGGCAGGCGCGGCGGTGGTGCGGGCCCGAATCGTCAAGACGGACGCGGACACCGTGTCCGTGGCGCTGGCCGACGTCGAGGGCAGGCCCGTGCTGTCGGTGGAGTCGCTGAGGCTGGGCGCTCCGTCGGCCTCGCTCGAGGCTCCGGGCGGCAGCGGCCGTGAAGGGCTGCTGCGCTTGGAGTGGGTCCCGGCTGCGGTGACGTCCGGTGCGCGACGCGACGTCCGGTGCGTGACTCTGGGCAGCGACATCGACGCGCTGGCCGACGCGACAGGCGACCGGGTGTTGGTCGTGGTTCCGGTGACCGGGGCGGACCGGGACGTGCCCGGCACGGTACACGAGCTGTCGGCGCGGGTACTCGGCCTGCTCCAGGAATGGCTGGCGGAGGAACGGCCGGTGAGCACGCGCCTCGTGTTCGTGACCCGCAACGCGGTGGCGGCCGACGACACCGAGTCGGTTCGGGACCCCGCCGCAAGTGTGGTGTGGGGTCTGGTGCGTTCTGCGCAGTCGGAGAACCCGGACCGGTTCCTGCTGGTGGACGTCGACAACGACATTGCGGAGCTGCCTGCAGCCGCTGTGCTGTCTGCTGGTGAGTCTCAGGTTGTTGTGCGTGATGGTGTGGTGCGGGTGGGGCGGC
>NZ_JBKIWN010000091.1:0-4844 GCF_058146165.1 Streptomyces sp. AM25 | reverse complement strand
ACCACCGCGTCAGTCCCCGACCCTACTCAGGAACCCGAAGAGTTTCGGTTCAATAACTACGCGGCATTGGCCGGGCAGGGTGGCCTGATGGCGGTGGTCCTTCAGCGGCGCTGCCGCGGAAGGACCACCGCTGGCTCTACTCACCGGAGACTTCCGCGCTGCGACCCGTGGGCCGGGGAGACCGGAGTGCCAGCATGTCACGGCACTCCAGGTGGTTGGTCATGCGGGGGCGGTGACGGGTGCGGGTTCCCGGTGGGCTCCCCGCAGTCGGCGTGATGGCTCGTCATCCCACTCGTCGTGCCGGGGGGCGGCCTTGGCCTGGCCCGGCCGGTCTTGGTGTTTCTTCCTCTGCACCGGTGCCCGGGTATGGCACCGGACTTTGGTGCTGCGGGTGTCTGTCCCGGAACGGTTCCGGGGGTGGGTGTGGTGGAGCGGTCGGGGTCAGTGGTCGTAGGTGTAGTGCTTGGTGTGGTCGAGCATGTCGGCTGGGGTGACGTTGTTCCAGGGGCGCATGGTCTCGTTGAGGTCGACGACTTGGGGGGTGTTGCTGGTGGGGAGGTAGCGTGAGGTGGGGTGCATGCGCTGCCATTCGGTCCACAGTTTGTCGATGAAGCAGTGGTGCAGCCAGAAGGCGGGGTCGTTGGGGGAGGTGCCGGTGGCCATGTGGCCGCCTATCCAGACGTGGACGCGGTTGTGCAGGTTCACCTGGTTCACTCCGCGCCAGCCTTCGAGGTGGTTGCGGAAGCCGTTCGAGGCGCTGTTCCAGGGGGCTGTGTCGTAGGTGGGCATGGCGAGGACGGCGTCGAGCTCGGCGCGTGTGGGTAGCGTGCGGACGCCCGCCCCCAGTTCGCGCTGGAGGTAGGGGCGGTTGTCGACGTTGACGTTGATGTTCCACTGGCCGGTGGAGTAGGCGAACGGGCCGGTGGTCACCTGCGCGTCACGGCTGCGGCCGTTGCCGCCGAGGAAGTCGGCGCCCCAGAGGGAGGCGTCCGCGGTCCGGTCGGTGGTCCAGTCCCAGTAGGGGAGTGTCACCGAAGAATCGATTCTCTGCAGTTCCTGCTCGAACTGTATGAGGAAGCGGCGGTGCCAGGGGAGGAACGAGGGGGAGCGGTGGCCGACGCGGTCGGTGCTGTCGCCGTCGCTCATGATGAACGCGTTGTGCGTCCGCACGAATTCGTCGTACGTGCCGTTCTTCTTGAGCGCCAGTACGGCGTTGACGAAGTTGCGCTTCTCCGTGGCCGTCAGGCTCGCCTGGTTCTTGCGCACTGCCATGGGGCGGTGTCCTCTCGGGTCGGGGCCCGGGCCGTGACCGGCCGGGCGGTCGGTGGTCGGCCGGGATCAGGAGGTGGTGAGGGGGACGAGCGTGGCGCCCCGGAGCTTGTCGACGGCCGCGCGGGTGAGCATCAGCGGGTCGGGATGGGGCTGGTAGTGGTTGACGACGCTGATCCAGGTGTCGTCGGCGTTTTGCATGATGTGCAGTTCCTTGCCGTCGATCGCGACGGTGAAGCCGCCGTGGTGGGCTTCGTGGCCGTTCGTGGCGGGTGTGCCGACGATGTGCCGGCCTTGGTAGACCTCGTCGAACGGCCGGGGGTCGCGGGCCTCGTGACCGGAGTGGTCTGCGGTGTGTGCAGAGGGCCTCCCGGCCGCGGTTGCGGCCGGGGCGGTCAGTACGGCCCCTGCTGCCGCAACAGCGGCACCCCTGATCACAAGGCGACGGGTGATGTTCTTCGGCATGGGTAATCCCCCAGAAAATCCCGTTAGTTGGAAGCAAGATCGTCATGAACAGCCTCAATGCCCGTTTAGGGAGGGCTGAGGCGGTTGTCTGTCATATTTCATGATCAATCCGTGCAGCCAAGCTTGCATGACCACAAGAGGAGGGGGAGCCGGGCGCCGTGGATGCGGGTGCCTGTGGGTGAGAATTCAACCAATGCTGCAGGAAAGCTTCCTGGACGGTGCCACCACTGGATGCGGGTGCCGGAGAATTTGCACACCAACAGCGAGACGCGCGAAGGATATTGCGTGTACTCGCCTTCTAAGTGACACCTCTCACAGAGCGGGTGCAGTGAGAGCGGGAGGGCGCGCACAAGGCGGTGTGGAGGCGGCTGGAGACAGACACAGGCACAAGGCTGCGCGATCACCTGGGTTCCTGTGCCTGGATGGGGTGGGCTCCCCGGCCCCTCCGACGGGCCGTCATCACCGACACATCGGCGACCGGGTCGTCTTCAGCAGACCCACCCGGGCGTTGGTCCTCGAGTGCGGATCGGGAAGTGGCCGGCGAATCATTCGGCGACGACGATCCGTGGCAGGCGTGACCAGCGGATCGCGGCCGCCTTCGAACACCTGGAGCCGATCGTGCGGGAAGCCCGTGACGGCTCCGCCGCACTGGAGCCGTCGGACCCACCGGCCGACGATTGCCACACAAACGCACCTTGCAACAAGGACGTTGAACGCGCCGGCAGGCACGGTCCTCCACCCGGGCAAAGCGAGAGTGCTGCTCATTTTCCACAGGCCGCGACGGCGCGTGGCCATCGGGTCCGGTCCGGCGGTCGAGGGCCTGAGGTGCGAGACCGCCCTTGCGGGGATCAATTCGCACGGGTGCGGTTCGTTTCGAGGGAAGATCGTGATCAGGCGCTGAGGTCGTAGTCCTGCTGGTTGGGGGTGGGATAGAGGCGCTGGTGCTCACGCACGGCGTGGAAGCGCATGTAGGCGTCGAGGTCGCTGTTGGCGGCCAGGGTGCGGAGTTGGAGGACGGCTTCGGCACCGATAAGTCCCCAGCGGGCACCGGTGATGTCGAGGCGGTCGTTGATCAGGTGTCGGCAGCTACCCTCGATCGCGCCGGTGGCAATGGGCCATCCTCTGGCCAGGGCGGTGTCGTAGCGGAGCTGGTCAAGGTGACCGGTCAGGTAGCGGTGGCAGGTGACGACGGCCGCGCGCCGGGCCGCGGGAAGTCGTTCCTGTTCGGCCTGGGCAGTCATCTCGTCGGCCGTGCGGGCGGCATGGCCGGCGAGGATCGAGGTCAGCCGGTCGGCTGCCCAGGCTTCTGTCTCGTTCGCGTCTGCGGGGGAGAACGCGCGGGCGGCAGCCCAGACATGCTCTGCGACGTGGACGAAGTCGAGCAGGATGTGCACGGCGACGCCTCGTCGGGCGGCCTCGGCGTGGATCACGTCGAGCTGGTGGCGGGCGCCGTCGGCCAGTACGACCCACGGCCGCAGATGGGCAGGGTCGCGGGCTTCGGCCTGGGCGAAGGCATCCGCGATCACCGCCTCCGGCGAATGGATGAGCGAGGCTGTGCACCACTTGTTCTCGGCCCGTGGTCCCGGGCGAGGAGTGCGCTCGCCGCTGCGGCCACCGGGCGGGTGGATCACATCGTGCGGGCGCCTCGGGGCGGGAAGAACGTCGAAGACGCAGGCCACCGTGGCCACACCGGTAGGCCGCCCGCGAGGTTCCTGTTTGTGCAGGTCCTTTTCGGGCGGCCCCCGGTCCGAACCACGCGGGCATCTTTCGATGCACGTGGCTCTCCAGTGACTATTCCGTGGATGTCGCGGTGGGTTGCTGCGCGTGGATGGCCTGATGGCAGGTGGTGCAAACCACAAGGGTCTTTCTGCGCATTCGGGCCATGAGTTGCGCCCACGCGGGCTGTGATCGCTCCGGTTGTGTGAGGTCGGCGAGGTTTCGGACTTGGTGGACTTCCACCGCCGTCTTCTGCTCGCACCACTCACACCGGCCCGCCTGGAGCCGGGAAATCAGCTCGTTTCGACGGGTGACCGGGGCTGGTCGGCGGTCGACAAGGAGCGCCTTCTTCTGCCTTTTCAGGGGGATGCCGCCGAACCGGGCGACTCGTGGTTTCCTACCAGGGCGTTCGACGCTGGCCTGGAAGCAGGTGCGTGGCCCGTGCGGGGTCTCGATGGTGGACTTGTACTTGCGTGCCATCTTCGACACCGTCGAACCGTGCTTGGCGGCCAGCGTCTTGAGCATTGAGGTCTTGGCGACCCATTCCAACCGGCTCAGTCTCCAGACGTCGCCGGCCAGCATGTAGTACTGGATCAGACCCCGGTACTCGGCCCCGTAAATGCTGATGATCCTGAGGTCGTCATGGTTCATCAACTCGGGGCGCCGCTCGGGTTTTCCGCGTTTAAGGTAGGGGGTGCACTTGGTCTTGATCACCGACCGTGGAACGCGCAGCCCGATGGTTCCGTTGACCGTTGGGCGGTCGCGGCTGTGCTGGACAGTGATCTCGTAGCCGAGGAACATCGCGGCTTTCGTCCGGCCATGAGTGATCACGGTCTTATCCTCGTTCAGTTCCAGCTTGAGATCGTCACGCAGGAACGCCGCGAGGCGGGCCTTGATTTCTTCGGCTTCGGCCTTGGGTCCGGCGAACCCGAGGAGATGGTCGTCGGCGTATCGGACGTAACGCAGCCGCCGGTAGCCGGGATCGTATGGATCTCGACAAGGCAGGCCGCGCTGCTGTTTCCACAGCTCCCGCACAACGGCTCGGTCACCGCGTTTGCGAGCACGCCACATCCCCTGGGCCATCTTGAAGTACGCGGGATTGTTCTTCCTGCGCTTTCCTCGGGTGTACTCAGGAATCAGTACTGTCTCGACAAATTTGTCCAGCCGGTCCATGTAAATGTTGGACAGAAGGGGTGAGAGTACGCCGCCTTGCGGAGCACCGCTGAGCGTCGCATTCCATACCCAGTCTTCCAGGTATCCGGCTTGCAGCATCTGTTTGATGAGCCGGAGGAACCGGTTATCGTGGATTTTCTCCCCGAGAATCGTGAGCATCGTCCTGTGGTCGAGGCTCCCGAAGCAGTCGGAGATGTGTAAGGTAGGCCGCCGACGAGGTG
>NZ_JBKIWN010000090.1:0-4940 GCF_058146165.1 Streptomyces sp. AM25 | reverse complement strand
ACGCCCAAAGGACTATGAATCAGCCCTGCTCTTCGCGGCGATCCGCAAGGACTCCCAAGCCGAGCAGCTACCGGTCTCTCATCTGGCAAGGCGCCACCGCGTCAGTCACGCCACGGTCCGGCAGGCCCTGAAGTCGCCAACACCGCCACCCCGAAAGAAACGGCCCCCCATCGTGGGCCCTGCCAAGGAACGCGTCGGCCCCACCATCGACGCCATCCTCAACGAGCACGCCGCCACCCATGCCGGCCAGCTCCCCACCGTGAGGGAAGTCTGGGAGAAGCTGCTGGATGACCACGACGCCACCGTCTCCTACGGAACAGTCCACCGCTACATGTCCAGCCACCCGCTCAACACCCCGGACACGTTGACCAGCCACACCGAACTCACCACAGGTAACTACCTCGCCGCCACCCAACAGACCTTCCATACCGCCGTGTTCAAGCAGTACCGGGAGCTACTGACCGCAGTCCGCCGCGAGCCCACCCGGCACGGCCTCGACGGCACCTTCGCCTCGACCACCGCCTTCATCCTCGGCCTGGATGCCGGAAGCAACTGGAACATGCTCACGGGCTTCCAGGAGTGGCTCGTCGTCCGCCACGGCACAGGACACGACCTGGCCTGGCCCATCCTCGTCCGCCACCTCGCCCCCGGCGGATGGGCCCACCCGCTCACACAGCAGGCCGACACCAGAGCGGTGACCACGCTCCACCGGCTCCTCGGCGAGTACTTCAACACGCGAGAACAGCCCGATGGCCTCGGGCAGATCTTCAGGGACTACCAATCGTGGCTGACGACCCAGGCGTGGTATCAGTTCGAAACAGCGGAGCCGGACCAGATCGACTGAGACAGCATCCGGCATTCACCCGCCCGGGACCACATCACCTGAGATTCCCGGCATCTCCACGTCTCAGCTGAACTGGTCGCCGCAGGTCAGGATCCCAACTCGGAGCCAGATCATTTAAGACGGGACAGCAGGCTCCGACCACTTGGGATTGACAGGATGATCATGTCCTGGTGGCATATGGGCATGCTGTACAAGACTCCGGCCCTGGACGCCGACGACCACCGTGTGCTTGAAGAGATCGAGCAGATGCGGATGCGCCTGCGCCATCAGCTGCGGGCGCAGCCCCGCTGGTCCGGCCAGCTGCGGCGCAACCTCACGGCCCGCGCGATCGCCGGTTCGAACACCATCGAGGGCTACGCCGCCACCGTCGATGATGTCGAGGCGCTGATGGCGGGGGAGGAGCCGCTGGAGACGGCGGAGCGGACCCGGGTGGAGCTGGAGGGCTACCAGCGGGCGATGACCTACATCCAGGCCCTCGCCGACGCCGGCGAGGACTTCCGCTACGACGCCGGCCTGCTCAACGGGCTGCACTTCATGCTGCAGGGCCACCACCTCGACAAGCGGCCGGGCCGCTGGCGCGACGGCCCGGTCTTCGTCACCAGCCCCGACGACCCCCTCGTCCCCGCCTACACCGCCCCGGACTTCGAAGACGTGCCCGCCTTGACGGGGGAGCTGATCGACTGGCTCAACACCGGTGACCTCGACGCCCCGGTCCACGTACGGGCCTCCATGGCGCACCTGAACCTGGTGAACATCCACCCGTGGAAGGACGGCAACGGACGCATGTCCCGCGCCGTGTCCACCCTCGTCTTCGCCCGGGAATCCGAGAGCCTGCTGCCGCCGGAGTTCTCCTCCATCGAGGAATGGCTCGGCCGCGCCCAGAACACCTACGCCTACTACCGCGTCCTGCAACAGGCCGGCGGCCCCACCTGGACCCCCGACCGCGACACCCACCCGTGGATCCGCTTCTGCCTGGAAGCCCACCACCGCCAGGCCCAGCAGGCACAACGCCGCACCGACCTGCTCTCCCGCGCCTGGATCCACCTCGGCGAAGCCGCCGAACGCGACGGCCTGGACGAGCGCGTGGTCTACGCACTGCTGCCGGCCTTCTGGGGCTCGAAGGTGCGCCGTACAGTCTACCAGGCCGACGCCGCCCTGTCCGAACAGCAGGCCATCCGCGACATCCGCGAGCTGGTCCGCCTCGGCTGGCTCGAAGCCCAGGGCCAGGCACGCTCCCGCTACTACGCCCCCGGGCCCCGCATGGCCAGCGCGCAGGAGACGATCCGGCAGGCCGTCGAGCCCTACGCCGACCCTTACGCACCCGGCCCCTGAACCAGGCAGAACTACGCCGACGGCACTCTGACCCGCCGGGGCGCCTACCCGATTCGACTGCTGCGCCACGGCCGGCAGTACCGAGCCACCCGCTACGACCTGCACCGGCACCTCGGGCTGATGGCTCCGAGCAGCGAGCAGCCGGTCGTCTGATCGACGTCGATCGCAGGCCCCGGTCGGCCGCCTCGACATGAGGTAGCCGACCGGGGCCTCGGTGTTTTGGGCCTGTAGCGGGGTGTTAACCAGCGGGCGTGAGCTCCCAGCGGCGGCCATCGGGGACGTGCCACACGGACGCGCGGCCGTCCGGTTCACGGACGTACCCGAACTCGTCCTGAGCGGGGCGGCCGGTGTCGTTCCACCACTTCCACGCGTCCTCGACCTGCTGCCACAGTTCGTCGGCGCCGCCGTACGTCACGATCCCGGTGTCGCTCCCCGCGAGGGAGGCGCGGGCCCATGAGCCGTCGCTGTGCTGAAGCTGGATCGACGTGGTGCCGGCGTCGTCGAGGTGGTAGACGAGCCTGGTCTCGGGGAGGTGGAACGCCAGCAGCAGGCGGAAAGGGTAGTTGGTCTGGATGTCGCTTGCTGTGACGGGGGTTGGGCGTGTGCCGGCCTCGTGGGCGGCGGTGGCGCGAGGGGGGTGAGAGTAGGCGCGGGCATCGGTACGCGCGGCCATGAACCGGCCGGTTGTGCCGGTGAACCTTCCGTGTGCGCGGGTTTCTTCGTCGAGGGTGAGGCGGACGAGTCCGCCCTCGACGCCGAGCGCGATGTCGGTGTGGATGACGGATCCGGGTTTGGTCTGCTCGATCCATGCCGGAGGGATGGCGGGTACGGAGCAGGTGGCGATGATCCGGTCGAACGGTCCGCTGGCGGGGTGGCCGGCCTGTCCGTCGGTGGCGGCGAGGTGTGGGCGGTAGCCGATCTCGGCGAGGCGGGTTTCCGCGGTTTGGACGAGGGTGGGGGAGATGTCGACGGAGTGGACGGTGCGGTCCCCGAGGCGGGCGCACAGCAGGGCGGCGTTGTAGCCGGTGCCGGTGCCGACTTCGAGAACGCGGTGCCCGTCATGCACGGTGAGCTCTTCCAGCATTCCGGCCATGAGACTGGGGAGGGTGCTGGAGGAGGTGGGAATGCCGGTCCATGCGGTGTCGTCGACCTGCTCGGCGGTGTCGGGGTCCAGCGCGGTGACGAGGGTGGTGTCGCGGTAGACCTGGGCGAGCTGCTCGTCGGCGGTGGCGGCCTGGTGCCGGCGCCACACGGCGATGCCCCGCTCGTTGGTCTCCTGTTCGTACCACTCCGGGACGAACACGTGCCGGGGCACGGTGGCGAAGGCCTCGGCCCACCGGGGTGAGCGGATCACGCCGGCCTTCGTGAGCTCGTCGGCGAGGGCGGCCATGTAGGGGCGTGCGGCGTCGAGGGTGGGGTCGGTCACGCGGCGACTCCTTGCAGTTCGTCGGCGATGGCTTCCGCGATGGGCAGGCCGGTGGCGTGCTGGATCCAGTCCCATTGCCCGCACGCGTTCGCTTCCAAGAACGTCCACTCACCGGTGGGCGACACGATGAAGTCACACGCGGCGAACCGGAGCCCGAGACGGCCCATCAACCGTCGCACCGCGTCGGCGACGTCGTCAGGAGTTTCGGTCGGGCGGTAGGTCAGCGACCGGTAGTCGCTGCGCCAGTCGATGTGCCCTGCGGTGCTTGAGGCGTGGACTTCCGCGGCGAGCAGGCGGTCGCCGGCGACGGTGAGGCGTACCTCGTGTGCCTTGTCGATCCAGGCTTGGAAGAGGTGGGCGGTTGTGTCGATGCCGCGCAGGTCGTCGAGGTCCCGCTCGGTGAGCTTGCGGGTGTAGACGACTTTCAGTTCGTCGGCCTCGATGAAGACGGGGGAGGTGACGGGTTTGCAGATCAGTGGGCCGGCGGTGTCGCCGGCGAACGTGCGGACGGCGTCGGGGTTGTTGGTGATCAGGGTCGGGGGGATGGTGAGGCCGCACTCGCGTGCGGCGGCGAGTTGGATGGGCTTGTACTCGGCGCGGGACATCGCGGCGGGGTGGGAGACCCATCGGCAGTCGAGCGCGGACAGCACGCCGCCGAGACCCGATCGGGCTTGGGCGGCGGCGAACTTCCGCTCGGGCTCGGACATGGCATCGGGCAGACGGAACATGTTCGGCGTGCGGTAGTAGACGGCGCTGATGTCGGCGAGGTCGACCGTGCGGTGCGGGGTGGCGAGTCCGCCGGCCCACCCTTGCCGGGCGTCGATACGCCCGGCAAGGGTGAGCTGTTGCGGAAACTCGGCGGTGTCCATGCGGAACACTGCTGCCCCTCGCTCCGCGAGCACCTTCACGACGCGGTCGGTCGGCCAGTCGTCGCGGGCTGCGATCACGAGGACGGTGGACATGTGACCGTCAGTCCTTCGGTCCTTCATCGAGGGGCGGCGGGTTGTTGACGCTGCCGTCCGGGATGGTGGGGTCGTGCGTGCCCATGTAGGGCAGGGGGCCGTCGTACAGGCCGACGGACATCTGCGCTTGCTCGTCGTAGACCGCCGGTGGTTTGACGATTGCCTGTGAGGCGTTGGGGGTCTGCGCGAAGCGCAGGATCCACGGGCGGGTGGTGGGGTCGGTCGGGGGCTCGCTGCTGTGAACGAGCCGCCCCCCTTCGGGGGCGAGTGGGAAGACTTCTCGCGGGTGCGCAACGGTGGTCACTTCCGGTTCTCTCGTTCGGGTAGGTCGATAGGACAGGGATCCGGCTGTGGGCGCTCATGGAATTGACCCGGG
>NZ_JBKIWN010000089.1:0-5084 GCF_058146165.1 Streptomyces sp. AM25 | reverse complement strand
GACCCGTCAGGACCTAGCTCGCTGACCTGCAGATTCGGAGGTTGAAAGACGCTCACTGACGGCCGACATCCTGAGCCCTTCCGATCTACGCCCTGGTGAGTGACAGCCGTTGGCGGTGGGTGACGAGGACGGCGTGGAGGAGTGTGGTGATCTTGTTCGGGCTGATCCGTACGTGCTGGAGTACGTGCCATCGTTTGAGTTGGGCGAAGGCGCGCTCGACGGGTGCGCGGAGCCGGGCGAGGGCGGCGTTGGCCTGTCGTTCCCAGCCGTTGTGGCTCTTGCCGGGTGGCCGTTTGATGGGGGTGCGGACGGTGCCGCGGGCGCCCTGGTGACCGGAGTCGGCGGTGGTCTCCACGTCGGCTGCGGTGACGGCGCCGGTGATGCCGTCGGTCCGGGCGGCGGTCGCATCGTGGGTGGAGCCGGGTCTCGCCTCGCCAAGGAAGACCGGGTCGCCGGTGGTGTCGGTGAGGGCCTGGACGTTCACCCCGTGCCGGCGGTGCTTGCCGCTGTACAGCGGATCGGGGTTCTTCTCCGTGGTCACGGCCGCGCAGCGCCAGGTGGGATCAGCGTGCCGTCCAGCAGCAGGCGCCGCCCGGGCCCTGCCGCCGCGATCGCGTCGGCGAGGGTGGGAGCGAGCGGTGCGAGGGTCTCGATGCCTTCGTTGACGTAGCGTCATGCCGTGTCGGTGGCGGCCCCGAAGTGTGCTGCGAGCCGCGGGAACGAGTCACCCCTGGCCATCCGGACCAGCAGCATCACCGCCTGGTCCCACGAGGTCAGCACCCGCCAGGAACCGCCCGCTTCACTCCTTCGGGCGGCGATGAGGTTCTCCAGCCAGGAAACCAGGTCGGACGGCACGTCGAGGGTGGCACGATAGTGACCACGAAGCTCCTTGCTCCGCAGGATGGTTGGCACCTCTGCAACGGCAAGGAGCTTCATCGCGTCACGGGCCACCCCGTCACCCGAACCGGTCACGACCGGAAGAACTCCCTGGCTGTTCCGCTCTTGTAGGTGATTGCTGGTGCTTGTTTGACGGGGGGATTATGTGGCTGTGTGTCACAGGCCAGGCAGGTTGCGGCAGCAGGGCCACAGAGGGCCGTCTGCAGGCGGGGTGTGCCGGGTGCCGCCGGAGAGTGCTGGAGGGGTCATGCGGAGGGAAATGCTGCGCGGACGGATGGTTCCGGCCGCAGTGGTGCTCGGTGTGCTCGCACCCTGCACAGTCAGTACACCCGTCACGGCTGCGCCGCGTGCGGGTATCGCGGTCTTCCCCCAGTCCGGCGACTGGAAAACCCCTCCCGGCGTCACTGTCGTCACCGTCGATCTGATCGCGGGCGGCGGGGCGGGCGGCAACGGGGGCGGCGGGGGCGGCGGAGGCGGCGGGGGCTGGGCGAGCCCAAGTACAGGATTTGGGGGTGGAGGTGGCGGTGCCGGAAGCGGCGGGGGCGGGGGCGCTCACGGCGATCACGCGGTCTGCCGCGTCAGCACCGAGCCTGGCCAGACGCTGCATGTCAACGTCGGGCTGGGCGGCGGTGTCCTGGGTGGTGGCGGCAGTCTCGGCGAAGGAGGCCGCGGTTCATACAGTGGCACCGGCAATCCGGGGGTGAACGGCGGAGGCGACGTCACCGGCGGAGCGGGCCAGGACTCCACCGTCTACAACTCCTTCGCAACGCGCCTTGCGATCGCCTACGGTGGAGGTGGAGGCGCTGGTGGGAAGGGCGGAGGAGGAGGCGGGGGCGGCGGCACCGGCACTGGCGGAGTTTCAGGTGGTGGGGGCGCTTCCGTCGCGGGCGGTCAGACCACGGCCGGGAACAACATTCCCGCTGCGTGCACCGTCAGTCAGGTTTCCTACACTGTCGGAGCCCCAGGCCAGGCCGGACCCACCGGAGGCAACGGGGTAAAACCGGGGGGCTTCCGCGGCGGCCGCGGGGGTTCTCCGGTATCGGGAGGTCTGGGTGGGCTGTCAGCCCTTCCGTACGGCAACGGCGGTAACGGCGGTTTCAGTGGCGCAGGCGGTGGCGAGAACAACGGTGCAGGCGGCGGGGGAGGCGGCGGGGGCGGTGACCTCCCAGGTCTCTTCGGAGGCGCCGTTCCGCCTGCAGACGGCGGTTCAGCCGGCACGAGCCAGCACGGCGGCGCCGGCGGCTTCGCCTCCAGAGGAGGACTCGCCACCAAAGGCACCAGCGGACGCATCATCCTCACCTGGTAACCCGACCGCCCAGCGTGCCGGGTGCCCGGGGCGCCCGTCCTGGTGGCGCGGGGCAGGAGTGTCTGACGGCTGGCGGGGATACGGCCGCAGGCCGCTCCCGCCCGTATGCGTCTGAGTTCGTGAACCAGGGCTGACGGCGGAAATGCGAAGCTCCCCGTAGGCGGTTCGATCGCCTCCCCGCAGGCGGACACGAGTTCTCCCCGCTGATGGACGCGTGATCCTTCCGGTGTCTTTATCTCCCGGCCTGTTCCTTTGGTCGGTGTGAAGACGAAAGAGGAGATCATGGAGATATTGGAAGCGTACGACCTCACGGGGAGTTACCGCGGGGCGGCCGAGCTGGCCGGGGTCGACCACCACACCGTGAAGCGGTATGTCGAGCTTCGCGACAAGGGCGGCGACCCGTCCAAGCGTCAGCAGCGGCCGAAGATGATCGACGGGTATCTGCCGAAGATCGAGGAACTGATCGAACGGTCCGGCGGGCGGATCGGTGCCGACCGGGTGCACGAGAAGATCACGGCAATGGGCTTCACGGGCACGGACCGGACCACGCGGCGGGCGGTCGCGGTGGCGAAGGCGTCGTATCGGGCCGGCCACCGCCGGGTGTTCCGCCCGTGGATCCCCGAGCCCGGGCTGTGGGTCCAGTGGGACTGGGGTGACGGGCCGAAAATCGCAGGCCGCAGGACGTGGCTGTGGTGCGCTTGGCTGGTCGAGGTTCCGGGTGGTGATCCCGGTGCTCGACAAGACACTGCCGACGATCGCGAGTTGCCTGGACGCGACGCTGCGGCAGATCGGCGGGGCCCCGACCTACGCGCTCACCGACAACGAGCGGACGGTCACGACGGACCATATCGCGCGGATACCGGTCCGCAACCCGCAGATCATCGAGATCGGTCACCACTACGGGCTGACGGTCCGCACCTGTGTCCCGGCGGATCCGCAGTCCAAGGGCGGGTCCGAGGCGACGGTGCGGATCGCGAAACGGGACCTGGTGCCCACCGACATCAACCTTCGTCCGGCCTACCGGGACTTCACCGAACTCGAAGACGCCTGCCGCCAGTTCACCGCCGAGGTGAACAACAAGGTCCACCGGGCGATCAGACGCCGGCCCGTCGAGGCTCTGGCGGAGGAACGGCACCGGCTGCATCCGCTGCCGGAGAATCCGTTCACCGCGGCTCTGGGCACGACCCGCAGGGTCGCGAACGACGCGACGATATCGGTGGACTCGGTGCGGTATTCGGTCCCGCACCAGCTGGCCGGCGAGACGGTCTGGGCCCGCTTCCACGGCGACGAGCTCGTCATTACCGCGGTCACTGCCGACGGCGCGGTCGAGGCCGCCCGCCACCGCCGGTCCACCCCGGGCAACCCGTCGATCAAAGACGAGCACTACCCGCCTCGCGAGGACAAGGAAGGCGACCGCACCCCGAAGGCAACCTCCGCCGAGGAGGTCGCGTTTCTCGCTCTCGGTCCCGGGGCGGCGTCCTGGCTGACCGAGGCCGCGGCTGCGGGAGCGAGGAGGATGCGGCCGAAGATGGCCGAGGCCGTCCAGCTCGCCAAGCTCCACGGCACCGCGGAGGTCGACCGGGCGCTCGGGACGGCGGCGATCGCGGGCCGGTTCGCCGAGAACGACCTCATCTCGATTCTTGACCACCACATCGGACGCCAGGTTCCCGAGCCGACCCGGGCGTCGGAGGACCACAGCCTCCAGCCGGGCACGTCCGCCTGGTCCCGCTTCGGCGTCGCCCCTGAAGGAGACGAACACTGATGGCCACCCCTCTTCGCACCGTCTCCGGTTCCAACGGCGACCCGCTCTCCGAGGCGATCGAGCTGACCCGGCGACTCAAACTCCCTCACATCCGGCGGGCGTTGACGGACCTGATCCCCACGGCCAAGGCCCAACGGTGGGATCCCGCCGAGGTCGTCCGGGTCCTGCTGGCCGAGGAAGCCGCCGGCCGGGACGCGGCGAACCTGCAAGGGCCCGTGCGAGAGCCCGGCCGCTCTGTTCAACGAGCCGCCCTCCTGCCTGGTCACAAACCAGCGGGCATCGCGGGCGGTCGTACCACGACTGTCATCGTTGCGTGCAGGAGATGGAGTGTGGCCCCGGGTTCTGCGCTATCAGTTCCCGGGGCCGGGGCGGCGGGCCGGACAGGCGGCCTGCCGCAGACAGGCGAGAGGAACGCCCCTGTCGGGATCTGCCCATTCTGACGGACGGTCATTCACCCAAAGCGAAGGTGACTGCGGCCGGAGAGTTTCTGCCAGTTGACATGCGGTCATATATCCCCGCAGCGTAACTTCTCCCCGGGGCAGACAAGGATCCCCCGGCCGGAGTCCGGCCGGTACGGTGAAGAACACCATAGGGAAGTCATCTCAAGGGCGGTGAGCGTGGCAAGCGAAACCGTGGTGACAGTGGTGGGCAACCTCACCACCGATATCGATCTGCGCTCCACTGCCTCCGGTGTCCCTGTCGTCGGATTCACGATCGCTTCCAACCCGCGGGTCTTCGACCCTGCCAGCGGCGGATTCCGCGATGGCGACGCACTGTTCCTGCGCTGCACCCTGTGGCGGCAAGCTGCGGAAAACGCCGCGCAGTCCCTCGTCAAGGGGACGCGGGTCATTGTCACCGGGCGGCTCAAGCAGCGCACCTTTGAAGACCGCGAAGGAGCGCAGCGTACGGTCGTCGAGGTCGATGCCGACGAGGTGGCCGTCTCCCTGATCCACGCGAGGGCCACGGTCACCAAGACCTACCGCCCACCCCCGGCGGGCCCGGCACCCGGTTCCTGGCGGCGGTCACAGCCCGCACAAGAGTCCAGCCCGCGCCCCTTCTGACAGTGAGCTTGTTCAGCGGTGAGTTTCCAGGGTGAGGATGGCTTTGGCGATTGTCGTG
>NZ_JBKIWN010000088.1:0-5144 GCF_058146165.1 Streptomyces sp. AM25 | reverse complement strand
TGACCTACGAGAACAGCGAAAGTCGAGTCGGCCCGCGTGTTCCGACTTTTGGGCATGCACCCGGGCCCGGACATCAGCCTTCTCGCCACCGCCTGCCTGGCCGGCCACGATCCCGACACGACTCGCCACGCCGTTGACGAACTGTCCCGCGCGCACCTGATCACCGAGCACTCCCCAGGCCGCTACAGCCTGCATGACCTGCTGCGCGCCTACGCGGCCGAACAGGCCCACGCCCACGACGACGACGCCGAGCGCCAGGCCGCGCTGCGGCGCGTGATCGACTTCTACGCCCACACTGCTGACACCGCCCACCGTTTCCTGGACCCCCACCGCCCGCCCGTGCTGCCGCTCGACCCGCCCGCACCCGGCTGCCGGCCCCACCCGCTGCCCAACCACGCGGTGGCGCTGGCCTGGTTCGACACCGAGCATGCGTGCCTGCTGGCCGCCCAGCACATCGCCGCCACCTACGGCTGGCACCGGGCCGTATGGATCCTGGCCTGGGCTCTGGACGCTTTCCATCACCGGCGGGGACACCGCCACGACCAGCTCGCCGTGTGGCGGGCCGGGCTGGCCGCCGCCGAGCACCTCCCCGACCCCACCGCCCGGGCCCGCGCCCACGTGCTCCTCGGTGACGCCTACACCAACCTGGGACGTCACGAGGAGGCAATCGAGCACCTGCACCAGGCCCTTGCCCTGGCCGAGTATCACCCTGACCCCACCGCCCAGGCCCGGGCCCAGCACTCGCTTGCGTTGGCCTGGGGGCAGCAGGGGGACGACGGGCGGGCACTGGAGCACGCCGCCCATGCCCTGCCCCTCTACCGCGCCCTGAACAACCCGGTGTGGGAAGCCAATGCACTCAACCTGGTGGGTTGGTACGCCGCCCGACTCGGTGAGTACGACCGGGCCCGCGAGCACTGCCAGGCCTCGCTCGCCCTGCGCCACGGCCACCACGACCCTCAGGGTGAGGCGAACACCCTGGACAGCCTGGGCTACATCGACCACCACACCGGCCACCACCACCAAGCCATCGTCTGCTACCGGCAGGCCCTCGCCCTGTACCGCGACCTCGGCCACACCTACTACGTGGCCGATGCCCTCGACGCGCTGGGCCACCCGCACGCCGCCCTCGGCCAACACGACCAAGCCCGCGCTGTGTGGCGGGAGGCGCTGGAGCTGTACCGGCAGCAGGGGCGTGACCAGGCCGCCGAACGCGTCCTGCGGCAACTCGAAGCCCTCGGCCAACCCGGCGGCTGACGGCACAAGACGCCCCATACTCGACGATCAGATGTCCTGGTCGAGAATGTGGTAACCCGGTTTGACCTGGTCCATCGGAGTCCCGGCAGTAACGGCGGAAAAGCCACTGAAGGGCCTGGTCAATGGCTCTCGCGACCAGCCACCTCGGCCGGCTTCGACGTGGCCTATAGCCCGCGTATGCGCCCATTCTTCCGCCATTACCACGGGAAGTCGATGGGTCTCAACCCTCTGGCAGAACGGTGAGACCGGTGCGCTCTACCAGGTACGCGATTTGCGCCACCCGGTCCATGTCCCAGACCTCAGGCTGCTCACCGGGGCGCGGATCATCGCCGCCCTCAATGAACAGGTCCTCCGGGCCGGCCGGGGTGAACAGGAAGAGAGTCTTGGCCGTGGTGTCGGTGATGTTCTTGAAGCGGTGGCGACGGGTGCGCGGAATGAATACGAAATCACCGGCGCCCGCAACGAAGGTGCGGTCGCCGTCGAGAAATTCCAGTTCCCCGTCCAGGAGGTAGTACGCTTCGTCCTCGGCGCTGTGCGCGTGCGCGATCGGCCCGCCGCCGGGCGGCACGATCGCCTCGATGAAGGCCAGCGAGCCGACGGTGTGCCGCTTGGTGACCTTCATGGTGTATGCGTCACCCGAAACCCACTTGGTCAGACCTTCGCCCGCCGGCACGTACAGAAGTTCACTGTGGCTCACAGTCCATCCTCTCGTTGTCTGTTTAATGTCTGTTCAAGTAGTTCCCTTACGGCATCACCCTTCGGGATGTTTATGCCGTATCAGGCTGCTACTCCAGTCATAGAACATGACCTGACATAGCGTCATCTGCGCCGTCTGCAAGTGATGCAGGGTGGCGACTGGTTCGGGTGGCGGTTGGGCGCGGGCAGGCCGCCTCGTGATCAAAGTGTTGTGGCGCACGTTGATGATGGGGCGTGGTGATTGACAGGGCCGACTCCAGGCCGTAATTGTCGGCTCAGGCGGCAATTACGATCACGACCGCGCCACAGAGCCACATCAAACCCATCACGAACAAGAGAACTTGGTCCGCGAGGTGGCGTTTGGTGAGTACCCGCGCGGTCCTGGGGTCTTCGGGGGAATAGAGAAGCGGAACCCGACTGCCCACGGCCAGGTCCAGGCCGTTGTTCGTGAACTCGACATGACGGCCCTGACCGTCCGTGAACTCGATGACGGACGCCCAGGTCCAGTCATCACCGGAACGCTTCCGTTCCCTCTGGATCACGGTCCCATCGGTACGCAGTCCGGACCGGCGCAATCGCGACATCACGCGGCCCTCCCGGACGGCGAGCCTCAGACACCACGCTCCGGCGCCGGTACATAACGCGCCGAAGAACATTCCCGTCAACGACACACTGCCTCCCTGCCTGTTCGAAGGACCACGGACAAGACCAGTGGGTACTCACGCGCCGTACCGGACCACGCTGAAGCAGCGCCTGACCAGACTTTCCCCTTCCCGCAGCTCCGGCGAGCAGCACGCTGACCAGCGCCGTCAAGGATGAGCAGGGTCCACCGAGAGACCTGCTCATCCCTTTCGGCCGTATCTCGGCCAACTCTCGGGAACCCCTTACCGATGAGAGTCACACGTGTGATGTGACCGGAGTCGGTTACACCTCGTCGTGCTTGAAGTCGCCGGGGGGAGGGGCTTGGTTGAGGGCGCCCAGCAGCAGCATCACCGCCGCGCGCAGCTGTCGGTAGCTGTTGACGGTTCCGTAGTGGGGGCCGACATTGAGTGGGGGCGGGGTATTCCCAGTCCTCAAGTCATATGCCCATGCCGACAGCGCGGACCAGTCGTTCTCGAGTTCTTGCAGGCCGGCCGGCACGCCGGGGGCGGTGATGCTGCCGTTCATGACGCCGAGCATCATGGCGGCCACGGGGCGGAAGCGCGCGGCCTCAGAGACGTACTGGATGAAGAACAGCAGCGACCTCGCGACGTTCGGGTTCTGGTCGGGCTGCTGCGTGACCCGCAGGGTGGCCAGCGAGTTGAGCAGGCTGGCGTAGGACATCGGAGTGTTCGTCCGATCACGGCCGGCGGCCCGGACCATGTCGATGTAGCCCGAGCTGTAGGGGAGTGGCCTGATGCCATCCGGGGGCGGAAGGAGACGGGCGTCTGGGGAGTGGGCCGCGGCAAAGTCCGCCATCACCTGTTGCAACGGATAGTCGTTGAACGCGAACGTCAACCCGTTCGGAGTGGTGAAGCCCCGCAGATACATGTTGTTGGGGGTGATCCACAGTTGCAGCGTTTCGTGGAAGGTGATGTCCACGCGCAGGAGCGCGTCCGCGTTGCCCTGCGTCTGCCCGATGCCGCTGCCCCACCCGTGGGCGGCTGCACCCTGCACGCCACGGAGGAAGTCGCTGTAATCACGCGCCTGATCTGTGCCAGCTGTTCCGGTCAGGTTCAGCGAGACGTGGCTGATGCGGCGGTCGGGAGTGTCGGCGTCGGCCTGGCCGGCACCGGCCAGGCCGACGGTCGCACCGATCGCCAGCGTGAGGATCAGGGCCAGCAGCCGGGACAGTGACCTGCCGCCGATTCTCTGAACATTCAGCACAGTGAATCCTTACCTTTCTGCGGCCAATGGATACCTGCGCATCAGCATGACGACGGACGCGGACGTTCTGGTCGCTGCGCGGTCGCTGGACAGTCGCGCGGCCGATCGCTCTGCGATGAGGGCGTTGCCGAGTCCCAACCGGAGGCCAGCCGACTGTTCTTGACGGTGTGGGTGCTGCTCACGCCTCCCCCCTTCGGGAGTGCCCCGAACGCGCCTGAGCCGCGCCCGTCCTTCGAGGCGCAGCTCAACCATGTATGCCCGGCTATGAGGTGCCCAAGGGTGCCCGCGAAGCCCTGGCGACAATCGGCTTGGCGTAACCGTCAGGCAGCGGACGTGACTTTCTCGCCCCGCCGATCGCGCGGGCCGGGGAGCGTGTCTTACTCCTCGAGGGGCTGTGGTGCAGGAAGCCGCCGGAGGGCAAGCTCGACCGGGCCCCTGGCGGCCGTTGGCCCCGAGGCGTAGGACGGGCGGCAGGCCGATAGCGGGAGCAGGCCGGAACAGCTGCTGAGAGGCCCTCCACGTCGCTGGTCAGAGGGTTGTCTTCGGCCTCTCGAGGATGCTGGCGATGAGTTCTTCGGTCTGCGGGAGCATGCCGACGTCGAGGCGCCGGTTGACGGCCTGGAGGGCTTCGATGACGTGGAAGACACCTGCGCGGTTGTCGGCTTGGGCTTCGATGATGATCCAGTCCTGGTAGAGGAGTTCGGCGGTGTCGTCGGCGTCGAGTCCGGTGGTGATGGCGTGGCGGGCGGCGTCGAGGTCGGGGTGGGGTGCTTCGCGGTGCCAGGTTGCGGCGGTGTGGGCGGTGTCGGTGATGCGGGAGATGATCTGCTGGACCTGGGAGGTGGCCCAGGCGTGGGTTCCTCCGGACAGCGGGCGGCCGCGCACGAGAGCGAGGGCTGCTTCGAGGTCGGCGATTCCTGCCTCTGGGCCTTTGCGGAGGCCGGATTCGGCGAGTTGTCGGAAGCGGTCCCAGTCGCAGCGGACGGCCTTGCTGAGGCGGTAGCCGGGGCTGCGGTCGCGGGGGAGGTAGGGGTTTCCGTCTGCGTCGGTGCCGAGGCGTTTACGGAGTTCGGAGACGCGGACCTGGAGGGTGTTCTTCGACCAGGGGGATGCAGGGTCCATGGCGTCGCAGAGTTCGTCGGCACT
Organism: Streptomyces sp. AM25; assembly: GCF_058146165.1. Taxonomy (NCBI): domain Bacteria; kingdom Bacillati; phylum Actinomycetota; class Actinomycetes; order Kitasatosporales; family Streptomycetaceae; genus Streptomyces; species Streptomyces sp. AM25. The sequence continues at coordinate 182 of NZ_JBKIWN010000088.1, read as the reverse complement.
GCGGCCGGGCTTGAAGTGGAGCAGCGCGGCCAGTGAGGCGAGTTTGGGTCCGTGGCCGGAGGACTCGATCCCGGTGACGGTCACCGGACCGAGTACCCGGATTTCCGGCGCTTCGGTGTCTGCGGGGTCCGGTTTCCCGGGAGGGCCTTCTGCCGCTCGACTTTCGGGGTTTTCGTGGGCCT
>NZ_JBKIWN010000087.1:0-5174 GCF_058146165.1 Streptomyces sp. AM25 | reverse complement strand
ACTGTCCGGAAAACGCGAGGCGCCTCAGAGGTTCCATCAGTTCCGGCATACCCTGGGCACCCGGATGGCCAACGCAGGGGTGTCCGGCCGCACGATCCGGGAGGTTTTGGGCCACACCTCCTGGGAGATGCAGGAGCACTACTCGCGGATCTCGGACGAGACGCTGCGGCGCGAGTACGAGGAGAAGTACGAGGTCAGGTTCAACCTGAAGGGCGAGGCCGTCCGTATCCGGCCCGACTCCAACCTCGATGGCGTCCAGTGGATGGCCGAGCAGCTGGGCCGGCGCCTTCACGCGGTCGCCGGCGGCTGGTGCGGGCGCCACGTCTCCCGCCCCTGCCCCAAGACAGCGGCCGAGGGCTGCTACGAATGCCCCGATTTCCAGACCGACGCCACCTTCTTGCCGGTCCACAGCGACACACTCCGCCGCACCCGGCTACTCCAGGACCAAGCAGCCGAAGCGGGCCGTGACCGCGTCGCGGCCCTCAACGAGAAGTTCGCCGGCACCGTCGCCCACCTCATCGAGCAGGTCAGTGACGAAGAGAAGGAATCCGTGGCTCGGCTGCTGCCCGCCCAACGTGCCTCCAGTGATCCCGTGAAGGAGACCGAGTCCGCATGACCTTCGACGAACCCGACGGCCATGACGCTGCCGAACTCACCCGGCCTTCTCCGGCCCTGCCGGGGGCTTCGCCCTTGGAGCTCAGCTGGGAGTTCTTCCGGCAGGCCGACGATCATGTGCTGGCCGCGCTGGCTCAGTTCTTCGAAGCCCGCGGCATGGACCCAAGAACCTCTCCCTACTGGTTCCTCGACATGCTCTGCTTCGCCGCCGCCCCCCACACGGGCGACGACCCCTCCGACACGGCGGCCCAACATGCCGGTTGACAACAGCAGTTACCTCAAGGCGGCGGCCCGCCAACGCCACCTGGACTGCGTTACCCGAGTGCTCGCCGCGCTGGAGAGAGCCAAACGCGACCAGGCGGTCGTCACCGTCTCCGGCATCGCCAAGGACGCTCGCGTCTCTCGGACCTTCCTGCACGACCCCGCCCAGGCCGATCTCCTCGCCAAGATCAGGGCCATGGCCTGCACCACTCACCAGCACGCTCCGACGGCGCCACCGGCCCAGCGGATGAGCACCGAGTCGCACCAGTCCATCGTCCAGACCCTCAAGAAGGCCAACCAGGCACTCCGGGCCGAGAACGAACAACTCCGCTGTGACCTCGCACAGGCCCTCGGCCAGCTGCGCGACCACCGGCGCGGAGCTCCGGCCAACTGACGGAAGTCTGGCGGCTCCGCGGGGTCTCGGCTGCTACGCGCGGCGTGAAGTCTGGGTGACGGACAGCAGATTCCGGATCTCGGTGATGCCCGTTCCGGTGCGCTCCGCGATGCGAGCAACCGGCTCTCCGGCTCGGTACGCGGCAACGACCGCCGCGGTCAGCTTCCGGCGGGCCGTGTGGACTGCCGCCTGCGCCTCGCGCAGCCCGGCGGCCGCTGTCTCCAGGGTGGTCTCCTCGCCCGTCATGCCATCCATCGTGCCAGTGGGCGATCGGGGCCGGTACGGTGGGAGTGTTCCAGCACGAGGCAAGGGGTGGCGGCATGGCGGGCGAGACACTGGTGACGGTGGTGGGCAACCTGACCGCCGATCCCGAACTGCGACATACCAACTCGGGCCTGCCCGTCACTGGATTCACGATCGCGTCCACGCCTCGCCATTTCGACCGCGACCGCAGCGAGTTCGTCGACGGCGAGCCGCTGTTCCTCCGCTGCAGCATCTGGCGCCAGGCCGCGAACAACGCCGCCGAGTCGCTCACCAAGGGGGCCCGGGTGATCGTGACCGGGCGCCTCAAGCAGCGCACCTTCGACGACAAAGAAGGCCAGCGCCGCACCAGTATGGAGATCGACGCCGAAGAGGTCGCCGTCTCCCTCACCTACGCAAAGGCGCAGGTCACCAAGACCTACCGGCAAGGCGGCGGCCAGAATCAGCCCGGCCCGAGTGCAGGGCCCGTCCCGCAGCAGACAGGACCGGCCCAGGTGCAGCCAGCCGCCGAGCCGCACCCGTTCTAACCAGGGGAATGCTTCAGCCCCAGAACGCGTGACGCGGATCGTCCAGCACCACCAGGGCCTCGTCCAGCGACCCGGCCGCCGGCAGGTGATCGCACGGATACCAGCGGCCGTTGCGGTCCGCCCCGTCCACCAGCCACCCCTCATCGGCATGCCGCAGCCGGGCGACCCTGCGTGAGGTCCACTCCCCGACACCGTCCCACGGCGCCCGCTCCTCGGTGATCACGACCGCGCTGCCCCGCACCGTGCACCCCACCGCGACTTCCGCTTTCGCGTGCGCGGGAATGCGCTGCTCCGCCCACTTCTTCAGCCGGGCCCGGTCCATCTCGGAGATCTTCATCTCTCCCACCGTACAGACCGAAGCCCGAGAAGATTCTCCGCTCTCTCCACGCCTGGCTTGCAGTGTCATCCACACAACCGCCCAGGCCAAGGCCATAACGATCTACGTCGGTCCAGATATCACCATCGCCTCCACTCCCCGTGTGTTCGACCGCGACCGCAGCGAATTCACCGACGGCCAGCCACTGTTCCTGCGATGCTCGCTCTGGCGACAGGCCGGCGAGAACGCCGCCCAGTCGCTCACCCGAGGCATGCGGGTCATCGTCACCGGGCGGCTCAGGCAGCGCACCTTCGACGACAAAGAGGGCGTCCGCCGCACCAGCATGGAGATCGACGCCGAAGAGGTCGCAGCCTCCTTGACCTATGCGACCGCCAAAGTCACCAGGACCTACCGCCCCGCCCCGCCCTCGGCAGCAGCGGCTCCGACCACAGCGGATGCAGGCGGCGATCCCCACCCGTTCTGAGTCCTCTCAGCCGACACACCACACCGACTCCGCTCGCCGATAGTGTGGTCGTATGACCCGCAAGCGCCGCTCCGCACACCGTCAGACCGCCCCCGCCCGGCGGACCGACGCCCAGCAGGCCGAAGAACTGGAAGCCCTGGCCCGCAAATACCCTGAGGACCAGGAAGAACTCCTGACCGAGGCCGCGGAATTCTACAGCCGCGCAGGCCAGCACGAGCGGGCGCTCACTCTCTACCAGCAGGTCCTGGACGCGGACTGCCGAGATCCCCACCTCATCCAGGCTTTCCGCATCGGCACGCTCTGGAACGCAGGGCGCACCGATGAGGCGCGCGAAGCAGCCGAAGCCTTGCGCCGCCGGCACCCCGCCCATGCCGATGCCTGGGAGGTCATCGCGGAGATGTTCGAGGTCGCGGACCATCTCCACGAAGCCGCGGACTGGCTCACCGCCGGAGTGACCCACCTCCTGGGCCCCGCCGCCCCTCTCTCCGTCGACGCCGTTCGCGACGCGGCGGACGCGGGCGGCATCGAGATGCTCATCATCAGCCGCCACCGCGTCCGGCGCCGCCTCGGCCAGCCCTGCGACGACCTCGACCAGCTCGCCCACCACCTCTACGCCGACCGCCCGGCACACCTTCGCGCGACCAGCACCCTCGACGACCTCCACAACCCGAAACTGCGAGAAGCAGCAGGCAACGCCCCCCCCCCAGGCCCTGATCGCCTCGATCGAGAAACTGTCCCGCGAAGTCGAAGCCCGCCGCTCCGCCCTCTCCCGGCCCCGTCTGACCTGCGCACTCTTCTGGAGCCCCGACGAGTTCGCCCAGCTGTTGGAAGCATGGCCCGAGCTGGCCGACCACTACGGCACCGAGCACCACGAACACATTCCCCACATCGAGCAGATGCTGCAACGCCTGTCCAACGAAGGCGAACCCCACCTCGGCATTGCGCACGGCACCGTGCACGACTTCGAGTCCTTCACCCGCGCGGAGAACCTTTCCCCGCAGGACGCAGACACCCGCGCCCGGTACGCCGCCGATCTCGCCGCCCGAGGCCAGGCCACTTCGTGGCCCCCGCCCCGCAACAACCCCTGCTGGTGCGGCTCCACACGCAAGTACAAGAAGTGCTGCGGCAACCCCGCCCTCACCTGACCAAGATCCACAAAGTGTGTTTCACCAAACTCGCGACAGAACCACGCCACGAACCGTGGACGCATCGGTCAAACTTCGATGACAAAACGTCAATCTTCACTGTCACAGGGCAGCAGCGGATGCGGACGAGGCCAGCCAGACGCTGAACACGGTCCGGAGAGGGGCTCAAACTCAGCCATATCGATATTCGATTTCTTCCGACCACGGCCTGACGCCGTTTGCTGTCGACGGCAGTATAGACGGGCTTGAGGGCGGCGGCGGCCTTCTTGCGGTCGGTGGAGTTGACGTATTTCAGAGCCGGCCTGATCAAGTGAACGACGCACGTCTGCGTGATCGCCTGGGGCCAGACGGCCCCGATCGCCTCCGGCAGGCCCTTGAGCCCGTCACAGCACACCACCAGGGCGTCGGTGAGACCACGGTGCCTGAGCTGGGTCAGGACGTGGAGCCAGAACTTCGCACCCTCACTGTCCTGGAGCCAGATTCCGAGGACGTTCCTGACGCCGTCGGCATCGACGCCGATGACCAGGTGGGCGGCCTTGTTGACGACGTGCCCGTTGTCCCGGACCTTGATCCGGATAGCGTCCATATACAGGATCGGGTAGCACTCGTCGAGCGGACGGTTCTGCCGACTGGTCACCTCGTCGGCAATCACGTCGGTCACTTTCGGGACGAGTGCCGGGGAGACGTCGGCGCCGTAGACCTCGGCCAGGTGAGCAGTGATGCCCCGGGTAGTCATGCCGCGTGCGTACAGCGACAGGATCATCTCATCCACCTGCCCCAGCCGGCGCGTCCCCTCCGGCACGATCCGCGGGGTGAACTCACCCCGGCGGTCCCGGGACACATCGATCCCGACCGGGCCGGCCGTGGCCGTCACCGTCTTGCCGCAGGAACCGTTGCGGTTGTTCCCGCTGCCCCGCCCGGCCGGATCCCCCGCCTCATAGCCGAGATGATCCGCCATCTCGGCCTGCAGAGCCCGCTCGATGACCTGCTTCATCATCTGCTACAACAGCCCGTCCCGGCCGTCCAGACCGATCCCGGAGTCCTTCGCGTCCGCGATCAGCGCGTCGATCGCCTCCGGCGACAGCACCGCTTCACCCGCTCCGCAGCCTCGGCACGGTCCATCTCATCGTCCTGCCTCGATATTGATCCGAAACTCTTGGATTTCCTGGAC
>NZ_JBKIWN010000086.1:0-5391 GCF_058146165.1 Streptomyces sp. AM25 | reverse complement strand
AGGCCACGGCCCTATCTTCCCGGCATTGACTTTGGAACGGCCCTGCAGTATGGAGGGTCTGAGCCGTTGTGCTCGCCCGCCGACGTGGTCCGCTTTCCGGTTCTGGTTGAGGTCCTGCGGGGTGTGCCCGATCCGCGGCGTCGTGCCGGGCGCCGCTGGCCGCTCGGCCTCGTCCTGACGGTGTGCGTGGTGGCGGTACTGTGTGGCGCGCGTTCTCTGCGGCAGATCTGGCGTATGGCCCGGGGCTGGGACGAAGACACCCGCGCGGCACTGGGCATGTCCACCTGCCCGGAGACCGGCGGTGCGGCCGTGCCGGTGCCCACAACGCTGGGCCGGGTTCTGGCCCGGATCGACGCGGATGCCCTGGACGTCGCCGTCGGCAGCTACTTCACGGCCCTGACCGCCGACCCGCTCGCTCTCCCGGGCAAGGCCGGTGACCTGCACGGACTCGCCGTGGACGGCAAGACTCTGCGCGGAGCGGTCCGCGCAGATGGCCGTCAGGTCCACCTGCTGGCCGCGGCCACCCACGACCTCGGCCTGGTCGTCGCCCAGCGCGAAGTCGGCGCGAAGACCAACGAGATCCCCGGCTTCGTCCCGCTGCTGCAGCCGCTGGACCTTGCAGGGCGCCGTCGTCACCTCCGACGCCCTGCATACCCAGACCGGCCACGCGAAAGCCCTGGTGGAGATGGGCGCGCACTACCTGACCGTGGTCAAGGCCAACCAGCCCAAACTGTTCCGGCAGCTCAAGAGGCTGCCCTGGCGCGAGGTGCCCCTGCTGGAGACGGCGGACGAGAAAGGCCACGGACGGCACGAGATCCGCCGGCTCAAGAGCGTCACCCTCGCTGGCCGCAGGCGGCTCCGGTTCCCGCACGCCGTCCAGGCCATCCAGATCCGGCGCCGCCGACGGGACCTCAAAACAGGCAGGATCACTGTCGAAACGGTCTACGCCGTCACCGACCTGACTCCCGAACAGGCTGGCCCGGCCCGCCTAGCCGAACTGGCCCGCGGGCACCGGGGAGCGATCGAGGCCCTCCACCACGTCCGTGATGTCACCTTCACCGAGGACGCCTCCCGCATACGGACCGACAACGCACCCCGGGCCATGGCATCGCTCCGCAACCTCGCCATCGGACTTGCCCGCCTCGCCGGCTGGAACAACATCGCCCACGCCACCGACCACTACCGGTCACACCCCGACCACGCAACCCAACTCCTCGGTCCCAACGGATGAGAACGCATCACCCCTGGGCGAGGAGCTCGCAGGCTGCCGCTGCTTATAACTTGTAGAGGAGCGTCTTCGTGTGGCGATCCCAAACGGCCAGATGCAGGGAGTGACTGTGGAACAGTATCGCTGTCTTGTATGCATGCTACCCGCCCGCAGCGACCAGGTGCCTCAGCTGTGCACGCTCTGTACGGCCAGGCTCCAGTGGGCCCTGGAAGGACTTCCCCTGCTCTACGTAAAGCTACATACGGAATTACCAATGGGAATTGGGGTGAGACGGCTTGATCAATTGACTAACGACATTCCATGGAAATGTCGGGGACGGGTGCTGCCTCTAAGATTGCCGCTTCTCGAGCACTCGGCACGATGTGTAGCAGCGGTGCGAGCATGGGGTGAGGAAGCGGTGCCGGACTCTATACCTCCTGAACCTGTTCGCCCGGGGTATCTCCTTCAGAGCATATGTCTCGCGCTATCTGCCGACATGAAAGAATCGGTGCGCCACCGTAAGCAAGGTGTCCGCGCCGCGCATGTGTGGACGATGTATGCGCGAGCCCGCAAGCTTCTGGGATACGATAACCCCGTCAGGAGACTGAAAATCCCATGCCCTGCCTGCGACCTTCGGTCCCTCGCTTCGACGGGTGAAGGAAGAGTTTTCTGTCGTTCATGCGCAACCCGCTGGGACGGCGGGGATGTGATGCCATCGATTCCGGTAGTGGCGACTGGATAAATCGGGTGTGTTTGTATCTTATGAACCGGAGAATGCCATGAAGAACCTCCATGTTTCACGACGCGAAATCCAGGGGATTCTGAAGAAAACAGCATGGGATCCATGCTGCCGTTTGCTCACCACTGCTGAGGCTGCCGAGACGGTCGGGGTCTCGCCAGAATGCATCAGGCAGTGGGTCCGGAGAGGCTACCTCAGTCCAGTTGCCCGGTGCCGAAGAAGGGGCAGAAATCTCTTTCGTGAAGAGGATCTTCTACGGGTCGAGAGGGACCGTCGATTGCAGCGTGGACCTTCTCCTGCGGAGCCATCTGCGGAGGAATGACCCTGGACTTCTCGGCAGGCTGATGCTCTTGGTTTCAACCGGTCAGTGCAACACTCCAGGTAGAAAGGGTGCTGGAGGTGTTGCAGGGTGGCGAGGATCGGTCGTCCGGGGATGTCGGACGCGTAGAAGCGGGAAGTCTGGCGGCGTTGGAAGCAGGGTCAGTCGCTGAGCGAGATCGGCCGTGCGCTCGGCCGGGTGCCGGGTTCCGTTCACGGAGTGGTCGCCGCGAACGGTGGATTCGTTTCCGTACCCCGGAAGCGAGCGGATGGTGCGCTGACGCTCGCAGAACGTGAGGAAATCTCCCGCGGGCTGGCCCGCGGGGAGTCATTGCGGGTGATAGCGGCGCGGCTCGGGCGGGCACCGTCGACGGTCGGCCGGGAAGTCGGACGGCATGGCGGCCGCAAGGGATACAGGGCCGCGGCGGCCGATGAAAGGGCCTGGGACAATGCCCGCAGGCCCAAGCCCTGCCGGCTGCGGGAGAACCCTCAACTCCGCGAAGCGGTCGCGGAGAAACTGTCCATGGAGTGGTCGCCGCAGCAGATATCCGGGTGGCTTGCCCGCCGTTACGGACGCGGACACGCTATGTATTGAGCCGGAACTGTTGACTTGCCTGTCTCGTTGATGGGGCATGGCTGAGTCTGGGGATCTGCGGCGGGTGGGGCCGGCAGGGCGGGAAGTGGTGCGGTTGAGGGTGGTGGCCGCGCTGGAGGCGGGGACGGTCGGCTCGTACCGGCAGGCGGCCGAAGTCTTCGGGGTCGCGGAACGGTCAGTGGGCTCCTGGTGGCGTGTCTACCAGGCCGGTGGCCGGGAGGCCCTGGCCGTGAAGCGGGTGAGCCGTCCCGGTCCGCACGAGCTGGTCGGCGATGAGGAACGGGCGGTGCTGTTCCAGGCGATGGCCGACTACACGCCCGAACAGCTGTTGATTGGCGGTCCCTTGTGGACCAGGCCCCTGGTCGCCGAGCTGGTCCGGATGGTCACCGGGGTCACGATGACGGAGCGCGGGGTGGGCAAGTGGCTGCGCCGGCACGGCTTCTCCCCGCAGCGGCCCGACCGCCGCTCCTACCGCCAGGACCAGGAGAAGATCGACGTCTGGCTGAAGGAGAAGTACCCGGCGATCGCCGCCCGGGCCAGGGCGGAGAACGCGCAGGTGGCATGGGTGGACCAGTGCGGGCTGCGCCCGGACACCGCACCGCCCGGACGCTCCTGGGCACCGAGGGGCCGGACCCCGGTCGTGCGCGTGTCCGGACGGCACTTCCGGGTGAACATCATGTCCGCGATCGCCTCCCGCGGCACGCTCTACTTCACCGTGTTCACCGGGAAGTTCACCGCGAAAGTGTTTACCGCCTTCCTGGACCGGCTCGCCCGCCAGGCCGGCCGCAAGGTCCACGTGATCGCCGACCGGCACCCCGTCCACCGCAGCAAGACCGTCCGCACCTGGCTCGCCGACAACGGCGAGCGCGTCGAGCTGCACCTGATGCCCGGATACAGCCCCGAACTCAACCCCGACGAGCTGCTGAACGCCGACATCAAGCGCCATGTCCACGCCGCCCGCGCCCGGTCGGCTGACGACCTCGCCCACGAGACCCGGCGCTTCCTCCGCCGACGCCAGCACCAACCACACATCGTCCGCGGCTACTTCCACGCCCGCCACGTCCGCTACACGATCACATAGGCAACCGAACAGTTCCGGCTCAATACCTGCCTCACGGCTTCCCGAACCACGGCACCGTCTATGCCTACTACGCGGCCTGGCGCGACGAAGGGATCTTCGCCCAGCTCAACTTCGACCTCACCGGCCTGGCCCGCGTGAAGGAAGGCCGCAAGGCCGAGCCGACCGCCTCTGTGATCGACACCCAGAGCGTGAAGACCTCCACCAATGTACCCCTGACCAGCCAGGGAACGGACGCCGCGAATTATCTGGGGGCGTCGGTTATGGCGGGTCGGGGTGGCTATGGCTGGCTGACGTGGGGCGAATTCGGAACAGGGATGTCATAACGGCGGTCCTGCGCGGTCTCCTTCGTAGAGGTTCTCGAAGGAGGCGCGCTCATGGTCAAGGCAGCGACAGATGGTCGGTATCCGGTGCGGGTGTCGGGGCCGCTGGCCCTGTCGGTTCATCCGTTCCGGTTGGAGTTGGTGCGGCGTGGGTTCACGCCGCGGTCCTCTCAGGATCACGCCTACGTACTGGCGGACTTGAGCCGCTGGTTGGAACGCAAAGAGCTGGCTCCGGGGCAGTTGACTGCGGAGCGGGTGGAGGCGTACGTCCAGGCACGGCGGAACGCCGGGCACCGGCGGTGGCTGACGGACCGGTCGTTGCAGCTGATGCTCGGCTTCCTGCGGGATGCCGGTGTCGTCCCGCCACAGGAGCATGACCTGGTCGGGAGTCCGGTCGAGGGCGTGCTGGAGGAGTACCGCAGCTACCTGCTGCGCGAGCGCCGGCTCGGCGAGCGTACGGTTCGCGGGCGTGTGGACGTCGCCCGCAGGTTCCTGACCGCGCAGCTCGTCGAGGGCCGGCTTCGGCTGGACCGGCTGAGCCCGGAGTCGGTCGCCGGTTTCGTCCTGGACGCCTCGAAGCGGTACTCGACCGGGTCGATGAAGGTGGTGACGTCGAGTCTGCGGGCACTGCTGCGGTTCTTGTTCGTGACCGCGGCCGTTGACCGGGACTTGGCTGCGGCGGTGCCGTCGGTCGCCGGATGGCGGCTGAGCCGGCTGCCGTCCGGCACGGACGCGGTGCCGGTCCTGCTGGAAAACTGCGATCGGACCACCGCGTTGGGACGGCGGGACTTCGCGATTCTGCTGCTGATGACACGGCTGGGCCTGCGGGCGGTCGAGGTGTCACGGCTGTGCTTGGAGGACCTGGACTGGCGCGGCGGCGAGCTGGTGGTCCGGGGCAAGGGCGGACAGCTCGACCGGATGCCGCTGCCCGCGGACGTCGGCGCCGCGCTGGCCGACTGGCTGCGGCATGGCCGGCGGCCGTCAGCGTTCCGTGAGGTGTTCCTGCGCACCATCGGCCCGGACGCTCCGATTTCACGGCAGTCCGTGGTCATGGTGCCGCGCTGCGCTTCACACCGCGCCGGCATACCTGTTGTCGCCGCGCACTGTGGGCGCTCATGGAATTGACCCGGG
>NZ_JBKIWN010000085.1:0-5599 GCF_058146165.1 Streptomyces sp. AM25 | reverse complement strand
CAGGTCAACCCACCTTTTCGTGTCCTAGCCGACACAGCTAACTGCGGAACTCAGGGGTGTGGCCGCAGATGAAAGTGCCGCGCTCGACCTGGGCGCACACATCTGTTTCGAGGACGAGACCGGGCAGGGCCTGAGACCCCCGAAGGGGCACACGTGGGCACCGCGCGGTGCGCGGCCGGTGGTACGGGTGCGTGGCAGAGGCAACGGCCGAGTGAACGTGGCCGGTGTCGTCTGCTTCCGCCCCGGGAGCCGCTCCCGTTTCTTCTACAGGCTGCACGTCTGCCACGGCCGCCGCGGTGAGCCGAAGAGTTTCGCCTGGCAGGACTACCGCGACCTGATCACGGTGGCCCACCAGCAGCTCGGGACCCCGGTCGTCTGGTGCTGGGACAACCTCAACCGGCACCTGGTGCAGGAGCTGGCCGACTTCGCCGAGGAGCACAAGGGGTGGCTGCGGGTGTTCCAGATGCCCAGTTATGCACCCGAATTGAACCCCCAGGAAGGCATCTGGTCCCTGCTCAAGCGGTCGCTGGCCGACTTCGCCGCCGCAGATCTGGGCCACCTCACCCGCGCGATGAAGCGCAAACTGAAAAAGATCCAGTACCGGGCCGACCTGATCGACGGCTGCCTTACCGAGACCGGACTGACCATCGAACCTTTGATCACAGCACCAGACATTGCCAGTTCAACCTGAGGACAGAGGGGACGTCACGGTGCAGCATCATTGCCGGTGCCCTTTTCCTTTCCGGAGCTTTCTGGGTTGGGCTGCGGAGGTTCATTTCCCTGCGTTACATCTCCTGCGTTTGGGTGGGCAGCTGCGCGGCGGCGCCCAGCTGACGTGTTTATTAGGGTCGTCAGCCAGGTAAAGGCCGCAGCCAGCAGCGCAAATACCGCTGATAGCACCGTCTCGGGAATCGTGATATTAGTCATCGACTGCTTCTTCCCTGGTAGAGCGCTGCGGCCGCCATGGCCAGCAGTGCACCGCCAAATGTCTTGAGGAGCACCCCCGCCTGGAACAGAACGGTTTCATTCGAGTAGTAGAACCCGAGTAGTGCGGTCATTCCTACCTGGGCTGCCGAGATGAATGCCAGAGAAGGGGGTATCAGGATGCCGCCGGCCGTGCTGACCAGGGCGGAAAGGGCTGCGGCGAGAGAAAATGCTGCGGCAGTCCATAGAAGGGTTCGCGAAGAGTGGGCCGTGTACTGGACGTCGGCTGCCAAGTCTGCCACTTCTAACGCACTGCCAGCTGTGATGACGGCGCATACGGTCATCAGTAACCGAACGGTGATAGAATGTGCGAAGAATTTCACTAGTTTTCCTCTGATTTCTGTTGCTGCGGCGGTAAACTGGAGATCCTGAACGGGCTGGCTCGTCCCGGCCTGCGGGTCATTCGGCCGGACATCGCGACCGCTGCCGCGCTGGGACTGAGGTGCCTCGAAGCTTCCGGACGGGCATCCAGCGGGATTGTCTGGAATGGGAAACGGGGAAGCAGGAACAGACGGCTTGTTGTTGAGGGTTGAGTTCCAGGAGAACCCAAATCTCTCACAACGTGCCGTTGTTCACCGTGAAGTCACGCACAAGAGCTGCTCGGGTCCGGCCTGAATAAGCCTCCTGTCTTTGATGCTTCTTCACTCAGCCGCGGAGTGTCTCCGGACTCATCCCAGGCTCCCAGCCAGCCTCGGGGACAGTCTTGCCGGAGTTCAGGGCGACCTGAAGGGCTTCCTCAATGAAATCCGGTGAGTACTGAGCTCTTCCGGTCTGCGTCCTTGTGAGTGAGCGTGGTTTGCGGTGGACGGCAAGGATCGTGTGGAGGAGTGCGGTGATGCGGTGGGGGCTGATACGGACGGTGTCCGGCGCGCGCCGTCGTCTGGGTTCCGCGAAGGCGCGTTCGACGGGAGCGTGGAGGCTTGCGGGTGCGGTGCTGGCTTTCCTTTCCCGGCCGTTGTGGCTCGTGCCCGGCGGGCGTTTGACCGGGGTGGGGACGGTGCCGCCGGCGCCTTGGCAGCCGGAACCGGCGCTGGTCTCCACGCCGGCCGCGGTGACGGCTGTGGTGATGCCGTCACCGCGGGCGGCGGTCAAACCGCGGGCGGAGCCGGGCTTCGCCGGGGAAGACCAGGTCACCGGTGGTGCCGGTGAGGCCCTGGACGTTCATGCCCTGATTTCCCGTTCCAAGCGATCCTATTGGGTGCCTGTCCGGAAACTTCGGGGCACCTCCAACACCCCGACCCTGGGATTCTGGATCAGCTCTGTCCGGTGGAGGGCAGAAGCCGCCTGCCAGTCGTTCCAGGTGAGGTTCCAGTCGCCGAAGCCATTGCCGGGTGCGAGAGTTTCCTTGCCGCTGGCCACCTCGAAGACATCGCCGATTTGGGCCTGGTTGTAGAGCCAGGCGGCGTCTGCAGCTTTCATGCCGAGGCAGCCGTGGCTGGTGTTGGATGTGCCGATGGCTTTTTCATTCCATTCGGCTTGGTGCGCGTAGGTGCCGGAGATCGTCAGGCGCATCGCGTAGTGGGCGGTCCGGTTATAGGCGTTGCCCAGCCCCACGGTTTGCGAGTTCATGTGGATGGTGCCTTGCTTGGCCATGACGGTCATGGTTCCGCTCCAGGTGGCATGCTGGCTGTCGCCGCCGGTAACGGGGATGGTTTTGATTTGTTGTCCGTTGCGGACGAAGCTGAGGCGATGGGTGTTGAGGTCGACTTTGGCGATCTGGCTGGGGCCGATGGTGAAGGCGGTGTGGTAGGAGTACGCCAGGTAGTGATCGCCGCCGGTTTCTACGCCGTTGAGGTTTGCGTCCAGAGAGGCCTTGGTGCCGGGCACCCAGTATTGCCTGGGGCGCCAGTCCACGCGGTCGCGCCCGGTAACGGGTTCTTTGACCCAGCCCCATGAACCCTGGGTGTTGTTGCTGGTGGTCACTTTCAGCCTGCTCTCGACAGCGGCTTTGTCTGTGACGGGGTAGGCGAAGGCCAGCGAGACCGGTTGCCCCACGCCGACGGTGGCGCCGTTGGCGGGCAGTACCTGCACATGGTTGATGTGTTTTGGAGTGGGGGAGGCCGACGTGTCGTGGTGCCCGTGCAGGGTGCCACGGGCGCTTGTGCTTCTGATGGCGTCCTGCTTGGGAACGCTGGGGGCGGGGGGGCTGGCGGGGGTAGAGGCTGCTTCTTTGAGGACGTTGTGTGCCCGCGCGCCGTCCGAGCCGATGAGATGGGTGTTGGCGAGGATCCCGTTTCTGGCACGGGTGGCTAGAAGACCGCCGGGGTTGACGTTCGTGGTGCTGGTGGTCGGTGGAACTACCGAGGTGGGGGGCTTGTGCCGGATGGCGGCCGGGGTCTGGCTGTGTTCGCATACGGCGAGGACAGGTAGTACCAGTCCCAGACAGAGCAGCAGGGTGAAGGCAGCGGGAAGGAGGATGGGGCGGTGCGAGGTGCGCAGGGCCATGGTGGCTTTTCTCCGTGTAGGGGACAAACGGGCAGGGATTACTGGGGGTGTGTTCGACTGCTCGCGGCTGGGCTGCGCGGAGGGGGGTAGGACAGAGAGGACGCCCGAGGGAGCGGCCCGGCCCGCCGGGAATCCCGGCAATGTGTCCGCCGCTGCCGGATCTCCAGCGCACAAGGCTGTGGTGGTGAGGGTCGTTGGCGTTGTTCGCACGCAGGCACCGTCTTTAGCGGTTTGTGCCTGTCAGCGGCGCAGCCGAAGCGGTGGTGCCATACAGATGCGATCACGCCTTGCCGGCGGAGGCAGCGGCCTGTGCCACAGGCATTCCAGACGATGGCTGGGCCCTGCGACAGGGAGTACAGGCACTTTTTGAACCGGGGTGCTGTCCGTGACCGTACGAGTGCAGAGCCTGGCAGGCGAACATCGGCGGGCAGCCAGCCCAGACGTCCGGTTTCCCGGCCTTCGTTCGCATTTGACCATGAGGGGCACTGCTTGAATCTGGAGTCTCCGACGGCTTCAGCGTCTTGGTTTTCGATCCGCGCAGGGTGTTCCTGTACAGCCGGCTGAAAGAGCCGCAGGTTGCCGCCTTCGTTTTCAGAGGGAGGGCGGAGCTGCCCGTCCGGGCGTCGGGGACGGGCGGGTGCACTGGGGTGCGCTGGCAGTTCTCTGCTCAGGTACGGGTCGTCTCCTGAGGCGCTGTCCGAGTTGCCTGTGGAGATTCGTGAGTCACTGCGGGGCTCTTTGGCCTGGCCTCTGGCGTGACGCTGGGGGACAACACCCTGCCAGCGTGCCATCCGATGGCGCAGGACGGCCCAGATCCCGCCGCACCAGGCAGCGGAGGCAATCACGCCATGGGTGGTTTTCCTCATCCTCTTCTCCAGCATGTTCTGTGAATCGCGACCGGACGGTGCCGTAACACAGCGCAGAGGAACTGCGCAGCCCGTCCGCTCCCTCACGAAGTGGCTGCGGTGAGCGATATTTCCGTGGACAGCTTTTCTTTGATTGAAGGCTTCCAGAAGGAAGACGTGTCCGCTCTGCAGACGTCCAGGCATTTGCTTGGAGAATTTTTATGGATGCCCGACAGCTCATCAGGTAGATGCCTGGACAATCCATTGCAAGAGTGTTGGAGGGCTGCTGCCGCACGTGGAGCAGCAGAGTGGGCGGCCCGTAGTAGCCTGGTCGCGTTCCCTGAAGCGGTGCAGGAGGCCGTCCCTGCCGGGTCTCGCACTCGAGTCCCTGTTTCCTTGCGCAGGCCCTCTATGGCGGGTACGCCGCAGTCCTGAGGCACCGATATTGGCATGGGCGGACGGTCCGCTGCCGGGTGCTGTCTGACCCTTCCCGGGAGAGGAAGCTCCCGGCATCCAGGGCCAGAGCCGATTCGAAATCCGGCGTTGCCGGGCCTCTCCCGTGCCCGTCCGCGTGTTCGCCTGGGTGTCGTCGCAGGCCGGAAAGCGCTGCAGGCCGCCCCGACTCCCGGCGGACCCTCGGCTCAGCTTCTGCAGCCGATTGGCGAAACACTGCTGGCCAACGCTGGCGCAAGACAGGCGCAGCCTAAACTCAGAGCCGCGTCCGGGGCGGATCTTGCACGCAGGGCGAGCCGACGGCATTTGCTTTGCGTCCTGCATCACGTGGCCAGAAGAATTCTTGCTCAAGCGGTCTTCCGGGCAGTTCTTATCCCTCGCCTGGCACTGATTTCGCGGTTCACTCCCCTTCGGTCCTGTGCCGTTCCCTGCTAGGGGTGCAGATTTTGCAATCGGCCGGGCATCCCAGAGAGGCCTTTCCAGGCAAATACCTGAAAGATCGCCGGGCAGTCGTGCCTTCCTGCCGAGAACCTTCAAGTGGAGCTCAACCGGCTATCGCGCCGGTATCCAGAAAATCCACAAGCAGCATTTTCCTCTGTAGGCGGGTATGGTTCCCTGGGCCAGCATTTCGGCTGGCCCAGGGAAACCAATGCAAGCTTCGATTGGAGAAAAGGATGGAAATTCCTAAGGTGCCAGGATCATCGTGGAAGGACAGGGCCTGTGAGCTACAGCGGCTGACGAAAATGTGGCTCGCTCTGGCCGCCGGCATCGCGGTAGTGGCAGGGTCGGCGTATGCGGTGACCTCGGCCTCCCCGACTGACGGGCCCCGAGCTTTTCGGACACGCGGTCAAATGACTATATCAGGCTGCGGC
>NZ_JBKIWN010000084.1:0-6630 GCF_058146165.1 Streptomyces sp. AM25 | reverse complement strand
TGCGCATGCTGCCCCCGCTCAACGTCACCGAAGACGTGGCGGACACCGCCTGCACGATCCTCATCGACGCCATCGAGAAGTCCAGCGCGCCGCTCGTGCGGACCACCGGGCACGAACCGGCCGAACGGCAGCTCCGGGGAGACGTGACCTCGTGACCCTCATCGTCCAGAAGTACGGCGGGAGTTCGGTGGCGGACCCGGACCGCATCACAGGCGTCGCCGAACGCATCGCCGCCACCCGCCAGAAAGGCCAGGACGTCGTCGTGGTGGTCTCCGCCATGGGCGCCTCCACCGACGAACTCCTCGCCCTCGCCGACCGGGTCGCCGTCCCCCCGTTCCCGCCCAGGGAGACCGACCTGCTGCTCAGCGCGGGCGAGCGCATCTCCAGCTCCCTCCTCGCCATGGCCCTGCACTCGCTGGGCGTCCCCGCCCGCGCGCTCACCGGAGCGCAGGCAGGCATCGTCACCACCGCCGACCACGGCCGCGCGCACATCACCGACGTCACGCCCGACCGGATCCGCGAGACCCTGGATGCCGGATGCGTACCGGTCGTGGCCGGCTTCCAGGGCCGCGCCGCCGACACCCTGGAGGTCACCACCCTCGGCCGGGGCGGCTCCGACACCACAGCCGTCGCCCTCGCCGCAGCCCTGAACGCCGAACTGTGCGAGATCTGCACCGACGTCGACGGCGTCTACACCGCCGACCCGCGCATCGTCCCCGAAGCCCGCCTGCTCGACCGCATCGGCTACGAGGCCATGCGCCAACTCGCCGCCGGCGGCGCCCAGGTCCTCGCAACCTCCTCCGTCGCCTACGCCCAGTGCCACCGGGTGCCCGTGCGGGTGCGCCCCTCACACGGCACGAGCGAGGGGACCCTGCTCTGCGACGAACCGGCCGGACCCGGCGAGGCGGAAGGGGCGATCATCGGTGTCGCCCACCACCGCGCCGTCCGCATCGGGGTCGCGGCCCCCCACGAGCTCGCCGACCGGCTCCTCGTGGCCGAACGCATCCTGAACGCCGCCGAAGGAGACAACCGCGAGATCGACGTGGCCGTGTGGCGTCCGGAGTCGGGAACCGGAGAGCTGTCGTTCGTGGTCCACGCCGACCAGGCGGCCGCCCTCATCACCGCCGTCGAGGAGACCGGTCCCGGCCCACAGCTCGCGATCCGCCGCGACGAGGACCTCGGCCGCATCACGGTCATCGGCCCCGCATCGGTGAGCCGATGCTGCGCCGCCCTGATGGACAACGGCATCACCATCGAGACGGCCACCCGGCTCCGCCCCGGCGTCCGGATCCTGTGCAGCCGGCACCAACTCGACGACGCGGTACGCACCCTGCACACCGCACTCGGCCTCGGCACCCCGGCGATGGCAGGAGCAGCCGTCCGGCAGTGACCCCGACGGAGGCCCCTGGGGCGACATGGCCTTGGGGGCCTCCACCACGCCCCTGCCCGCGCACGACTGGAGTTGCCGGACAGGGTGAACACCCCATGGTGCACACAGCAGACGCTGCCCCGGCGCCCCCAGCCCGAGCGAGCTGCACACCGCCTGGGTGCTCGCCTTCCACAGCCGTGACGCACCGCGGACCGGACAGCACCTCGGCCTCCCGCCCGAAGCAGCCTCTCTCCTGGCCGACAAGGCCCACGAGCGAGGAGGAGAGGGAACGCTGAGGCCACGACGGTAATCGGCGGGATCGTGCAGCTGTAGAGGGCGCACGGACTGCTTCACGCGCCGGGAGAGCAGCCGGTGAGCCTGCCCCGGCAGTCTCACGAGCACCGGGCACTGGTGCCGTGCTCGCATCGCCTTCATCCTGGGGACGGCTGCGCCCGACCCTGCTGGAAGGGACGTGTTGGCGTGTGCGCATCGAGGGTGCTGCGGGGCCTGCGGGCCGCCGTGTTCGCCGCGGTGTGCGTGACGCTCGCCGCCGCCGGGCACAGCATCGCCTGCCGGCAGACGCCCTCCGCGTGGGCTCAGGGCGTCGGCTTTGCCGCCGTCTTCGCCCTGAGTTGCCTGATGGGCGGACGTGAACGGTCACTGGCGGGGATCGTCGGCACCATGGGCATCGTCCAGATCGCACTTCACATGCTCTTCGACGCCGCCCCGGGAGCCCCGGCAACATCCATGGCGCAGGGGCCAGGCATGTCAGGCATGTCTCATCCGGCCATGACGCTCGTGCACCACGGTGAGAGCGGCCGGGCAATCGTGGCGCATGCCGCGGCGGCGTTGGCTGCCTCTTGGTGGCTGCGCTGCGGCGAGGCAGCCATCTGGTCGCTGTTGCGCCAGGTCGCCACGGTCATCCCCGGGCTCGTGGCCTGGTGGCATGCCGTCGCGGGGCCGCCGACACCTCCGCCGGGCGCCTCGGTCCGGCGGCGCGATGGCAAGGAGAGGTGGGCGGGCCAGTTCCTCCTGCTGCGTCACGTGGTGATGCGTCGGGGTCCGCCGGTGGTGGCGCCGGCCGAGTGAGCCGTCCCCGGTACGGCTCTCGGACCACCGCTGGGCTGGTCGCCTGCGTGGCGACGCCCCTCGATCACGCTCACCTTCACCGGTGGACCGTCGTGTCCGCCGGTCCGTCCCGTACGGAGTCTTCGCATGCCTGCGACATCCATACCCCCAGTCATCCGGCGCGGACTGCGCCACGCCGCCGTGGTCGGTGCACTGGCCACGGCCAGTGTGCTGGCGAGCGCCGGTGCCGCGTTCGCGCACGTCACCGTCCACCCGGACAGCTACCCCCAGGGCACCTCCGACGGCACCCTCACCTTCCGGGTGCCCAACGAGGAGGACAAGGCCGGCACCACCAAGGTCGACATCACCCTGCCCGCCGACCATCCCATCCCGTCCGTCCTGGTCACGCCCGTGGCAGGCTGGACGGCCCAGGTGAAGACGACCAAGCTCGCCACCCCGATCAAGACCGACGACGGCAACATCACCGACGCCGTCTCCGAGATCGTCTGGACCGGCGGCAAGATCGACCCGGGCCAGTACCAGGACTTCACCATCGCCTTCGGGCAACTGCCCACCGGCACGAATCAGTTGGTGTTCAAGGCGCTGCAGACGTACTCGGACGGCAACATCGTCCGGTGGATCGAGGAACAGCAGTCCGGCCAGCCGGAGCCGGAGCACCCGGCCCCGACGCTGAAGCTCACCGCAGCGGCTTCAGGTGACAAGAAGGGCGACAAGGGTAGTGCAGCAGAGGGGAGTTCGTCGGCGGCTTCGGCGAAGGCAGACGACTCCACCGCCCGGAGCCTGAGCATCGCCGGGCTGATCGTCGGCGTGATCGGGCTGATCGCGGGCGGGCTCGCCCTGGCCCGGGCCCGCTCCGGCAGGCAGTAGCCCCGGGCGTCAGCCGTCCCGCCGGGAATGCCCGGCGGGACGGTGTCCGGTGAAACGACGCCGGAATGTGTCTCGTTGCGATCCCTCGGCACAGCGGTCGGCACTCGGCTAACGACCGCACTGGCACGGGCCGCCGGACTGGCATCCGCAAGTGCAGTCCGGACCGCAATTGCAGCCTGAACTGCACGTCGGGGAGGGCGTGTTAACGGTCACGGTCAGCGCTCCTTCTTCGCTCGTACGACTTCCCATCGAGCGAACACCCGGCCCGTTCACGGCCGCAAGAGGGTGCACGTGGGGAGCGGCCACGAGACAGGAGAACCAGCCCCCTCCCTCGGAGCACCTGCACGCCAGTGAGCGGCTGCCCGCTCCTGGGCCGTCGGGCGTGGAGAGCCAGGCGAGGAAGGCCAAGGCGTGTCTGACGAGTCGCTACGACCCACCGGACCACCGGACACGCCGTAGCGGTGCGCCCGCCGCCGCTCACGCCGATACTCCGATGCCCGAGCCCGCGGAGCAGGGCGTGACCTGCACGGTGGACGCGCACGGCGAGATGCCCGCGGCCCGCGACTTCCCGAGAAATAGCAACAGCATGGCGGCCTGCGCTCGTGAGGGCGGTGGGCCGTAGGTAGCGCTGGCATGTGGAGATCACTCGGTCTCGTCAGCGCGCCGATGGGGTGAGAGCGGTGCGGTCGAACGGGCCACCATGTGAGGCGGCGTACGTGACGGCGTCGTTGACGGCGTTGAGGGCGAACGACCGGACCCGTTCGGGGGCGAGGTCCAGGGTGCCCGAGGCGATCAGCCGGATGATGCCGACGTTCGCTGCAGGCGGGTACATCCACTGGCCGCGCACGGTGATCGAGTTGCGCATGATCCATGGGTAGGGGAGTGCGAGGTCGTCGCCACCGAGCATGCCGACGCCGCCCATGAGAACGACGCGGCCGTACTCGCGCACGGTCATGGCAGCCGTGCGCGCCACCGTGCTGGGTGCGCTCGGTGGCAGCAGGTCGATCACCATGTCGATCGGGCCGTCGGCCGCCGCGGACATCGCCGCGCGGTCGCCGGCCTCGTCCCCGGTGAGCGGGACCGGGCGCACCCGCGGACCGAACCGGTCGGCCAGGAGGTCGAGCATGGCCCGGTTGCGGCCTGGGGCGACCACGCGGCCCGCTCCCATGGCGAGCGCGACCGCGACCGCACTGCTGCCGAGGTTGCCGGTGGCCCCGCTGACGAGCAGCGTCTCACCGGCGGCGAGCCCGCCGGCCAGCAGCCCGCCGTAAGGGATGACGTGCACGCCGAGCGCGGCCCAGCGGGCCGGGTCGTCCCCCGCCGCTGCGGGCAGCGGGAAGACGTTCTCCGTCGGTACCCGCATGAGCTCGGCGAACGATCCGTCGTGCAGGTACCGGGCGAGCCGCGCGCCGCCCTCGCCGCGGGAGCTCCAGCCCTGAAGCGTGATGTCGGGCGTCAGGGCATCGTCCCGCGAGCGCACCGTGCAGTCGCACCACACCAGGTCGCCGGGGCGCAGCCGGGTGGCGTCCGGACCCACGTGAACGACCCGCCCCACGCCGCCGATCCCGGGCACGACGGGAGGGACCAGCGGGTAGTTCCGCTCGCCGCTGAAGACCTCGGCCGCGTACGGGGCCACACAAGCGGCGAGCACCTCGACCAGCACCTCGCCGCCGCCGGCCTCGGGGTCGGGCACCTCCCGCACCGTGAGCGGGGCACCGAACTGCGTCAGAACCGCTGCTTGCACCTGATGACCTCCGTTGTCGTCCGTGCTCGTCGCGATCGACACTAGGAGCCCGGCGGACATGCAGGAAGCGACGATCAAGCATCTGCGGTATGCGTATGTCGCATGGACATCTCCAGCACAGGCCTGCGGGTCCTGCGGCAGATCGCCGAATCCGGCAGCTTCACCGCAGCAGCCACCCGGCTCGGCTACACCCAGTCGGCGATCTCACGCCAGGCCGCCTCCCTCGAACGAAGCGCGGGCACCACCCTGTTCGAACGCCGCCCCGACGGAGTGCGGCTCACCCCCGCAGGCCTGACCCTGCTGCGCCACGCTCGCACGATCCTGGACTGCCTGACGGCGGCCGAGCGCGACCTCACCGGCACCGTCCCGCGCACCGAGCCGGTGCGGCTCGGACTGTTCCTGAGCGCGGGCGCAGCCATCCTGCCTCCCTCCCTCGCCCGCCTCGCGGCAACCGACCCGCAGATCACGGTCACGACGATCGAGGGCACCACCCCCACCCTGATCCGGGCACTGCGCGCGGGTTCGATCGACCTCGCCGTGCTGACGTCCCGTCCGCCCCACCGGCCTTTGGACGGTGAGTCGCCGCGCCTGCACGTCGAGACCGTTGCGGACACCGAACTGGTCGTAGCGGCGCCTTCGACCGGAGAGTTCGCCGGCCGCACCGCGGTGCACGTCGACGAACTGGTCGACGCTCGATGGATCGCCACCCCGGCGTCGAACTCCGAACTCCTGCTCGGTGTCTGGCCCGGCCTGCCCGGACGGCCGCACATCGTCCACCGCGCGCGCGACTGGCTGACGAAGCTTCAGCTCGTCGCCGGCGGCTTCGGGGTGACAACGGTGCCCTCCCGGCTCTCGCCGGTGCTGCCGCCCGGGGTGAGCCTGCTGCACGTCGAAGGCGCACCTCCCGAGACCCGCCGGGTTCTCGTGGCGCGACTCCCCGGCCGCCCGGCCCCGGCGATCACGGCCGTCACCCGGGCAATTACCTCGACCGCCTGATGTGCCCCCAGGGCCGTCGGCATCGGTGCCCCAGCCCGCCGAGAGCGCACACCATCACGTGTACCCCGGCATGGGCCAGGGCCCTTTCAAGCAGGAGCACCCCGCTGCTGCCCGAGCAAGTACCCCCGTGACGTCGAACCCCGGGCCCTGGTCCCCTTCGTGTGGTCGCGCACACAGGGAGACTGTTGGTCTCCGCCTCATGATGGTTTGAGCGGTCGTAGGCGGCGTGCGCGCATGACCGGCCGGCCGCACATGAACCTGGCTCCCCTCAACAGGCCCCTGGGAACCGGTCAACTAGGCTGGCGCGGTGACTGATGAGCAGGAGCGGGTACAGCCGTCGGGAGTGTGGGCCACGGCGGTGGGAGTGGCCAGGGTGCGGGCGCTGGAGACCGAGCGGGAGGATGCGCTGTTCCGCGACCCGCTGGCGCAAGCCTTCGCCACCGCCGGCGGCCTGTGGCCCTCCTCGCCGCCGCCCGATGACGAGGCCGCGCGACGCCGCCGGCTGGCCGTGTGGGCTTGATTCGGTTTGACGGACATCCGAGATCAGGGGCCTTGGCCCCGGAAG
>NZ_JBKIWN010000083.1:0-6192 GCF_058146165.1 Streptomyces sp. AM25 | reverse complement strand
AGTTCCCACCTAATTCATGACACTCCCGCCGGAGAATGCGTTCTTCAGAAGGAGAAGCGATGAGTAGTGCTGTGCGACGGGGCTGGACGACCCTGATGGTGGCCGCTGCCGGGGCGATGGTGGTGGTCGCGGGAGCAGGGTCCGCCGCGGCTCACACTTCGGACGGCGGGGCTTCGCTGGTGAGTGCGAAGAACCTGATGCAGGGGGTTACCGAGCCGATCGCCAGCCCGGGAAACCAGGCACACCGCGTGTTCGCCTACCGGGACCGGCCGGCACTGGTGGATGCCTCGAACGCGCGCCAGGGGCTGTACGCGCCGCTGCTGAGCCCGGGTACGGTCACGACCGACCGTTTCCTCGGGCACTGAGGTGCGACTGGTCTCCGTTCTCGCGGCTGCGGTCGCACTGGGCACGGGCGTGTGCCCAGCGGCTGAGGCCGTCGGGGACTCTGCCGCGCCTTCGCCGCCGCTGGTGAACACCGACTGCCTCGGGCAGGGAGCGATGCTGACGGTGCTGGAGTCCGGCCGTGTCCACACGGGCCGGTACGTCTGCCCGGACCGGGGCGCGGTCCTGCTGGACGCCAGCCGTATCGCGCAAGGCGCCTGGGTGGTCGTCGGCGGTCGGCGCAACGTGGCCGCGCAGGACTTCGGCTGACCGGGCCCGGCGCCGGCGGGTCCCGCGTTGCCCCGTTCCCGCTCGCTCAGGCCCGCTTGGGGGCCGGACTCGTTCGGGAGCGGGGACGTCGCCCCCGCCCAGGAAATTCGGTACAACTGGCAGGAGAGAAGCGTGCCTTACCCGGCGAGCTGGGGCACCCGCAGTTTTTTCGTCTCCCTCCCGGGCCCTGCCCCCGACACCGCGGCGCAGCTGGAGGAATGCCGTGCGTTCCGCGCCCGGGTGTTCCACGAGCACGGACGGCGGCCCGCCTTCCGTGCCTCCGACGGTTCCTTCCAGGACCCCGATCCGCTGGACTTCGGTTCGTGGCACCACACGGTCCGTCAACAGGCCGATGGGCTACTGGCCGGCTACATCCGTCTGACACCACCGGGCAATCTCCACCGCGGCGCGGTACGAGCCCTGCTCGGCCACGACCGTTTCACCACGCTCCTGGAGCGCGAGCGCGTCGACGCGAGCATCTGCTGCGAAAGCGGGCGGCTGGCGGTGGACCCCGCGGCCCGCGGGCAGGGGCTGGCCTCCTACTTGTCGGCCCTGGTGATCGGCCAGGCCCGTGCCCTGGGCGCCGGAGCCCTGATCGGCACCAGCGTCACGGCCGGCGGGGAATACCGGATGCACCAGAAGCACGGCGCTCGCCTGCTCCCGGACAGTACCGCTTGGAGCGAACAGCACAACGAGCCGATGTGCGTGATCCTGCATCCTCTCGACGACACTGGCCACCTGGGACCGCTGGTCCGGGAACTGTCCCTGCGCTTCACCGGAGAGGCCACCACACCCGGCACCGCCCAGGGCCCCGCATGAGCCTTCCCCCCCAGGAGATCTGCGAAATCCTGGGCATCGGCACCGAGCCACGGCACATCGAGAGCGTCCGCGCCAAGCTGAAGCGCCTGGTCGACCGCGACCTCCTCACCGAGCCCGAACCCGGCCTGTTCACACCGCCCCGGCCGACACCGCCCTCGCCAGGGACCGGGGCGAGCTGAGCACCGACACAGCCCCCTGTCCGCCCAACACGAACCGCCACAGAACACCCACTTCAGACGTCGCGTCTTGGGACCAGCCACCCCTTGTCCGCCAGTGAGGCCAGCAGGGCCCGCACGCTGTCGCCGGTTCCCTCGCCCAGATCCGTTTTCCCGGGCTGCGAGCCATGCCGGGGGTGACCGGCCACGCGGAGCCTTGGCACCCTCACCGGCCGGACGGGCCCTGGCGGTGCCGTTCGCCGGCAGACACGGCCTGCGCCGTCGGGGCCACAAGCGCTCCCGAGCGGGGCCGGCGGTTCACCGCGGGCGTGGGGGCGGGGAGGCTGGCCAGGTGGCGCATGCGCCACACGAGTACCTCGCTGACGGACTCCGCGGACTCCAGCTCGCGGCGGCCGGCGGCTTCCTTCAGCAGGGTGGCGGGGTCGTGCCCGGCGGCCTCGGCGTCGGCGAGCGTGGCGGCCAGGGCCTGCCAGCCGCTCTCGCCCAGCACCGTCTGCGCCTGCTCGGGCAGCGCCGACTGCACGAGACGGGCGTGCCGGGAACGCGTCTGCGCAGGCAGCTGTCGGCCCCGGCCCCGCAGCGCGGCCATCGGGGCCTGGGACGCGGTCCGGTAGGCGGCGCGCAGGTGACCGGCGGTCCGGAACGCGGCAGCCGCCTGCTGCGCATGCTCCCGCTGGGCATGCCACCGCGCCGCCGCCACCACAAGGAAGATCAGGGAGGAGAGCACCATCGCGGCCGCCGCCCCGTCCTCACCCCGCCCCAGCGACGGACCTGCGAAGACCACCTCGCGCGCCGCCCGCCGCAACGCCCGTGCCTGCGCGTGCCGTGCGCGGACGTGGGAGCGGCCGCTGCGCTCGAACTCCCGGGCCGCCGCTACCAGTTCCGTGCGCGTGGGGCCCGTGGTGGTCGTGGCCAGGGCGTCGAGGACTTCCTGGGCGGCGGACAGCTGGGCCGCGGCAGCGCCGTCGTCGTCTTCCCCGAGATCCAGGGCCGACGCCCATACGGCGTCGGCCGCGGCATGGCGGGCCCGGCCAATGTCTGCGCGGCCGGTACGCGGCTGATCACAGTCACGCCGGTCCGCCGCTTCGCTTTCGCCGATGCCGGTGGTGAAGCGGGCACGGATGCGGGGGAGGGAGAGGTCGGGGGCCAGGGAGGAGCCGGAGTAGAAGACGGGTTCCCCGTTGCCGTTGCGGTCACCGGGCAGTGCGACGGTATAGCCGAGCAGGTCTCCCGACGGCGCTACCCGGGTGCGCACGAGCAGGCCGGCGACGGTGAGCCGGTCGAAGAACTCCCGCTGGCTGGCGGCACCGGCAACGGCATGGCGGACGCTCTCCCGCAGTTCCTCGCGGGGAGTCTGCTGGCGGCCATGTCGTTCGGCCTTGTGTTTCTCGGCGCTGGTGGGGCGTTTGGCGGCGGTGCCGTCGCCCGCATTGACACGGACGAGCCCGTACTCGGTCTCGACGAGGCGGCACTCGGCCTGAGCGCGTTTGCCGGAGCGGTGGTGATCGGGCTTGTGGCCGTCCTCGCGGACGAGGGTGGCGACGATGTGGATGTGGTCTTCGGCGTGACGTACGGCTACCCAGCGGCATCCGGCGCCGTCGTTGTCGGGGTCGATACCGGTGGCCGCGACGATACGGCGCGCGATGTCACCCCATTCCTGGTCGGTGAGGATCCGGTCGCCGGGGTCGGCGCGCACGGAACAGTGCCACACGTGGTGTGCGGGCCGCAGTTCTTTCTCCAGGGCCTGGACGGGCTGGTCGAGGAGGAGCTGGAGCTCCTTGAGCGTGACGGCCGGGTCCCGGCCGGGATCGGGTGCCAGGCCGTCGAAGGAGGCGACGAGATGGGGGTCGATGTGCTCCTCGCGCTTGCCGGGGCCGTACAGGTAGGAGAGGAGTCCGATGGTGCGGTCGCCTTGAGAGTTGACCTTGGGGATCACGAAGCGGATGTCTCCTGGCCGAGGAGCTGGTTCGTTGCGGCCTGGACGCGGTCGACGGCACGGTGGACCGCGCGCAGGACGGCCTCGGTCTGCGGGGCGTCGGCGCCGGCGTTGAGGGTCCTGGCGACCTGGTTGAGGTTGTTGCCGATGTGGCCGAGGTGGCGTCGGGCGGCGAAGAACTCGGCAACCAGCTCCCGGTCACCGGCAATGTGTGCCGCAGTGGTGGTCAGGTCGCGGGCGGCGGCGAGGCCGGCGTGGGCGAGGAAGCCGGCATCGGTCATCCCGGCGGCCTTGGCGCCGGCGGAGATGGCGGCGAGTTCGCTGTCGCTCAGGCGGACGGTACGGAAGCGGTTGCGCTGGCGTGGCTGCCGGGTGCGGTGGCGCACACGAGGCTGCGCGGGCACGGCGTGTTCGCAGGACGCGCGGTGGCATGTGTGCTCTTCGCTCTGTGCCGGCTGCGGTCCGCCCTCGGTCGCAGCCCCGTCGGCCGGTGCCCCCTGGCGCCGGTCGGCCTCCGCCACCTCCGGGGTGGAGGCGGTTTTGGATACTCCCCCGCTGGGGGAGTATCCAAAACTCCAACTTGCTCCTCCTCGGGGCGAGTTGGACACCGGCTGCAGGTCCGGGAGGGCAGGGGCACCGGGCTCTTCCGGACTGGCGGGGACGGACTGGTCGTGGTGCGGCGTGAGACGGGCGCTGGCCGGGGCGGCGTCCTCGAACGGATGCCGCTGAGGGACATGGGGCATGCGGGAATTCCTGGGAGTTGAGGTACGGGGGACGGACAAGGGAGCGCGCTCACACGGGCCGGGGCGGGGTCGGATCGACTGGGTGCGGACCGGCCCGTGCGCCGGTCCGCGCAGGGGACGGAGGCAGCGGACCGGTCCGGGACCACAGCGGACCGGTCCGCCGTGGGCAGACCGGTCCGTTTCGGTGGGCAGTGGCCCGCACGGGCCGTCCGGGCCGGGCGCCGGGGGCGCGTCTTGTGATGGAGGAGGGTTATCGGGTCTCGCCGGTGTCGGCAGCGTGCAGGTGTTCCTGGAGTGCGGCGGCCAGGGTGAGGACGTCGTCGGTATCGCGAAGCAGCCAGACGGTGTCGTGGGGCCGGAGCTGGACGAGCCACGCTCCTCGGGGCGAGAGGACCGCGGTGTGCAGGAGTCCGTAGCGCAGGAGGACATCGATCCAGGCGGTGGCCTCCGCCAGGGAGCTGGGTGAGGCGGGCGGCGGGTGCTCCATGAGGGAATCCTTCGGGATGTAGGGGGCAGCGGGATCTGCTGGCGGCGAGGCTCGCCGGTCAACCTTCGGTGCGCAGGTGCTGGAGGAGCAGGCCGATGCGCTGGTTGCTGACCTGGATGTTGTGATCGCGCAGGGCGCGGCGGACGGTGGTCCGGTTGATCCGGCCTTCCTGCGCGATGGCCAGGCGCGCGATGGGCAGCAGGACTTCGACATCGTGTTCGCCGTCGCCGTCGCCGTCGCTGTGTGCCGGTGTGGACCGGTCCGCTGGCTGGTCCGCCGGTTCGCCGGACGGTCCGTCCGGCGAACCGTCCTGGTCCGGGGTGGGGCTGTCTGGATGCGGTGCGGACCGGTCCGGACCAGTGGTCCGCGGGGTGCGGACCGGTCCGTGGTCCGCGGCTGGGTGCTGCGGACCGGTCCGCAGCGTCTGGTCCGCAGGGGCGGTGTGCGCGGACCGGTCCGCGAGGCAGGTCCCCGGGACGGTGCCGGGGACGGCGGTCTGGGTGTGGTGGTGGCGGGTGATGAGGATCAGGAGGTGGACGGCGCCGGCGAGGGCGAGCGGGGCGAGGGTGGACAGGGCGCCGACGGTCAGGTCGCCGAGCCGCAGGCCACCTCCTGAAGCGAGGCTGTTGAGGCGGACGGCGTGCAGGGCGTTGGCCCAGATGCTGGCGGTGGTCGCCGTGCCGATCAGTGCCCAGGTGTAGAGGCGGGCGGGGGTGGGGGCGTCGCGAAGGACGAGGGCGGCGCGCACGCCGTAGGCGATGAAGCCGTCGACGAGCAGGGGGAAGACGTAGCTGAGGAGGCCGCGGACGTGGATGGCGACGGCCATCTGCTGGAGGGCGTCGTAGGACAGGGCGAAGCCGGCCAGGCCGAGGGTGAGGATCGCGGCGCGGTCCCATCCACTGGCCGCCACCGCCGGAGAGTGTCCGGAGGAGTGGTTCACGCGGCCTCCTCCAGACCGTGCCCGGCGGGTGCGTCGGCCGGAGTCACAGTGGTGTCGTCCTCGCCGGGCTGGGCGCTGCGCTTCTCTGCTGCCTGACGGGCGACGTCTAGGAGTTCGGCGGCCCAGGGCACGGTGACGCGGATCAGCCGGGCGAGCACAGTGGCGGACATGCCGGCCCGGTGGGCCAGGGCGGCTGCGTGCTCGCGCTCGGCGCTGGTGAGGTGGACCGCTTCTCCGAGCAGTGCGGCAGCCACACGGGCTTCGTCCTTGCGCTTGCGGAGCTTGCGGTGCAGGTAGTCGCGTTCGTCCTCGGTCCGCCCGCCCCAGATCCCGTGGCCGTGCTTGTTCTCCAGGGCGTAGTCCAGGCAGACGCGCTGGACCGGGCAGGCGGCGCAGAACTGCCGGGCCTCACTGTCGGCGCTCACGTAATTGGCCCGTGG
>NZ_JBKIWN010000082.1:0-6405 GCF_058146165.1 Streptomyces sp. AM25 | reverse complement strand
GGCCTCGCGGCCTGACCACCACACCGATGGTGTCCGCCAAAGCGGAACAAGCTCAGTGTCGTTCTCCATCGTCATCCGGACGAAGTTCCTCGACGACCTGGTGCAGCAGGCCTCCGCGTCCGGGGTCCGGCAGGTCGTGCTGCTCGGCGCCGGCATGGACAGCCGAGCCTTTCGGATGGACTGGCCCGAGGGCACCCGGCTGTTCGAGGTCGACACCGCCACCCCACTGGACTTCAAGGCATCGGTGCTGCGCCAGGAGCGGGCCGTTGCACGCTGCGAGCGGATCACCGTCGCGGTGGATTTGCAGGAGGACTGGCCGGGCGCGCTGTCCGCCGCGGGGCACGACCCGGCGGTGCCGACCGTGTGGATCGCCGAAGGGCTACTGATCTATCTGCCCGAGGATGCGGTGGAGTTGCTGCTGGCCCGGATCGGCGCGCGGTCGGCGGCGGGCAGTTGGATGGGGCTGACGTTGGGCTCGCGCGGTGTGATCGAGCGTTTCGGTGCGGACCGGGATCGGCGGCGTCCCTGTGGGTCTCGGAGATGCCCGACGACCCGGTGAGCTGGCTGGCCGGGCACGGCTGGGAGGCCGACAGCCACACCCTGCGCGAGCGCGCTGCCGCCTACGGCCGCCCGATCAGCACCCCGCCGCAGCGCGGGGAGCGGCCCGGCGGACTGATCTCGGCGGTCCGCCGGTAGAACGCCTCCCGGTCCCCTGGATGATCGATTCCAAGGACCCCTGATGAGGGGAGCCGGCTTCATGCGCGGCCAGCCAGTCATGCGCGCACTGACCGCCTACGACCACTGAAGTCAGCCCGAAAATCGCCTGGCTGGAGGGCGGTGTGGCCGGTAGTCCTTCGCCGTGAACGAGGTGCCGCCGCAGTAGAACGAGCTGCTGTTTTCCTCGGATCTTGCGAGCGCATGGCCCTCGCCGAGCAAGTACCCGGTCTCACCCGCAGGTTCGGGCGACGGACCGAACGGCTGCGGTCGACGCTGGTGTCGGTCGGCCGGCCCAGCGCGGTCTCTTGTTCCTGTTCCAGCATGACCAGCACCCCCGCGCGCGTCGCGATGGTCGCGACGGGAGAGCCGGCGGTGCGGCGCTGCCCGTGCGGGAACTCGGCCTGCCCGGCGAGCCGAGCCGGGCGGCCGCCTCGCCGCCGAGGTGCCATCGGGCGTGGGGTCACGACCACGCGGCGGTCTTGAGGACACTTGCGGCAACGGCCGGGGGCGGCACCTCGGTGGTGTCGATGGTGAAGTCTGCGATGGCAGCCTGGTCGAGGATCTGGTGGAGTTGGCCAGCCCTTTCCAGGTGCCAGTGCAGGGACTCGGGGTCGTTGTCGGCCTCGTGGCGGCGTCTGAGCCGGGTGTGCACGGCATGAAGGCTTGCGGTCAGGCGGCAGACCTGGAGTGGTATGCCGAGCGCGGTCTGGTAGCTGCGGCGTTCGTCTGTGCTCTCGGCGACCCCAGCCAGCACGAGCCGCCGTGCCCCGGTTTCGAGGTAGTTGGCAGTCAGGGCGCGCAGGTTGTTCAGTAGCAGGCGGAAGTTGAACGGGTCGTCCTCTGGGGCGGGCCACGACTGGCAGAGGCGGTCCAGGTCCATGACAGCGTGCGGCACACCGGCTTCGGAGAGAAGGTCGCCGATCAGGTCGGCGACCGAGGTCTTGCCGACGCCGACGGTACCCGTGATCAGCAGCGCACGCGGCTCTGCCTCATTCGCATCGTCATGGTGGTTCATTGCCGTCCGCCCTGCTTCCTGCCGGTTAGGGTGATCCGCGGATTATGGCGGTTGTAATGACTCCGCGCAGCAGGATTTCTCCCCTGCAAGGGTCGGCAGCCACGTGGTAGAGCTCCTCGTCCAGGCCTTGTACCACGTCGAACATCTGCATCTCGGTCTTACCGGCGCTTGCGGTCTGGTGGCGGTCGCCGCGTCCGATGCCTGACGGCCGGTATCCGGCTGGCGGTTACCAGTGCAGGCCGTGCGCGGTACGGCGACTGTGAGGCTCTAAAGGTCCATCCAGCTCTGCCGATGCCCCCGCATGCCCACTGGTGACCAGACAGGAGCCGAGGTGCCCTGCTCCTCAAGATGCTCAAGGACCGCAGCCCCCACGGGCACCTGCGCCGCCAGTCGTGCAACCAGCGGATGCTGCTGTGCCATTGCCTGAAGATCCACGATGCGCTGCGTCAACGTCTTCTCCCCGGCGCCGGTCAGGACGAAGAGGATGCGGGGGAAGGCGGTGTAACAGCGCTGCCATGCAGCAATCCCCTGTTGCTCGGACCCGGTGCGTCTGCCGGCTGCCGCGGTGTTACCGCCGTGGTAGCGCGCGTAGGCGATGAGCTTGCCGGCCAGTCGCTCGCTGGATTCCGTGGCCCGGTCGACCTCGATGAACGCTCGCAGCAGCCGGCGGGGGTTGGTTCGGGTGTAGCGCATCAACGCATCCGCGATGAGCATCCGTTCGCCGTCGGCCGCACCGTCGCGGATCGCGTGGGCGACCTCCACGGACCAGTCCAGGCCGCTGAACTCGTCCCCGCGCAGTGCAGCGTCCTGGCGGAAGGCGACTGCCGTACGCGTGACCGTCACAGTGTGTGTACTGCGTCCTCCGGTACGGCCTCCGGCCGGGCGGTAGCGGTGTTGACCGCGGAACTGGGGCCATGACAGCACGAGGTTCTGGCCCTGGCGGCTCAGGGTCCACACGCTGGGGTGGTGGGCCCGGCTCGCGGACTCGGCCAGGCCGGCGTCCCGCAGCGCACGCAGGCACGTGCGCAGGTACACCGGGTGCGGTTGCGGGTGCAGCAAGCGGTGCAAGTGCGCGGTGGTTGCGGCACGGTGCTGGAAAAGCAGCATCAGGAGCTGCTCCCGGACGGGCGTGCTGCCGGGGCGGGACGAGACATCTTCTGGGGGCATGGATTCGTACTCCTGGATGACCGATCGCGCAGAAGCGAAGAGGCGGACGGACGCACAG
Organism: Streptomyces sp. AM25; assembly: GCF_058146165.1. NCBI lineage: Bacteria > Bacillati > Actinomycetota > Actinomycetes > Kitasatosporales > Streptomycetaceae > Streptomyces > Streptomyces sp. AM25. The sequence continues at coordinate 3,448 of NZ_JBKIWN010000082.1, read as the reverse complement.
TCGTGCACTCCTTTGTCCGTCGGCCCGCTTACCGCGCCCCCTACTGCCCGCGCTGCGCCCGGTATCAATGTTCTGACGATGGTTGCCGTACAGGATGCGCCAGAGGTTTCACGACGGTACGGAAGGCAGCGGCGTTTGCGCAGATCAGACGCCTTGGGAAGCGCGAGGAAGAGCACCGACAACTACCGTGCGGAGACTCTCCCAGCGTTGATGCCATGGAGTTGGAGTTGGGGGTGGAGCGGACGATGGAGCCGAGGTTCAGCACGGCGGTGTCCGCTGCGCCGGCGTCAGGTGGAAGCCGTCGGCCGGTGGCCGACGCGTCCGGCGCCTGGCCGCCCTCAGCCCCCTCGGTCGCCCTTGCGGCGCCGTACCCGTCGGGCGATCAGCACCGCAGCGACCACGCCCACGGCGGCGAGCAGATACAGCTCCGCGCGTTCGACGGCTTGCGGCGATCAGGAGCAGTCGCTTGCGCAGCAGGGGCGGTTTTGCTCTCCCGAACATGCTGCGCTTGAGGGCCTTGAGGTCGTTGACGCGGCCGTCGACCGGCCAGGATGACCAGTTGGTGCTCTTGCCGAAGACGACGGCGTCGAGGTCGGACAGCAAGCTGGCGGCGAAGTTCGTCAGGCCGCACTGCTCGTTCGCGCACACGTCGGCGATCCAGTGCGGCAGTTGGTCTTCTCCGTCATGACGCACTGCCCGCCGTACGGCGTGTCCGCCAGGCGCCGGCCGTAGCGGTTGTCAACTACCCGGCCCTGATGGGTCGGGTTTGCAGGCAGAGCGGGATGTGAAGCCCGGCTGTGGTTTCCTGCGTCCGGTTCCGCTGTGCGGTACTGGGGCGGTTGACTGCGCCCCGCTGCCACGCGGCATCGGCCCGGTGGGCGATGTTGCGGGAGGCGTTGTGGTCCGCGTGCAGGACGGTCGCGCAGGACCGGCAGGCGAACCGTGCTTGTGTCACCCGGTTGGTCCGGTGGGTGTGCCGGCACTGGGAGCACTGGCGGGAGGTGTTGTGCGGGTCCACGTGGACCACCGGGACGCCGGAGCGTCGTGCCTTGTACTCGACGAAGGCGCCGAGCTGGGCGAAGGCCCAGGAGTGCAGTCGTGCCCGCTGGTCTTTCCTGGCCGTGACCCTCTGCCGGATACCGGACAGGTCTTCCAGTCCGATACCCCGCAAGGTGCGTTCAGCGGTGGCGACGAGCTTCTTGGCGATGATGTGGTGGCGCTGGGTGGCGTAGCGGGCCTCGCGGCGCCGGTTGCGTTTGAGGACGCGCGCCGCGCTCTTGGTGCGCTTCTTCTGCAGCTTGGTCCGCAGGTCGCGCTTGCGCTGCCGGTAACGGTTGACCTGGCGGCCGGACATGATCTCGCCGTCCGAGGTGGTGGCGATGTTCACGGTCCCGAGGTCCACCCCGAGGAACCCCTCCGGCTCGTACACCGGCGGTTCGGGCACCTCGATGGTGGCGGTCAGGAAGAACGTCCCGTCGCGCATCATCAGGTCCGACTCGCCCTTGCGCAAGGCCAGCAGCTCCAGCGCCTGCGGCGAGCAGGCGAACGGGATGCCCTTCAGGCGCCCGGCCACGGTCCAGACGGAGACGGTCTGCCCCTCCAGGTTCCAGGTCAGCATCCGGTCGTCATACGGCTGTGCCGATGTCTCACGGAACCGGATGGGCTTCGAGGCGGTCCTGACCCGGCGCCCGGAGCCTTCCGGACCGTAATTGCCGGCCCGCAGACTGGCCTTGAGCGCGGCGTAGGCGTCGCAGACCTTCTTGACGGTACGCACCGCGGCCTGTGCCCCGAGACCAAAGTCCGCCTTGATCTGGTGGTACACGGCATCCTGCAGCACGTTGCGCCGCTTCAGACCGCGGGCGAACGCCACCTCGGAGGCCGCGTTCGCAGCCCGGTTGCAGGCACGCAGAGTCGCCGCCAGCGCGTCCGCGTCATGAGCGGACGCAGGCAGCAACGTAGGGTAGGCCGCCGCCCCCACCGACGCGACGTGGAAGACAACGGCCCCCCTCCGAACGGCACGTGCACCTTTCGGCGCATACCGCTCTCCAGTAATGGAGGGACTACTCCATCACCCCGTGGGGACCGCGAGGTCCCCCAACCTGATCCCGTCGTATTCGCCCTTATGGATGCGGCGGTGACAAGGCCCACATGTCGGGATCTGCTTCCGGTTGAGCTTGGCCATCAACTGTGTGAAGCCGACGACTTTCTCTCCCATCTTGCGGATATGTCGGACGTGGTGCATCTGCACCCCGCCAGGGCTGCCGCAGATAACACAGATCCTTCCCAGGTTGCTCTTCGTACGTACCTGCCAGCTGGCTGTCCTCAAGGCCGACTCTGGGTCTTGAACCGCGACCTTGAAGTCGTTGGGTTTGACGGCAAAGGACTTGCGCCCTTGGAAGCTTACGCTTCGCATCTTCCCGTCGTCCCCACGGGTCTGAACCGTCAGATTCTTCCCGTACCTCTTGAACACCTGCCCCACTGAGCTCATCTTGTGGCGATGGCTCAGGGTTTTGGCTGCTGAGTAGAGGAGGATGTACTGAACCCTGCTCATCGCCCAGAAGTTATTGGCGAATGAGTAGTAGTTCAGCAGCCCATTAAGCACGGAGTTGTACCGGCGAATGATGTCCGCATCATCCAGGACCGTCCAACTTACCTTGCTGTCCGGGTATCCGTCCTTGTGACAGAAGCCCTTCTGGTGCAGCCTGCTGACGATGTCGCCCATTGGGGCCTTGAGGGTGATGTTCCCCCGCGGTCTCCGCCTCTTGTACTGGCGTTTGCCCGCACTGTTGGCGGACTTGACGATTTCGTCGTCACGGTTGCCTGCTCCCGAGATATTCACTCCGAGGAAGACGATCTCCTCGGAGTTGGCGTGCCGGATGTGGGTTTTGTCCATGTTGAGATGGAGTCTCAGCTCCATCTTCAGGACCCCCGCCACCTCGGCTCTGACTCTCTCGGCGAGTTCTCGTGGTCCGATGACCCCGATGACCCAGTCGTCGGCGTACCTGACGTATCGCACCCTGATGAAACCGGGGTCGCATCTGAGTGTCGAGGGGAGGGTCCTCATCTTCTTGACCAAGGCCCTGGCCTCGTCCGGCGGCATGGCGCCGGACTTCCGCCCTACGTACAGGCGCTGTGCCAGCCGCATGTACTCGGGGTTGGGGGCGGGCTTCTTGCCCCTGGCTTCCCTCTCGATGATCTCTTCCATCTTCCTGTCCAACTCATGCAGGTACACGTTGGCCAGGGTCGGGGAGAGTACGCTTCCTTGAGGTGAACCGAGCGAGGTCGTTTCAAGCCGGTTCCCGATGAGGACCCCGGCGTTCAACGCCTTTCTGATCAGGTTCAGGAAGCGTTCGTCATTGATTCGCCGGCGGAGCAGCCGGATCAGGATGTCGTGGTCGATGTTGTCGAAGAAGGACGAGATGTGTAAGGTAGGCCGCCGACGAGGTGT
>NZ_JBKIWN010000081.1:0-6662 GCF_058146165.1 Streptomyces sp. AM25 | reverse complement strand
CGTAGTCACGCAGGACGCTGTAGCTGCAGCGGGCCCCACTTGCTCGGAGTTCACGATGGAACGGTGCCGTCGGCGATGTTGAAGGCGGCGAACAGGCTGGTGATGCCGTGACGGTAGTAGTCGTGTGTGCGCCGCTCGGGCATCCCCGGCATCATCGGCAGCACGGGCTGGGACCGGTCCAGCGCCTGGATCTGGCTCTTCTCGTCCACGCACAGGACCACCGCCTTCTCGGGCGGGTGGTGGTACAGGCCGACGACGTCGACGACCTTGGCGACGAACTGCGGGTCGGTGGAGAGCTTGAAGGTGTCCTGCAGGTGGGGCTTGAGGCCGAACCGCTTCCAGATCCGCCCGACCGTCGACTTCGACAGGCCCGAGTGCTTCGCCATGGAGGCCCGCGACCAGTGTGTGTCCTTACCCGGAGTGGACTCCAGCGTCGCCACGAGGACGTCCTCGACCTGGTCCAGCAGGATCGACGGCGGTCGGCCCACGCGCGGCTCGTCCGCCAGCCCGTCCAGCCGGCAGGCAACGAATCTGGAGCGCCAGCGGTTCACCGTGGCATGGGCGATGCCGAGTTCGGCGGCGACCTGCTTGTTCGTCCCGCCTTCCGCGCAGCGCGAGGTACTGCGCGGTCTTCGCCCGACGCGCCCACTGCGTCAACTGGGCACGCTCCTCGCCGGTCAGGACCAGTTCCGCCTTGCGCCGGCCCGGCCGCGGCGCGTCCGCCAGAGCCTCCATCCGCCGGTCAGCGAACCGCGTCCGCCACTTGCGGACCGTGTCCGCCGACACACCGAACTTCGCCGCAACCCGCACGGTCGCCAGCCCCTCGGCACAGGCCAGGACGATCCGCGCCCGCTCGGCCAGACGGGTACCCGCCGCACCGTCGGCCCAACATGTCAGCTCCGCGAACTCCTCAGCAGACAACACAACTTCAACAGCACGAGGCCCCGGTGACATGAGAAAACCCTAGCCACTTACGCCTCAGTTTTCTGGCGCATCACACTAGTCTTCCGAGTCAGGAATCCTGTTCAGATGTGTAGGCTTGGTGTGTGGCGCGGACGGGGCGGCCGAAGGCCGAGTTGACGCTGACGGATGAGGAACGGGCTGCACTCGAGGGGTGGGTGCGGCGTCGCTCCACGCCTCAGGCGTGGGCCTTGCGGTGCCGGATCATTCTGGAGTGCGCAACCGGTATACCGAACAAGGCCGTTGCGGAACGGCTGGGTTCGACGCCGCATGCGGTGGGCCGGTGGCGGGCGCGGTTCGTCGAGCACCGGATCGCCGGCCTGGGAGATATGCCGCGCCCCGGCGGCCCGCGGACGGTGAGGGACGAACAGGTCGCCGCGGTCGTCACCAGGACGCTGGAGTCCACGCCGAAGAACGCGACGCACTGGTCGACGCGGTCCATGGCGAAGGAGGCGGGCCTGTCGCAGTCGACGGTGTCGCGGATCTGGCGGGCGTTCGGACTGCAGCCGCATCGTTCGGAGTCCTTCAAACTCTCGACGGACCCGTACTTCGTCGACAAGGTCCACGACGTGGTCGGGCTCTATCTGGACCCGCCCGAGCGGGCGTTGGTGTTCTGCGTGGACGAGAAATCGCAGATCCAGGCCCTGGACCGCTCGCAGCCGGTGCTGCCGATGATGCCCGGGGTGCCGCAGAGGGTCACCCACGACTACGTCCGTGCGGGCACCACGACGCTCTTTGCGGCTCTCGAGGTCGCCACCGGCAAGGTCATCGGTTCCCTGCACCGCCGGCACCGGGCTGAGGAGTTCAAGAAGTTCCTGGCCAGGCTCGACAGGGAAGTCCCCGTCGGCCTCAACGTGCACCTCGTGCTGGACAACTACGCCACCCACAAGACACCGGCCATCAAGACGTGGCTGGTGGCCCACCCCCGGTTCCACCTGCACTTCACCCCGACCGGGTCATCCTGGCTGAACCTGGTGGAACGGTGGTTCGCCGAGCTCACGAACAAGCAGATACGACGAGGCGTCCACAAAACCGTCCAGGCCCTGGAGAAGGACATCCGCAACTGGATCGCCGCCTGGAACACCGACCCCAGGCCCTACGTCTGGACAAAGACCGCCGACGAGATCCTCGGACGCCTCGCCTCATATCTGAACAGGATTCCTGACTCAGAAGACTAGGGCGTGTCCGACAGGTCTGTTACGGCGGTCGGCTGTTGTCGGCTGGCAGGTCACGGGCGGAGCCGGATCGCGGCGAGGGTGACCGTGCCCTGGAAGACATGGGCGCGCTTGTCGAACCGGGTGGCTACGGCCCGGAAGCCTTTGAGGGCGTTCACGGTGCTTCGTTCCTGCGAGCGTATTGGTCCCGGTTGAAGCCGGTGGGTCTGCCGCCCGCGCCGCCACGGCGTCGGCGGTGGGCCCGCTGGTGACGCGAGCCGCGGACGCCGTCTGTCACCGAGGGGATCTCCGCTGCTGCTTTCGCACCTCGTACGCGCCTCGCCTGCTACCTCCAGGCCGGCTTGCGCTTCTCCGCCATGGCCTCCGACCTGGCCTCCCTCCCGTCGGTGTCCGAAGCCGGCGAACCCCGGCCATCAGACCGTCTTGATGACCCCGCCGTCGACGAGGATGTCGCTTCCGGTGATGGCACCCGCCCGTGGAGAGGCGAGGAACACGATCGTCGCCGCGACTTCCTCCGGCTCGATGATCCGGCCGATGCTGATGCCCGCATCCTGTGGGAGATCGGCGAGCAGTTCGTCCTGCCCGATCCCGCGTGACCGCGCAAGGGCGCCGGCGAGGCTGTCAGCGTCCGTCCAGTTCCGCGTGCGCGTCGGCCCGGGGCTGACCGTCACCGCGCGCATCCCGTGTGAGGCGTACTCCTCGGAGAGCGCCTTGGTGAGACTGGTCAGTCCGGCCTTGGCGACGCCGTAGTCGATCGGCGGGAGGGCGATCCGGGCGCTGATCGAGGAGACGTTGACGATCACTCCGCCGCGGCGCAGCAGGGACGGCACGAGGGACCGGGTGACGCTGACAGCGCTGAGCAGGTTGAGCTCAAGGGTGCGGATCCAGGCGGCGTCGCCGATGGTGGCGAATCCGCCGAGGTGGCTCGGATCGTCGTCTCCGGGCGCGAGGCCGCCGGCGTTGTTCACGAGCAGGTCGAGACCTTCCGGGGCCCAGGACTCGGCCGCGGAGGCTAGGGAGGCCACCCCGGAGGGTGTCGTGAGGTCCGCGCCGACCGCGAGGTCCACGGCCTCCTCCATCCCGGGGGTGGGGACCCGCGCCAGGCCGAGGACTCGTACGCCCTCGTCGGCGAGCAGGCGCGCTGTCGCCAGACCGATCCCCTTGCTCGCGCCGGTGACGACCGCCGAACGGTCTTTCAGCTTCAGATCCATCGCAGTGTCCCTGTCTTCCGTCTGCCCTCTCACGGAGGGCGTTGTCGGGCCCTGGTAACCAGCTAAGTTCGCACCCGGCTTTACGTCTACTGCAAAGATTGCAAGCGTGATTCTCGCCAGGTGAAAACGACAGGGAGCCGAGCACGGTGGCCGACGAACTGGATCTCAATCTGCTGCGCGTCTTCGACGCGATCATGGACACCGGCAGCGTGTCCGCGGCGGCACAGCGCCTGCATCTGTCGGTGCCGGCGACCAGCCGTGCTCTGGGGCGTCTACGGCGGGCCCTGGGCGATCCGCTCCTGGTGCGGGCGGGCAGGGGACTCGTACCTACGCCGTTCGCACTCCGGAGCGCCGGTCGGGTCAGGGAGCTGCTCGAAGACGCGGCCGGACTGTTCACCGACAGGACCGACGATGAGCCACGGAACTGGCGGCGGTCCTTCGCCGTGCGTCTCAACGACGGCCTGTCTCCTGTGCTGGCCCCGCGGCTGATCAGCCGGATCGCCGATGAGGCGCCGGACGTGACGCTCCGGTTCCTCACGGACGACTCCGATCACCCGGACGCTCTGCGCAACGGCTCGATCGATCTCGACATCGGTCTGGCGCGCACGCCCGTTTCCGATGTGCGCGTGCGACGGCTCTATGCGGACCGGTTCGTCGCCGTGGTGTCCTCACGGTCGAAGCTGGGGCGAGCCGGCCGACTCACGGTCGACCAGTTGTGTCACTACCCGCACGTCTCGTCCCAAGGGCAGCCCGTGAGCCTGCTCGACACCGCGCTGGAGCGGATCGGACGCTCGCGTCGAGTCGTCGCCCACTTGCCGACCTACGCGGTGTCGTCCCTGCTCGCCTTGGAGGACGAGATCATCGTCGTGGTCCCCCACGTCCTCGCACGGCATCTCATCGAGCGCCATGTCCCGGTGCGGTGGCATGAGCTTCCGCTCGCGCTGCCCAGCCTGCCGGTCGACCAACGGTGGCACGCACGCGTGGACGGTGACTACCCGTCACAGTGGCTCCGGAGCCATGTCGCGGCAGCTCTCGAAGGGGTCACGTCCGATCGTTCGGTGTAGCGGTTCCCAGTCGGTCTTGCCATCGCCTCGCTACCCACGAGAGGCGTGGTGAACGGTGCGGCCCGGGATGTAGAGCCGCCGTTGACCATGTGCTGCCAGCGAAGCAATCAGTAGCGCTGTTCCTCCAGCACCGCCGACCATGGACCAGTCGATACGGCCTTCCGCGTCGGCATCAGCCTGGACAACCCGGAAGATCCTCTCCCATGTGCCGTCCGCGGACCAGCGCCGGTGCCGGTCGTAACAGGTCTGCCGGCTCCCGGACCTCCTTGGAAGGTCCCGCCACGGGATACCGGTCCGTATGCGGAACAAGATCCCATTGACGACCCGCCGGTGGTCCTTCCACCGTCCGCCACGACCGGCGTTCTTCGGCAAGTGCGGCTCCAGCCGAGCCCATTCGGATTCAGTCAGATCACCCCGCCCCACACGGCGCTGAACGATCGACAGCCCGGCTTGTCACCGACTCATCAGACAGTCCCTAATCCCCGCGTGGCTGTCTGGCGTCCCAGTGCCTCGCCACCTGGGTGATCACCCGCGCCCTTGGCGAGGACGCCGCGCAAAGCGTCCTCGACTACGTGGCCCCGGTCGGCGAGAAGCAGGAGACCGTCGAGCGCGGCGTGCACACCATCAGGACAGGCACGCTCGCGCTGCCTGCCGGGAGGTGACGAACGAGCGGGACTGCTCAAAGCCAATCCGACCCCGGCCAGGCAGGCCTCTTGAGCCAGCCGGGAGTGGCGGAGCCCAGCCACGATCCCGTCGCAACGGGACCCTGCAGCCAGACACGCGCGGCGGGCTGTACGGCGCTGATCCTCACCGTGGACGCGGCCGTGCCCGGCAACCGTGAAGACGATGAGCGGATGGGCATGACCCTGCCGCCGCGGCTCACTCCACGACTCGTGGGCGGTGTCCTCCGCCACCCCCTCCGCTATGGGCGCCGGCTGGGGACCCTCGCGACCGGCCCCGGCATCACGCTCGGCAACGCCCTGTACGTCAACAAGCCCCCCTCCGAGCGTCAGCCGATTCGGGCCGTGGCGAGGTCGGCAAGGATCTGGTCTACGGTTTGGTCGGGTGTCTGGTGTGACGTGTCCAGCCAGAGCCCGCGACGCGGAGTCTCGTGGCGTAGGGCATCGTCGAGAAGACCGACGGTCCAGGGGCCGCCATAGCCGTTCTTGGAGCGGCCGGCCTCGCGTGCCGCGACCACTTCGGGCTCGGGCATGAGAACGACCAGATACAGGGGCCTGGACGTCACGGCCTGAAGGTATGGGTCAAGGTGCTCGCCGAGAACGACGTCTTGGACGATGACGGCCCACCCCGCCTGTGCATACAGGTCCGCGACCGCGGCGGATACCTGGTAGCGCAGCCGCAACTGCGCTGTTGCCTCAGCGGTCGGCTGTAGCGTGAACTCCTCACGACCGGACACGATCATCCGCCGAAAGCTGTCACCACGCAGGTGCACAGAACGTGAGAGCCGCTCGGCCAGCAGCTGGGCGACGGTAGACTTCCCGGACGCCATGACACCCGTGACAAGGACAACTGCGGAACCGAACTCCTGCACTGTTGCCCCCCATTGCGGTGCACCTGAGACAGAACACCCGTGAAGCCCCTGGCAGGACAGGTCCCACTACAAGATCACGTCCGAAACCACCAGAGGCCTCACGTCGGTCACTTAGAGCGTGCGCGGAATGGCGGTGTTCAGGGTCGTTTTCGGGGGCGTGTGTCCCAGCGGTAGAGGGTCCAGGCCCGGCGGATGAGACGACGCAGGGTGATGACGGCATGGGCCAACGACACGTAGGCGTTGGTGACTTCGGATCGTCGTTCGGTACAGCGGGCGATCTTGAAGAACTGGTTTCCCCAGGCGTTTGTCCGTTCGACGGGCCACCTTTTGGTGTTCTGGACCGGGGCGGCGACGCCCTTGACCGCGACCTCGGCCCGCAGACCGTGCGCAGTGGCCGTTCTTGCTCCCTTGCCCGTTCCGTAGGCGGCGTCCAGGTGGATGGTGGCATCGTCCGGGAGTGGTCCGAGGCGTTCGAGTCTTTCCAGTGTCGGGGCGAGGAGCGGGGAGTCGTGGCGGTTGCCGGGTGCGGTGACCGCTGCGAGCGGGATGCCGGCGGCGTCGGTGCAGGTGGAGCGTTTCATGCCTCCCTTGCGCCGGTCTACGGGCGAGGGACCTGCAACGTCACCGCCGCAGGGAGCCTTGGTGTGGCAGCCGTCCACGGGCAGGTCCGACTGACGTGCCCCGAGCCTGACGGACACGG
>NZ_JBKIWN010000080.1:0-6690 GCF_058146165.1 Streptomyces sp. AM25 | reverse complement strand
CGCCGAGGATGCCCGCCTTGAGGAAGGCCTTCACCAAAACCAGCACACGTTTGTCTCCGATGCGCTTTCGCACCCTGTCCAGCAGGGCGGGGTGTGAAAGCGCATCGAAGCAGGCAGCAATGTCACCTTCTACGATCCACTCATACGAGCGGGATGTCAGGTGACGCACGTCCGCCACCGCGTCCTGGGCCCGGCGCTTCGGACGGAACCCGTAACTCTGAGGGTGGAAATCCGCTTCGAAGATCGGCTCCAGCACCAGCTTCAAGGATGCCTGGACCACCCGGTCGGCAACGGTCGCGATCCCGAGACGGCGGAACTTGCCGTTCGCCTTGGGAATAAGCCGCTCACGCACCGGCAACGGGCGGAAACTACGGTCCTTCAATGCTGACCGCAGTTCTGCGAGGAACACCTCGACTCCCCGCACAGCCTCAATATCGTAGGCGGTTCTTCCGTCCACTCCGGCGGTGCGTGCACCCTTGTTGCCCCGCACCCGATCCCACGCAACCAGAAGGAAGGCGGGATCGGTCACGAGATTGAACAGGCCGTCGAACCGGCGGTGAGGGTCACCGCTGGCCCACTGGTGCAGCTTGGTCTGAATCCCCAGTACCCGGCGCTCGCCCCAGTAAAGGGCCGACTCCAGTTCGTCGGTGTTCACCGGCGAAATCCTCCTGGCATTCCAGTCTCCTCCCTGCTGACTTGCTGGTCCCCTTCGCCATGTACGCGCCTCTCGCGCGCTCGGACTACTACGGGACCTCCGCCCCACCCCGCGACCTTCGGCCGGCGACGGACCTGCCCCGGGCCAGGCCGGCTGCCTGGCCCGGAGGGCGACCAGGGGTGGTTCCCACGTTCACTCGATGACCGGTTGACGAGGGAGGTGCCCAGCCCTTGCTCCGGCAGCATCGCCACGACTACGCCGCAGTCCTTCATCGTGGCCTCCCCACCGTCGGCACTACACGGCTTCGGAGTTGACCACCAAAGTGGTCACGCACTGCATCCCGGCCCATATCCACCAGGTTGGAGCCGGTTCGTCGCTTACGGAGCTTTGCCACTGGTTCCTCGCGTACACCTTCTCGTCTCGCTTGCCGGACCTGCACCGTCTGGCAGTACCAGCACGTCCCGGCGTTGTCAGGGCTGCTTCCCACCCTCAGCTTCAACCGGACTGCTGCGACAGTCCGATGGCGGAGTCCTTTCACCCCCGCCCAGTCATCAAGCGCCTCGTGGCGCACCGTGCCGTCCACGATCAGCACGGTGTCCTTGCGGAACCGCTTGCGCGGCTGGAGCGCCAGCATGGGCCCGAGATGGCTGATGACGCGGTCGGCCGCCGACTTCGACACCCCGAACAGCGGGGCAAGCTGCCGCAGCGTCAGGTTCGTCCGCCAGTACGCCGCGACCAGCAGGACCCGGTCCTCCAGGGGCAGGCTCCATGGCCGGCCACGCCGCACCTCGTCCGCACCTTCCCGTCGGAGCGTGGTCACCAGCTTGCCGAAGCAGCGCGGGCTCAGCCCGGTGAACGGGGCTATCCAGGACGGCTCCGACGCCGTGATCACACCAGCCACATCAAGATCATCTCACCCGTGACCAGCAGTTACGGGACAACCCTTAGAAGTCTGCAATTCTACCCCACTCGAAAGAAATTATTCTTCGTAGGGGAGGTGAACGATGCAGTCCCATCCTTCGATGAGCGAACCAGCCGATTGGGGTCCGGGCCCTTATTGGGGTCATTGGCGGGTGTCGTAATGGTGAATTTTGCATCAAAGGCGCCACCATTAATGACGATCTGCTCGTCAGAATTCTTGGTTTTTTGCGACTTATTCGCATCTTTGAGTTTGAGGGTGACCGTTCCAGTACCTCCCTCGTAAGTGCCAGACCTATAGGTAAACCCCGTCTCAAGCGTTTCAATGTCGGTTGGCCAGCAGGCTGCCGCGCCTCGAACCTTTAGGTTTGGGCTTGAGCCTGAAACTGGAAGCGGCGTGGCAGGAGTGAGCGTATATGACGCTGACGGATCGTTGGGTGGCACGGTCTTGTCGGGTGTCGTGATGGTTACTGTATCTCCTGCAATGATCACAATCTCGCCCATGGGTAATCTTCCAATCTTTCATCATCGATGAGCCCCGGGTGGTGTTCAGCATCGCATTGGTGCTCGATACGTGCATGCATCGCTCAGCCATTCGGGTGATGGGGTGCTGGGGACAGCTCGGACAAACGCCCCGCCGCCGTGCCTCGTAGACTCCGCCACTAAATCGTGCTGGTGGTCGCTGTGAGCGTCACGAGCGCGAGGCCGGGGCGACTTCGGCAAGGGGGGCAGTGCAGGGCGGGCACGTGCGAAAGCGTCGAACGTGAAGCGTGAACGACGCGAAAGAAAGCGCGAAAGTCAAGGCTCAACGCGAAATCAAATGCTGAATTCTTTGCGTGAGCCTTTTCAGAGTGGCCACCGGTCGGGTGAGAGGGTGGCCTCCCGCAACGCACGAGGCTCCTGTGCCGTTGAGAGAGGTGTTCGACGTCTCAACTCATCAGCGCAGGAGCTCCGTTGGTTCCCTATCCTGCCGCACTCGACCTCTCGCACGCCCGGGTCGAGTGGGTAACCATGCTCATCGTCACCCGTGAGGGTGACCGCCGCTGCAAGCTCCCGCCTCACCAGCGTGCTCTCGTCGGCTTGGTCTGCCTTCGTCGGCACGGGACGCTCGTGCAGATCGCCGCCGGTTTCGGTATATCCGTCGGCACTGCCCACGCCTACGTCACCGCCGTCGTCGGCCATCTGTCCCGCCGGGCGCCCGGGCTGCTGCGGGTCCTGCGGGAAACGGATCCCGATCACGTCCTGCTCGACGGAACGCTCGCCGAGTGCGACCGGGTCGGGGACAGCCGGGCCGACTTCTCCCAGAAGCACCGCCGCCACGGCGTGAACGTGCAGCTCGTTGCCAGCCCTGCGGGCAAGCTGCTGTGGATCCCGCCCGCAGTGCCCGGCCGCACCCACGACCTGACCGCGGTCCGCACCCGCCGCATCATCCGAATCTGCGAACGCCAGGGCGTGCCCGTCCTCGCCGACCGCGCATACATCGGGGCCGGCTCCTGGGTGACCACGCCGATCAGACGTCTTCCCCACCGGGACCTCACCGCGACCCGGCGGACGATCAACCGGGCCCTGTCAGCGGCGCGAGCGCCGGTCGAACGAAGCGTCGCGAGACTGAAATCCTGGCGCGTCTTCCACAGAGCCCGCTGCAGCCTTAGGGGCTGTGTGAGGTTGTGATGAATCGGGTGTCTGCAGGAGGTCGTTGATCCAGATCATCGAGGCGCGGAGGTGGAGGCCGGCGAGGTAGCTTTCGGGCGTCTTGTCGTAGCGGGTCGCGATGCCCCGCCAGGCCTTCAGCTTGTTGACCAGGCGCTCGACGGTGTTCCGGTCTTTGTAGAGATCGGCGTCGTGGCTGACGGGCCGCCCGCCCCGGCTGCCCTTCTTCTTTCGGTTGGCGGCCTGGTCCTTCTTCTCCGGGATGACCGCCTTGATCTGGCGTTTGCGCAGGTAGGCGCGGTTGGCGCGAGACGAGTAGGCCTTGTCCGCGGCGATCGCGCCGGGCCGGGTGCGCGGACGGCCCACGGGCAGACGGACCCGTACCTTCTCCAGGACGGGGACGAACCGCGGGCTGTCGGCGGCCTGTCCCGCGGTCAGGACGAGTGACAGCGGCCGGCACTTGCGGTCCCCGGCGAGGTGGACCTTGCTGGTCAGCCCGCCCCTCGACCTGCCGAGCAGGGCTTCTTTCAGACGGAGCCCGCGGCGTCGCCTGACGCGCCGCTGTTCCGCCCGTCCAGGGTCGTTTCCGTCGTCCTGCCCGTTCTGTTCCTGCGAACCGCCCCTTTTTGCCGGGCTTGTTTCTGCTCGACCGCGGCTTCCTCCAGGGCGTCCATGACCTCTTTGCCGACCATCATCCCGGCGGCGTCGTGGTGGGCACGGACGGTCGTGGAGTCCACGCTGACCAGGGACAGGTCCGTTCTCCCGCAACGGGCGGCCTCGGCGATCAGGCCTTCCAGCAGTGCGGTGAAGACACCGGCGTCCCTCCAGACGCGGAAGCGTCCGTAGACCGTCGGCCACGGACCGAACTCGCAGGGCATCTCCCGCCACTGGGCACTGGAGCGGAACCGCCAGATCACCCCCTCGAACTGGTCCCGAAGCCGCTCAGGATACGGGCCGTACTCACCTATCGGCAGGTACGGCTCGATCAACTTCCGCTGGTCATCGGTGAGTTGCCTGCGTGTCACACCCAGCGTCCTACCAGGTTCCGCCCCGCACGGGAACCCGAGATTGATCACGACATCACACAGTCCCTAGACCCCCGCTGATCAGCAGCGTCCGCCCCGCCTGGTTGCTCACCGGGCGGGGCTTTCCGTCGTTCTGTGGCTGGTATTCACCGATCTCAGACCGCAGACCCGAACTACGTGTTATGTGCAAGCGTTTGTACGCGATGGCGGGGGAGAGCGCGTCAATGCAGAAGAAGACTCGTACATGGCTGACGGTGGGGGCGGGAGTGCTCGCCCTCGGCGGCATCCTGTCGCTGTTCGAGGACGACAAGGACAAGGCCGAAGCCGAGCCCAAACCTGCTGCATCGGCACCCGCGAAGCCTGCGACCGATCCCACCCCCGAGGCGCCGAGACCGAGCTCCGGCGTGCCCTCGCCCGACTCCGGGCAGACGGCGAAGTTCGTAGCCGCACTGCGAGACGTTGACCCGGGATTGGTCGCCAGGGCGTCCGAGAAGTCGTGTAGGTCCGTGATCTGAGTAGTGTGGCGGGGCCCGTAGCCCTGCCCCTCCGGAAAGGTAAGATCGCGTGACTGGGTCCCAGATATCCGGGGCGGCTGCCGGCGAGGCGATCCCGGCTGAGCAGGTCGAGGCCCTGGTCGAGCAGTTGATGGAGTCCTCGGATGCCACCGGTGCTCCGCTGGCTGGAGACGGCGGGCTGCTGCAGCAGTTGTCCAAGGCCCTGCTGGAGCGGGCTCTGCAGGCCGAGATGACCGAGCATCTGGGCTATGAGAAAGGGGATCCGGCCGGCCGCGGGTCGGGCAACAGCCGCAACGGGAGTGCATCGAAGAAGGTTCTCACGGAGGTCGGCGCGCTCGAGGTGGAAGTTCCTCGGGACCGCAACGGCGAGTTCGAACTGCGGATCGTGCCGAAGAACGCGCGCCGGCTGTCCGGCTTCGACGAGCAGGTCCTGTCCCTGTATGCGCGCGGGATGTCCGTGCGGGACATCCGCTCCCACCTGGCCAAAATGTATGGCACCGAGGTCTCCCCGGACCTGATCTCCAAGGTCACCGACGCGGTGACCGACGGGATCACAGCCCGGCAGTCCAGGCCGCTGGACGCGATGTGGCCCGTCGCCTGCACCGACGCGCTGTGGATCAAGGTGAGGGACGGCAAAGTGGCGAATCGTCCCGTCTGTCTTGCCGTCGGCGTCGATCTGGACGGCTGCAAGCACGTGCTGGGGCTGTGGATCGGCAAGGACAGCGGGGGCGCCGGGCAGTGGCTCACGGTCCTCGGCGAGCTGAAGGCCCGCGGGATCGAGGACGTGCTCGTGGCCTGCTGCGACGGCCTGCCCGGACTGCCGGACGCGATCAGCGCCGTCTGGCCCCGCACCACGGTCCAGACCTGCGTAATCCACCGTGAAGCCGTCAAGAAACAATGCGTTGCTTCACGAGGGTGATCTCGTTGGTGTGGTATGTGCATATCCGACGAGGTCCGCGGCCGGTTGGCGCGACGGTTCGATGTTCTGCTTCCGTATCTGAACGAGCGTCAACGGCGTCTGGCGCTGGCGACCGAGGCCCGGCTGCTCGGGCATGGAGGCGTCGGTGTGGTCGCGCGGATAGCCGAGGTCAGCGAGACGACGGTCCGCAAGGGCGTGTTCGAGCTCGAGGCCGGGGGCGACCCGCTGCCCGAGGGGCGGGTCCGGCGCCCTGGCGGCGGGCGGATGCGGGCCGAGGCCATCGACCCTGAGCTGGTTCCGGCGTTGATGGTGCTGGTCGAGCCGGACGAGTGCGGTGATCCGATGTCGCCGCTGCGCTGGACGACGAAGTCGCTGCGGAACCTGGCCGCCGAGCTGTCCCGGCAAGGGCATCGCGTGGCCGCGCCCACACGGTGGGCCGGCTGTTGAAGGCGAACGGGTTCAGTCTGCAGGGGACCGCCAAGACCCTGGAAGGCGATCAGCACCCTGACCGGGACGCGCAGTTCCGCTATATCAACGAGCAGGTCAAGGAACACCAGGCCGCGGGCGAGCCGGTGATCAGCGTGGATGCGAAGAAGAAGGAACAGATCGGGCAGCTGCCGATGCCCGGGCAGGAATGGCGGCCGGCCGGACGGTCCGTCGAGGTCGAGGACCACAGCTTCTTCGCCGGCCCGCACGTGGAGTCCGTGATCCCGTACGGGATCTACGACATGACCGCGAACACCGGCTGGGTGAACGTCGGCACCGACCACAACACCGCCGCCTTCGCTGCCTCGTCGATCCGGCGCTGGTGGCAGGCACGCGGCCGCTACGACTACCCCGCGGCATCCCGGCTGCTCATCACCGCGGACGCCGGGGGCTCCAACAGCTACCGCTACCGGGTCTGGAAGGCCGAACTGGCCGCGTTCGCCGCCGACGCCGGACTGACGGTGACGGTCTGCCACTTTCCGCCGGGTACTTCAAATAGGGTCGGGGACTGGCGCGGTGACG
>NZ_JBKIWN010000079.1:0-6665 GCF_058146165.1 Streptomyces sp. AM25 | reverse complement strand
GCTGGTGAACCCCACGTGAATAACCCTCCAAGTGTCACAAGGCCGCTCTCGAAGGCCGCTGGAGCACCATCATGCGGTTCTTCGCAGGACCCAAGCTTCTGGTCATCGACGAGCTCGGTTATCTCCCGCTTCCCGGCGACGGGGCCTCTGCCCTCTTCCAGGTGATCAATCAGCGGTATCTGAAATCGAGCACGATTCTGACCACCAATGTGGGCATCGCCAAAGCGCACATGTTCCGGCGAACTCGTGCAAGGTGCTGCCGAAACTTCACGGGTTCGGCAGTAGTCCGGCGTCCACGTGGTCGGCGAGATAGATCAGGGTGGCCTGCGGGTCCATTCCGAAGGCAGCGGCGACGAGCTTGGGGTCCATCGTGTTCACCAGGTCGACGAGACGGGTGCTGCGGATCATCCGGGGCGGATGTCCGCAGTCGTCAAGAACGTGGGAGAGATAGGCAGTTGAGGCCGGGCTTCGCCCGGCCTTTGTTCCTTTGGTGACCATCACGTGAGGGTTGGCTGTCGGCCATGCCTCGCGGTGGGCCAGGCACCGCTGCATCACGGTCCAGGAGGCGGGGTCCAAAGGAACAGGGTGGGGTCGCTTGCCGAGCCTGGCGGTCTGGGCCACTGGGTCGATGTCGGTGACTTGCAGCATCCGGGCCTCGGAACTCGAGGCTCCGTGCAGGAGGGCGAGCATGCCGACCAGGGCTTCGTGCGGGTGGACGTGTTCGTCGGTGGTCCAGCGGCGGAAGAGCTCGCGCTGCTGGTTGAGGGTGAGGGTCCGGCCGCGGAAGCCGTTCGATTCCTTCGCTGTCAGAGTCCGTGCCGGGTCGACCAGGACGATGTGCTGCGAGCGCGCGAAGCGGAAGAACTGCCGCAGGACGACGAGTCGGCGCTTGCGGGCCTTGGGCAAGGTGGCGAGGAACGCTTCGACGTCATGCACGTCGACCAGGGCCCAGTCTTCCTTGCCGCGGTGGTCGGTGAGGAAGCGGGCCAGGTCCCGGAGGATGCCGAGGGCGGTTTCCAGGGTGTGATGGCTGCGGGGCCGGGTGCCGGCCCGGCGGGCCCGGTCCTGGGCCCGCATGCGGAAGGCGTCGAAGGCGGCGACAGCCGCCCTCATGGGTTCGGGGATGGCGTCGATGCGGCGCTTGCGCCGCCCGGCGGCGAGCCGTTCGGCCTGGTCAGTGGGCAGAGCCAGGCCGCGAAGGGTGAAGAAGTCTTCGAGGGCACGGGCGAAGGGACCCATCGACCGCCCGGGGCGGCGTGACCGTTCCAGCAGGGCCTGGGGCGAGTTGGAGTATTCGTCCTGCAGGAGGCGGCCGAGGTCAGTGACCAGGCCGCAGGCCCGGGAGACGCAGAAGCGGGTCGCGACATGGGCGACGAAGTCGTCGAGCCATACGGGCGGGTTGGTGAGCTGGTCGCGGAGGTGTTCACCGCGGATGAAGGGGCGGCCGGGGTGCTTCTGCCAGCAGGCCGAACACAGGCCGAGGCCAGCATGCCGTCGCAGATGCCCGCACTCGCGGCAGGCCCGCGGCGGCTGCTTGGCTTGCCGGGGCCGAGAGCAATGCCCGCACCAGCCGGTCTCCTCGCGGATCAACCCCGGCCTGCCGCAACGGGGACAGGGCCGCTGGGCGGCGAGTCTCTCGGCCTTTCGCCGACAGACCCCACACAGCCGGTTGCCTGCCGCACGGACGGGATGACCGCACTGTTCGCAAACGCGCGAGCAGGTGATGCAGCGGCCAGTGTCCTCCCGGAGCACGCGGTCCTTGCCGCAGGACGGGCATACCGTCTTCCCCGCCTGTTCCTTCATGCGAAGCCAGCACCGGCAACAGTGCTGGCGATCGAGATAGCCGACGGGGGCACCACAAGTGACGCAGTCCCGTTGCTTCTTGCCCATCGCGACGTCGACCGGTCACAGGGGCGGCATGGACCGGCCCCGGGAGGAGGCACCAGCAGCTTTGGGGAGGTCGGCGACGGGCCGGGGCGGTGTGATGGGCCGCTCGACGGGGGTGGTGTCGACCTCGATGAGGTCGTTTGGGGTGCACTCCAGAGCGGTGCACAACGCGGCCAGGGTGGTCATCTTCACCTGCGATGGTTCCTTGGTGAACAGGGCGGACACCGACGCGGAGGACAGCTCCAGGCCGGCCTTCTCCGTCAGCAGCCGCCGGAGCTCGGTTCCGGTCCAGACCTCGCGCTGGGCGGCGGCCATCCGCAGCCGCCATCGGATCTTCATGCCGTGGTGTCCTTCCCGGTCAGTTCCGCCAGAGTGCTGGCCACTGCCCGCTGATAGGCGTCCTCGATGAACGTCGCGGAGGGCCGGACATATCGCATGGTCGAGCTGACGGTCCAGTGTCCGAGCATTTGCTGGATCGCCACGAGATCGACGCCGCGTTCGTAGTTGTGGGTCGCGCAGGCCCTCCGCAGGGCATGCGGGCTGAA
Source organism: Streptomyces sp. AM25 (assembly GCF_058146165.1). NCBI lineage: Bacteria > Bacillati > Actinomycetota > Actinomycetes > Kitasatosporales > Streptomycetaceae > Streptomyces > Streptomyces sp. AM25. The sequence goes on along the minus strand of NZ_JBKIWN010000079.1, from coordinate 4,233 downwards.
CCGCTCGGCCGGCGGGCGTCCTTCGAGTTCCATGAGATAGCGGAGCCGGTTGCGGATGGTCCCGCGGTGCAGGTGGCCGCCGGACTCGTCGGCGAACAGCACAGGTGAGTCGGGGAACTTGGGCCGCACGTCGTCGAGGAACCATCGCAGCACCAGGTCCAGGCCGTCGAGCATGGGCACCCAGCGCGGCCGCGGCCCGGAGGTGTGGGCTCCCTTGCCGAAGCGGACGTGGAGCTTGCCGAACGGGCCGCGGACGAAGTGCACGTCCGGCTTGTCCAGCAGCGATGCCTCTTCCGAGCGGAGCCCGGCGTGATACAGCGTCCGGATCATCGCATAGTCCCGGGCAGCGGGTCCGTACTTCCTGGCGGTGGCGATCCGCTGCTTCATGAAGTCGAAGAACTCCGCCACCCGCTCCGGTGTCGGAGGCGGCACCAGGGCCGGGGAATCGTCACCGACATGCCGGGAAGCGTTGAACTCGTCGACCGGGCAGACCAGCCGGACGCCGAACGCGGCCTCGATCTCGGCCGCCTTGCGGACCTGCAGGAACCGGTGGAACCCCTTGAAGATCTGGACATACTCGCGGCGCGTCGAGGTCTTGCGGCCCTTCACCGCGAGGTCACCGACCACGCGGTCGATGTCCTCCGGGGTCACCTCCCACGCGGGCCGGCCCAAGGCGGCCAGCGTCCGCTCCAGCAGGCCGATGTCGTTGTCGACGGTCACCGGACTGAATCCGCGAGCCCGCCACGATGCCACGAACGCGTCGACACACGCGGTCTGAAACTGCCACGGATCCGTGACCAGCGGCTCCTGCGGAACGGCTCCGCCCGCGATGACCTGAAGTCTCGCCTCGGCCACCGGCACACCTTCCTCGCACCTGAACGGTCAAGGCGGCACCTTGAAAACAGGGGCACCGCCGCGAGAACCAACGAGGACCGCAGGAACGGGAGACGGGCAGGTGGCAGCGACAACTCTCGTGAGGGAACAAGTGCCAGCCCCAGATGACTGGGCAGGCGCGTTCGGTGACGCCACCGTCGCAGCTGCCATGCTCGACCGTCTCCTCCACCGGGCCGCAGTAGTCGGCATCGACGGTCCTTCCTACCGTCTCCGGTCCCACCAGGCCCACTCCGACAAACTCCGCGCGGGGGTGACCGGCCGTGCTGGTTGAGCTCCGCTCCTGCCCCATCTGCTGGACACAATTCGAGGTCAACACCCGCGCAGGAACTCGCCATACCTACTGCTCACCCCGCTGCAAATCAGAAGCCTCACGCCGGCGACGCCGCGAACGAGACGAAACCCACCGCGGAACAGAGAGCATGGCTGATTCACCTTCACATCCGCCGACCCCTCTCACTCCGACGGCCACACGCAATTGCCCCCACTGCGACAAGCCAGTCACGATCGTCGCCCTCCTGGCCACCCCAGAAGCCGCACGTCCCACCATCCCCGCAGCAAACCCGGACGTCATCCCCATGCGCCGGAGCTGAGCCGCAGCAGACGGAAATTCCAGCGACGTGACAGCAGCCATTCATTACTGAGCTTGTTCAGCGGTGAGTTTCCAGGGTGAGGATGGCTTTGGCGATTGTCGTGAGTCTGGTGGGGTGGCATCGGGTTTTGCGGAGGATGCGCCAGGTCTTGACCGATGCGATGGTTGACGGCGGACGTGCAAAGCTCCCCGCAAATGGTCCGGAGCCCTCCCCTGTGGCGGACATAAAGAATCCCCGCTGATGGACGCGTGATCTTTTCCGGCGTCTTAATCACCCGGCCTGTTGTCTTGGCCGGTGTGAAGTGCAAGGAGGAGATCATGGAGATTTTGGAAGCATACGACCTTACGGGTAGTTACCGTGGGGCGGCCGAGCTGGCCGGGGTCGATCACCACACGGTGAAGCGGTATGTCGAACTTCGCGGCAGGGGTTCGGACCCGACGAAACGGCAGTCGCGGCCGAAGATGATCGACGAGTTCATGCCGAAGATCGAGGAACTCATCGAGCGGTCCAGCGGGCGGATCGGTGCCGACAAGGTGCACGACAAGCTCACTGCCATGGGGTTCAAGGGCACCAGCCGGACCACCCGGCGGGCGGTCGCAGCGGCGAAGGCGTCGTATCAGGCCGGTCACCGCCGGGTGTTCCGGCCGTGGATTCCCGAGCCTGGGCTCTGGTGCCAATGGGACTGGGGAGACGGGCCGAAAATCGCGGGCCGCAAAACCTGGCTGTGGTGCGCGTGGCTGGCCTGGTCGAGATACCGGGTGGTGATCCCGGTGCTCGACAAGACACTGCCGACCATAGCGAGTTGCCTGGACGCGACGCTGCGGCAGATCGGCGGAGCCCCGACCTATGCGCTCACCGACAACGAGCGCACGGTCACCACGGACCATATCGCGCGAATACCGGTACGCAATCCGCAGATCATCGAGATCGGGCATCATTACGGGCTCACCATCAGGACGTGTGTCCCGGCGGATCCGCAGTCCAAGGGCGGGTCCGAGGCGACGGTGCGGATCGCGAAGCGGGATCTGGTGCCGACCGCGGTGAATCTCCGCCCGGCTTACCAGACGTTCGCCGAACTGGAGGATGCCTGCCGGGAGTTCACCGAGGAGGTGAACAGCAAGGTCCACCGGGCGACCCGGCGCCGGCCCGTCGAGGCCCTCGCCGAGGAACGGCACCGGCTGCACCGGCTCCCGGAGAACCCGTTCACCGCCGCACTCGGGACGACGAGGAAGGTCGCGAACGACGCGACGATCTCGGTCGATTCGGTGCGGTATTCGGTCCCGCACCAGCTCGCCGGGCAGACGGTCTGGGCCCGCTTCCACGGCGACGAGCTCGTCGTCACCGCGGTCACCGAGGACGGCGCCGTCGAGGCGGCCAGGCACCGCCGCTCGACACCGGGCAACCCCTCGATCCTGGACGAGCACTACCCGCCCCGCGAGGACAAGGAAGCCGACCGCACTCCGAAGGCCACCTCCGCCGAGGAAGCCGCCTTCCTCGCCCTCGGGCCCGGGGCCGCGTCCTGGCTGACCGAGGCCGCCGCGGCCGGGGCCCGGCGCCTGCGGCCGAAGATGGCTGAGGCCGTCACCCTTGCCAAGCTCCACGGCGCCGCCGAGGTCGACCGGGCGCTGGGGACCGCGGCGATCGCCGGCCGGTTCGCCGAGAACGACCTCATCTCCATCCTCGACCACCACATCGGACGCCAGGTCCCCGAGCCGACCCGCGCTTCGGAGGACCACAGCCTCCAGCCCGGCACGTCCGCCTGGTCCCGCTTCGGCGTCGCTCCTGAAGGAGACGAACACTGATGGCCACCCCTCTCCGCACTGTCTCCGGCTCGAACGGTGACCCGCTCGCCGAGGCGATCGAGCTGACCAAGCGGCTGAAACTCCCGCACATTCGGCGGGCGTTGACCGACCTGATCCCCACCGCCAAAGCACAGAGGTGGGACCCGGCCGAGGTCGTCCGTGTCCTTCTCGCCGAGGAAGCGGCCGGCCGTGATGCCGCGAACCTCCGCACCCGCCGCAAGCGGGCCGGTTTCCCCGCCGGGAAGACCTTCGGCGACTGGGACGAACAGGCGTCCTCCATCTCCCGTCAGGTCCAGGACTCGCTCAAGACGCTGGAGTGGATCTCCCGCAAGGAGAACCTCTGCGTCTGCGGCCCGTCCGGCACGGGAAAGTCGCACTTCACCGAGGCCCTCGGCCAGGCCGCCGTCGAGGCGGGACTGACGGTCGCCTGGTTCGCCATCGAGGACCTCGGAGCCCTGGTCCGCCGTCACCGCGTCGACGACTCCCTCGCCAGAGCGATGACCAGACTCATCCGGTCCGACCTCATCATCGTCGACGACATCGGGCTCCTGCCCGTCTCCGCCGATGCCGCCGAGGGCTTCTTCCGCCTGGTCGATGCCGCCTACGAGAGGCGGGCCCTGGCCGTGAGTTCGAATCTCCATCCGTCGGGATTCGACGAGATCATGCCCAAGACCCTCGCCACCGCGACCGTCGACCGGCTCCTTCACCACGCTCACGTCGTCGTGACACAGGGTGACAGTTTCCGGCTCACCGAGGCCACTTCCGGAAAGGGGGTGAGACCCCTGAACTGACCCCCTGCCGGAAAGATCACGCATCCCAGCGGGGAATTCTGCTGTCCGCCGGGGAGGAACCGTGTCCGCGAGCGCGGGGGTTCCGCTGTCCGTCACCGGGGGCAAACCGGTGGCCATTGACAGATGGTTCTCTCGACGGGCCACCGGAGGCGGGAG
>NZ_JBKIWN010000078.1:0-11254 GCF_058146165.1 Streptomyces sp. AM25 | reverse complement strand
CCACACCAACGAGATCACCCTCGTGAAGCAACGCATTGTTTCTTGACGGCTTCACTTGGTGCGGGCGAGCCTGCGTTACGCGTCGAAGGCCGATCACGGCAAGCTCGTGCCGGCCCTGCGGAAGATCTGCACTGCCGTGTCCGAACAGGCCGCCGAGAAGGCCTTGGAAGAGTTCGCCGACTCCGAGCTCGGAGTGAAATACCCTGCCGTTCTGCGGCCTTGGCGGCAGAGCTGGCAGGACTTCGTGCCCTACCTCGCGTTTCCACCCGAGATCCGGAAGGTGATCTACAGCACGAACATGATCGAGTCGATCAACGCGCGGCTGCGGAAACTCACCCGCAACCGCGGTCACTTCTCCACGGAACAGGCCGCCGTGAAGGTCCTCTACCTCGCGATCCGCGAGCTGATCGAGCCCAAGACACGCATCAGGACCCACGTCGCCAGGGCCGTTCCAAAGTCTTGGTGGTCAAGTGAATGTGCTGATCACGGCGCTGTGACGATGTCCGGTCGGGCCGTTCCGTGTGCATCGGGGCTCCGGTTGAAGCAGGCGACCGCCAAGTTGTTCTGCTGAACCGGAGCCCCGGTGTGCCGCCGGTCTGCCGCTGTTTGTCTGGTCAAGTCCGTCCCGTTGACGGGGTGTTCGGGGTTGCCGCTGGTGGAGCGGCTGGTCAGGCTGGCGGACCCGCGTCGTCGTCGTGGCCGGCGTCACCCGTTCGTGGCGGTGCTGCTGGTCGCGGCCTCGGCTGTCGTGGCCGGCGCGCGGTCGTACACGGCGATCGGGCAGTGGGCGCGCAATGCCCCGCAGGAGACTCTGGCCCGGCCCGGCGCACGGCTGCTGGCCTCGCTGAATGTGCGGGTCGCGCCCAGCAGGCCGACGATCCGCCGGGCCGTCACCACTGTCTGCCCGGGAGGCCTGGCCGACCCGACCGGCAGTGATCCGTACGGGACCGAGATGCCGGCCGTGGACGGCCAGAGCGCCCGCGGATCCCGGCACCTGGATACGCCCGCCGCGCATCTGCTGGCCGTCATGACCGGCGACGGCCGCACTGTCACCCGGCTGCGGGTGCCGGACAAGACCAACGAAATCACCTGCTTCGCCGCCCTGCTGGAGCCCTTCGCCCCGGCCGGGACCGTGGTGACGGCCGACGCCCTGCATACCCGGCGTGGCCACGCCCGCTTCCCCGCCGGGACCAAGCAGGCGCACTGCGCGTTCACCGTGAAGAAGAACCAGCCCCTCCTCCACCAGCGGCTGCGGGCCCTGCCCCGGGCGCGGGCCACGGCGAAGTCCTGCGACCGCAGCCAGGGGCACGGCCGCAAGGAGACCCGGGTGGTGCAGGCACCGACCATCGACGACCTGGACGTTCCGCACGCCGCACAGGCGGCGAGGATCACCCGGCATCGCACCGGGATCCGAAGCGGGAAGCGGACCCGCGAGACCGTCTACGTGATCACCGGCCTCACCGGCAGGCAGGCATCACCGGAAAGAATCGCCCGGCTCATCCGATCGCACTGGGTGAGCGAGAACCGGCTCCACCACATCCGCGACACCGCCTTCGCCGAGGACGCCCCGAAGATCCGTGCAGGACACGCGCCCGAGAACACGGCCACCTTGCGAAACCTCGCCATCAACACCCTCCGCGAGCACGGCCACACCGACATCGCAGCCGGCCTCCGTGAGATGTCCTACCAGCCCTTCACCCGCCCCCTCGACCTCCTCGGAATCGCCACCTGACCAGCAACTACACCAAGATCAAAGAACTTTGGAACAGCCCTGCCCCCGGACTGTGGCCCGGCTGTGACTCCATGCAATCGCGCCGTGCCCGATCGGGCCATCCTGCCCGACCCGTACGGGTGACGCGAAGACTCCCGTACAGGTGCCCTCGCGCGGCCTGCCGCATGTCCCCGCACGCCCCCAGCCGGGTCGGCCTGCGCGCGGTGGGGCGTGGCCTGCTGCCATCCGGTCGGTGCGTTGCCCGCCGGGTTGTTGGACGCTTCCATCACATGCGTGAGTCCTCGCAGTGCCTCATGGTGACTGCCGCGTCCACGGATCCGGCCGGCCACTGCGAGCGGGAGGCGGTTGCGGCGTGTGACGGAATGGGTGTGGTGGTGTGAGACCGGGCACGAGATGCGGACCACTTACGGCTGTGAGCGGATAGATCCATTTCCCCGGACATGGCCCGGTTCAGCGGCCTTGCCTGCGTGAGAGACCCATGCGGCAACGATGCGGGGTAGTACGTGGGCCCTTTGTCAGCTCTTTTCGATGCTGCTGACAATGGCGGCTCCTGGCAGGCGTCGTCCGTTGCAGTGCGGCGTTCTGCTCTCCCGGCCCCCGGCCGCCGCGGCGTACCGCCGTCGGGAACGCGGGCGCACACCCGTCAGCGAAGGATTTTCCCCGTCATGCGCTCTGTCATATCTGCTTTTACCCGTCTGCCCCAGGCTCACCGGAGGCTGTCGGTTGCCGGTGCTGCGGCCATCGGCGTCACGGTGGCCGGACCGGCGCTCATCCCCGCCCAGGCCGAGGCCGATGACACGGCGCGGCCGGTGGCCGTCAGGCCCGTCGCGTGGAACGCCCAGATCTTCGGGCAGGTCCATGATGGCGAGCAGGCCGTGCTGCACGACGGCGCGGCCCGGCAGGCCCGGGAGCAGGCCGCCGCCCGCGCCGCCGAACGCGAGAAGGAGCCTGTGAAGAAGGCCTATCCGGCGAATCTTGACGGGTGGATCCGTGAGGCGCTGGACATCCTGCAGGCCAAGGGCATCCCCGGCACCTACGAAGGGATCCACCGCAACGTCATGCGCGAGTCCAGCGGTGACACCCGGGCCGTCAACCTGTGGGACATCAACGCTCAGGACGGCATCCCGTCCAAGGGCCTGCTCCAGGTCATCGACCCCACCTTCCAGGCCTACCACGTCGAGGGCACTTCCTGGGACATCTACGACCCCGTCGCCAACATCACCGCCGCCTGCAACTACGCTGCCCACCGCTACGGCTCCATGGACAACGTCAACTCCGCCTACTGAGCGTCTTTTAACCTCCGAATCTGCAGGTCAGCGAGCTAGGCCCTGACGGGTCGTCAGGCTGCTGACCTGTGGTGTCACGCCGGCGCTGGCCAGGTGGACAGCAGCGTCTTCACTCTCCCGGAACAGGATGAAAGAGGTTCACTGAACCCTTTTCATCCTGTTCCGCGTGGGTGAAACAGGCAGGTCAGGTGGGGTGACATGGCAGAGCCCCTCGTCGTTGGCGTGGTGATCTCACTCATCACGCGGCCGACCGAGGGGCTCTGTTGGTTCCGTATGCTGCCATGCTCGACGTCCCGCACGAGCTAGTCGAGCACGTCTCGTGGCTCATCTACGCCCGAAGGCGTGAACTTCGCACGCGATGGCGCAAGTTGGGCTGCTTCAAGCAGGCCCTGCTTGCCCTGGCACACCTGCGCAAGAACGAGACGCTCACCGGGATCGCCGCAGGCTTCGGCGTCTCCACTGCCACCGCCTGGCGCTACGTCGACGAGACAGTCGACATCCTGGCCGCGTGGGCACCGGGCCTGCGCGAAGCCCTCGTGGGACTGGGCGAAGGGGACTTCGTCATCGCCGACGGCACCCTCATCCCGACCGACCGGATCGCCGCGGACGAACCGTACTACAGCCAGAAGCACAAGAAGCACGGCATGAACGTGCAGGTCATCGCCCGGCCGGACGGGACACCTCTGTGGTTCTCGCGCGCTCTGCCGGGCCGGACGCACGACCTGACCGCGGCCCGTGCACACGGCATCCTCCAGGCATGCCTGACCCGGGAGATCCTGATCCTGGCCGACCGGGCCTACCAAGGCGCCGGCTCAACCGTCCGCACCCCGTACTACGGACACCGCGAACTACCCGAACAGTACAAGCGGTTCAACCGAGTCCATGCACGCCTGCGAGCCCCCGGCGAACGGGCCTTCGCCCGCCTCAAGCAGTGGCGGATCCTCCGCCGGGCCCGCTGCTCGACCAACCGCATCGGAACCATCGTCGCCGCCGTCCACACCCTCCTCACCTGCGAATATTCAGGATGAAAAGGGTTCACTGAGCCTTTTCAGCGGTAGCTCTCGAGGGTGAGGATGGTGCGTGGTGCTGTGGTGAGCCAGGTGGGGCTGCAGCGTGCTTTGCGGAAGATGCGCCAGGTCTTTTGAGGCGGGTCATGCCTCGTTCGACGGGATACCGGAGCCGGGCGTGGGCCTTGTTCACCGACCGCTGTCGGACGGTGTGTTCTTGGCATGGGCGGCGTCGTTGCGGGGTGGCGAAGGTTCCGCCGGCACCGAGGTAGCCGAGATCGGCCAGGACGGGGAGGCCGAGGCGGACGCAGGTGGCGATGATGCGGTGGTGGCGGGCCGCGGTGAGGTCGTGAGTGCGGCCGGGCAGCACCCGTGAGATCCACAGGATCCTACCGCCGGGTTCGGTGATGCCCTGGAGGTTCACGCCGTGGCGGCGGTGTTTTCCGGAGTGGTCGGGCCGTGCGTCGCCGAGCCGATCGCACTCGGCGAGGGTGCCGTCCACCAGCACGTACTCCGCTCTCGCCTTCACCTCGCATAGGGCCGCGGTGAGCCCCGGCGCCCGGCGGGCTGGCAGGGTGACGACGGAGCGGACGTAGGCGTGCGCGGTACCGACGCCGATCCGGAAGCCTGCCGCGATCTGCGCGAGTGCCAGTTGCTGACGCAGGTACACCAGCGTGACCAGCGCACGTCCGGACGGACGCAGCCACCGCCGACGTCACCCGACTGGTGACCGAGTTGAAAACGCTCACTGCCCCGCACGAGGGCGGGGTCATCGTGATCGACGACTCCGGGGACCGCAAGGACGGCATGGCCACCGCGCACGTGGGACGGCAGTGGCTGGGGAGGTGGGGCAAGACCGACAACGGCGTGGTCACCGTTACCACCGTGTGGACCGACGGGCGGGTGTACTACCCGCTGCACGCGGTGCCCTACACCCCGGCCCACCACTTCCGGCGCGGACGAGGAGATCCGGGCTTCCGTACCAAACCGCAGCTGTCCGCCACCCTCGTCACCGAGGGCAAGGAGGCCGGCTTTCCCTGCCGGGCGGTGGTGGCCGACTGCGCCTGCTCCGTCAGCGACGACTGGTACTACACACTGCGCGAGGCCTGTCTGCCCTACGTGGTTCACTTCAAGCCGCACCGCGGCACCTGGGCGCCCGCACACAGCCGCACACCCCATCGCCGCCGCCCATGCCCTGGCCTGGCGGGATGCTGGCCACCCCGGCGACTGGGCTCCGGTCGAGCGGCACTTCCCCGACAGACACACCGAGATCTGGTGGGCTGCCGACGCCCGCCTGGGCGGCTACGGCCCGAACAGCCCGCACCGCCTGGTCGTGGCCACCACCGGCCCGGGCACTCTGCCGGACAAGGCCACCCGGTACCTGGCCACCAACCTGCCCCACCCCGACGCGCCACGCGCCGCCACCTCCCCGCACCCGCCGGCCGGCCTCGCCGAGATCGTCCGCCTCTACGGGCTGCGGCCATGGATCGAGCAGAGCTACAAACATATTGATCCGAAACGGTTTGGTTGCCTTGCTCGTTGAGGGTGCGTGATTGAGGTGGGGGATGCGTGGCGGTTGTCGTCGGCCGCGCAGGAGGTGGTGCGGCTGCGGGTGGTGGCTGTGCTGGAGTCCGGTGCGGTGGGTTCGTACCGGCAGGGGGCCGGGGTGTTCGGCGTCGGTGAGAGGCCGGTTGGCACCTGGTGGCGCACGTACAAGGGTGCGGGCCGGGAAGCGCTCGCGGCGCCGGTCACGTCCCGTTCGGGCCGGGTGAGCTGATCGGTGCCGACGACCGTGCGGTGCTGTTCCGGGCGATGGCCGACTACACGCCCGAAGAGCTGCTGATCGGCGGCCCGCTGTGGACCCGTGTGGACCCGCAGGCTTGTGGCCGAGCTGATCCGGATGGTCGTCGGCGTGACGATGACCGGACAGGGTGCGGGCAAGTGGCTGCGGCGACACGGTTTCTCCCCGCAGCGGCCCGACCGCTGGCCCTGCCGTCAGGACCAGGAGAAGGCGGATGCCTGGCTCCGGGAGGAGTACCCGGCGATCGCTTCCCGCGCGAAAGCGGAGAACGCGCAGGTGGCGTGGGCGGGCCAGTGCGGACTGCGTCCGGACACTGCCCCGCCGGGGATGTCAACTGGTTTGTGTGTGATGGGTGTTGTGTCGTGTGGTTCCGGTTCCTGCCGTGGTTACTGTGGGTTGATGTTGGTCAGAGGGGGAGTCGGTCGCCGAAGCGGATCTTGAACTGGTTCATGGCGCGGGTCCAGCCGAGGGTGCCGGTGCCGCGGACGCGGCCGGTGGGGACCTTGGTTCCGTTGCCGTCGATGTGGCGGCCCTCGATGTTGCGGATGCCGAGGTGGAGCATCTTGAGGGCGGCGTCGTCGGACGGGAAGTGCCCGGATGTTTTGACGAGTTTGCGCAGGTTGCGGTTCATGGACTCGATGGCGTTGGTCGTGTAGATGACGCGGCGGATGTCCTGGTCGAAGTCGAGGAACGGGATGAACTGCTCCCAGGCGTTCTCGAACACGCTGATGGTGCCGGGGTAATGGCGGCCCCAGTCCTCGCGGACCTTCTCGAGGGCTTCGAGGGCTGCGGTCTCGTCGACGGCGGTGTAGACGGGCTTCAGTGCGGCGGCGACCTTCTTGCGGTCGGTGGAGTTCACGTATTTGAGCGCCGACCTGATCAAGTGAACGACGCAGGTCTGTGTGATCGCCGCAGGCCAGACGGCCTCGATCGCCTCGGGCAGGCCCTTCAGGCCATCACAGCACACGATGAGGGCATCCGTGAGGCCGCGGTGCTTGAGCTGGGTCAGGACGTGGAGCCAGAATTTCGCGCCCTCGTTGTCCTGGAGCCAGATGCCCAGCACGTTCTTGATGCCGTCGACATCGACGCCGATGACCAGGTGGGCGGCCTTGTTGACGACGTGTCCGTTGTCACGGACCCTGATGCGGATCGCGTCGATGTAGAGGATGGGGTAGCACTCGTCGAGCGGGCGGTGCTGCCAGCTGGTGACCTCGTCCGCGATCACGTCGGTCACCTTCGAGACCAGGGCCGGGGAGACGTCGGCGCCGTAGACCTCGGCCAGGTGCGCGGTGATGTCGCGGGTGGTCATGCCGCGTGCGTACAGCGACAGGATCATCTCATCCACCTGCCCCAGCCGCCGGGTCCCCTTCGGCACGATCCGCGGCTCGTACTCACCCCGGCGGTCCCGCGGCACGTCGATGGTGACCGGGCCAGCCGTGGTGGTCACCGTCTTGCCGTAGGAGCCGTTGCGGCTGTTCCCGCTGCCCCGCCCGGCCGGATCACCCGCCTCATAGCCCAGATGGTCCGCCATCTCGGCCTGCAGGGCCCGCTCGATGACCCGCTTCATCATCTGCTGCAACAGACCGTCCCGGCCGTCCAGCGCAATCCCGGAGTCCCTCGCGTCCGCGATCAGCGCGTCAATCGCCTCCGGCGACAACGCCCGCGCCACCCGCTCCGCAGCATCGCCACGACCCGCCTCAGATCCCTGCCTCGATATCACTATGCGTCACTTTCCGTTCAGGGCAGGAACCGGACTCAACAGGAGCAATCATCCCCCACTCACACAATCAGGTGTACACCCTCGCCCCGCCCGGACGGAGCCGGGCACCCAAGAGCCAGACGCCCGTCGTGCGGGTATCCGGCCGGCGCTTCAAGGTGAACATCATGTCCGCAATCGCCTCCCACGGCACCCTCTGCTTCACCGTCTTCACCGAGAAGTTCACCGCGAAAACCTTCACCACGTTCCTGAACCGACTCGCCCGCCGGGCCGGACGGAGGATCCATGTGACCGCCGACCGGCACCCCGTCCACCGCAGCAAAGCCGTGACCACCTGGCTCGCCGACAACGGCGAGCGCACCGAGCTGCACCTGATGCCCGGTCACAGCCCCGAGCTCAACCCCGACGAACTGCTGAACGCCGACGTCAAGCGGCATGTCCACGCCGCACGCGCCCGGTCGGCGGACGACCCCGCCCACGAGACCCGGCGCCTCCTCCGCCGACGCCAGCACCAACCCCACATCGTCCACGGCCACTTCCACGCCCGCCACGCCCGCTACACGCTCCAGTAGGCAACCAAATAGTTTCGACTCAATATCAAGGACGAGCTCGGCTGGGCCGACTTCCAGGTCCGCTCCGGCACCGCCACACGCCGCCACCAGGCCGTGGTGAACTGCGCGTTCACCTTCTGCTGGGACCAGTGGTCCGCCCCACCCGGCCCCCTGGATGCCACCGCACCGGACCCCTGCCCCGACAACGGGCCAGAGAGGGGGAATTGCCACGCCCCACCAGCCCCAACCACCTTGCTGGCCCAGGGCGTTACGCGCGGTGCGGTCCAGGCCCGCCACCACCCTGCACCGCTGGCGGCGGGCCTGGGACGGACGAGGACCCGCCCGCCGAACTCCAGGCCCTGCTCGACGCGGTCACCACCGGCAGACCCCTTGATCTCTACCGACGCCGGGTTTAACGAACTACCGGTGACATCTCACAGGGGCCTTTCAGGCATCTGCCTGACGCTCCGCCGGGCATGCGTGAAAGGCATCCAAGCAAATGCCTGAATTCCCGCAGAGCCGCCCCGCGTTTCTTCTGGAAAGCTTCAGCCGGAGGCAGGTAAACCTCTGCCAGAGTTTTTGCCGGCAGTCTTTTCTGTATGAGCGAACGGTTTACAAGAACTTGCTCCCCGCCGTATGGAACGGCCGGTCCGTGATTCACTGAGCGTACTGGAGAAAAGGATGAGGAAACCCACCCCGGGCGTGGCAGCCTTCACCGCCTGGTGCGGCTGGATCTGGGCTCCCCTGCGCCACCGGATGGCACACTGGAAAAGTGCGCCTCTCCTACGTTACGCCAGGGGCCGTAAAGCAGCTCACAATGCCTCAAGGCCTTCCGTGGGCATTTCAGACGGCACAAACTGCGCTTGTAGAGACGAACCGCCGATGAGGTGCGCAGGACAGCCAGTGTTCTCCAGCGCACTCACTCGCCTTCCCAGCGCAAAAGGACAGCAGGCCTGCTCCCAGAGCGAGAAGGAGCGCACAAGCATCCGATTGTTCCGGGTGACAGCGCAGGAGCACTTGGCATGGACTGAAGCCCCGGGCGCTCAAGCTGCCGGGGGCGCCAGTTTCAAGCGATGCCCTTCATGGGCGCGCACCAGCGAAGGCTGGAGAGTCGAGTACTTTGGCTGGATGTCCACTGGCGCACGGCTGTTGGGCACCGCACTCGTGCTGTCACGGACAGAGCCCTGTGCCAGGAAGCCCCTGTACTACCTGCCGCAGGGCCCTGTGATCGACTGGGATTCATTCTCCCCAGACCGCTGGCTGGATCCCCTGGTCCATTACCTGCACCAGCAGGGCGCTATCGCCATCCGTATTGCACCACCGCCACAACTGCACCGCTGGCAAGCCAGAACCGTCAAAGACACAGCCCGTACGGGAACAGCGCGCCAGCTACGCGACACGACACCAGACGAGACAGACTCAACCGGCACTGCTATCGCCGACTGGCTCCGGAACAGAGGTTGGCGCCCCACCACACAGGACACCCCACTACGCTTCGTCGCCCAGCTGTCCCTGGGTAACCGGACACTGGGAAACCTCTGGGACGGACTCACCCCCCAGTGGCAGCGGAACATTAAAAAGGCCCACGCCTGCGGGGTACAGACAGGTCAGGGAGGACTGGGAGACCTCCCCCAATTCCACAGGCTGCTGCAGGACACCCAGGGACGGGTCAAGTTCGAACTCGGCTGGCAGCTCACCTCCGTCCAACACCGATACCAGGCGATGAACCGCGGACACGCCGGTCGGATGCTTCTGTTCCTGGCCGCGCACGGCGGCGAGATTCTCGCCGTCCACAACCTGGTCACCGTAGGGATCCGGTCCTGGAACCTGTACGGTGCCTATGCCAGCCACAACCGCACACTACGGCCGAGTAACGCCCTACAGTGGCAGACGATTCACCATACCCATGCACACGGCGCAGCCACCTACGACATGGGCGCAGTCCACGAGTGCCTGGCCCCCGACGACCCCAACTACGGCTTGCTTCGCTGGAAACTCGGCACCGGCGGACACATTGCCGAGACCCTCGGAGAGTGGGACCTCGCCCTCGGTAGCCCCCTCTACCGTGCCCTCCGCGCCAGTCTGACCACGAGCTACTGAAGCCTCCACCCCACCCGCCACCCTGTCCCACTCACCCTCGTACCTGGCAACGGCTTCGGTGACTGGAACCTCAGGTGGGACGACTGGCAGGCTGCTTCAGCTCTCTACCGGGTACTGCAGCGGCAGCCCGTCCACTACTGGAGTCAGCTGCTACTCGCTCCTCGCGCAGGCGCGACGCGGTAGATACGCTCGCGTGGGGTCTCTATGGGGCCTGCAAATTGAACTGCATGGATCAGGGCAAGGATGCATGCCGACATTCCGGCTTCCTGCAGGTTGCGGGTGGACGTCAAGCCTCGCCAACCACGCCCCTTTCTCCCCCGGCAAGGCCGCAGGTCTCCCCCTTGATCTCGCCCGCCAACGTGACGGATGCGGGGTCTGGTCCGAAAATAACCTTCGGCTGACCGCTGGCAGTCGAGGTCACGCGGCTTCGATAGGGTCGAAACGGACGGTGTATCCAAGGGCGTTGGCCTGGCGGGTGCGCTCGGTGAACCTTTTTCATCCTGTCCCGGGAAGGTGATGACGTCGGCGTCCGCCTGGCTGGTGCCGACACAACACCACAGGCCAGAGGCCTGGCGAACTGTCAGCACCCAGTCCGCTGACCTACAGGTTCGTAGGATGAAAGAGGCTCAGTGGGACTGGCCGTAAGAATCCCCTTGGAACTTTGCGATTTGGGAGCTTTGCAATGTCCTACTTACCCGGCAGCACCCATCGATCGAAGGCGTGTGATCGGTTATCGCGCGTCAAGAAGTGGTGTATGGTGCTGGCCTCCCTCGCGGTCCTCGGGCACGTCGCCTGGCCGACACTCAATCACTTCGACGCATTATCAGGAAAAGGTGAATCCATCAGGTTCGGCAGGAAGGCCTCGGGCGGGCAATCTATACAGACCGGCGACCCCCGGACGCTGATGCCCGCCGGGCCCGAGGCGGACTTCCGGGTCGAGAGCACACTGGGCGATGGCACGAAGATCGCGGTGACGACCCTGCACGGCGCCAAGTCCGGTTTCTCCGGCCCGGTGTGGGTGTGGGCCCCGAAGCAGTACGACGACCCGGCGTACGCGAAG
>NZ_JBKIWN010000077.1:0-7421 GCF_058146165.1 Streptomyces sp. AM25 | reverse complement strand
ACGCCCAAAGGACTATGAATCAGCCCTGAGACCGCACTGCCCCGCGCCGGGAGCGCGACCTCCGGGCCAGTCGCCACAATTGATGCAGTGTGCATGCCATCGACTGGCTAGCGGCCTCCTGCGCGGCTGGTATGGCGGTCGCTCGTTTACTACCGCGTGGTGGAGGTGGACGCGCGTACGGCGATCGTTGCGGACCAGCGGGTCACTGGACTCTCGGGCGAGGTGATTGCCGGTCTCGCAGCAGAAGTTGGCCCGGTCTGGCAGGCCCGGCACGAGACCAGGCGTCTGCCCATCGGCGCTGACGGGCGGTCGGCTCCGGGGCTCCGGCCGCGCACATTTGCCGACGTGATCGCCCACATCGGTGCCACCGGACAGACCGCGATCATCAATGCCACGGAGATCCGTGTCCACCGGCCGCGGGCAGGCCCGGGCGCAACCGGTTCGCGGCCGGCAAGAGCAAGCAGAACGCGATGAAGGCCGCGGTCCTCACCGGCACCACCGGACGCCTGCTGTTCTGCGGCGAGACACGGCCCAGTGGCTGCACGGATATCACCCAGGCCCGCCATGTCGGCATCGCCGACCTCCTCGCCGACACCGTCCGCCTGCGGATCCTTGCTGACGCCGGACACCAGGGCCTGGCGGCCAGACCTGCGGACAGGTCGTCACCCCGCCCCGCAAACGCCGGGGAAAGCACCTCGAACACGTACAATGGCTGATGGCCCACCACGAAGCGGCCCGCTTCGCGCATGCCTCACACCGGATCCCCGTCGAACACGGCATCGCCCACCCTCAAAAACTGGCGCTGTCGAGTGCCGTATCAGGCAACGTTTGGGGTGCTGGAGTTCAGCGGTTCGGGTCGGGCAGAATGATCACGTGGCTGAGCGAGTGCGGGTCCGTGACATTGATGACGACGAAGGGCGGCGGCTCCTGCGGACCGTTCGTCGCGGCACGGGGTCGGTGGTGACATGGCGGCGTGCGCAGATAGTGCTGCTGTCCGCCCAGGGAATGAGCGTCACGAAAATCGCCGAGGTGCGGACCGGGTGCGTGATGTGATCCATAATTTCAACACCGACGGATTCGCCTCCATCTACCCGAAGTACCGAGGTGGACGACCGAAGAAGTTCACGCTGCCGGAGCGGCGCGAGATCAAGAAGATCGCCCTGTCGAAACCGGCGGAACACGGCCTGCCGTTCTCGGCCTGGAGCCTGGTGAAGCTCTGTAGCAGAGGGGGTGGCCGACGACATCAGCCACGAGGGTCTGCGCATCATGCTCCGCGAGGAAGGCGTCTCCTTTCAACGCGTGAAAACCTGGAAAGCCTCCAGCGACCCTGAATACGCCGTGAAGAAGGCCCGGGTCGAGCACTTGTACGCGATCGCCGACGGCGAGGTCACCCCCGATCCCGGTGAGCCTGAAGTCGTCTTCTGCGTCGACGAGTTCGGCCCCCTCAACCTGCAGCCACACCCCGGCCGGCAGTGGGCCGCACGCGGCGGGAAGCACAAGGACCCCGGTCGCGGTCCCCGGCCCCGACGGCGCGCGACCTATACCCGCCCGCACGGTGTCCGGCAGCTCTTCGCTGCATACGATCTGATGCAGGACAAGCTTTACGGACACATCAAGAAGACCAAGAACAGGTCGAGTTCTTGAGTTCTGCCGCTACCTGTGCTCCCTCCACCCGGCAGGTACACGCATCGCGATCATAGTCGACAACTTCTCTCCCCATCTCACCACGAAACACTGCCGCCGCGTGGCCGACTGGGCCGAAGCAAACAATGCGGAAATCGTGTACACCCCCACCAACAGCTCATGGCTCAACCGCATCGAAGCACAGTTCACCGCCCTGCGGTATTTCACGCTTGACGGAACGGACCACGCCAGCCATAAAGAGCAGGGGAGCATGATCCGCCGCTACATCATCTGGCGGAACCGCAACGCCAGCAACAAGAAGCTCCGAGCCATCACTATCAAGGCGAACGTTGCCTGATACGGCACTAGACAGGGTCGGCCGTTGTGCCGGGCGAGCCACACGCCGATGGCGTCGCCGTCGATGTGGCATGGCAGGTGGTCCAGGGTGGTGGCGTGCGGGAGGCCGCCGAGTCCAATCCGCACGCTCGGCAAAGGCGTCCGTGGCGAACCGGGGCGATGCCAGCCAAAGTGGGCGCCCGGCCCAGGGCCGCGAGCAGGCACAGGGCGAGCAATGACCTCAGCCGGTACGTACCTGCGAGTGCGAGATCCCCCCACCTGGTCTACAGTCAAAATGGCAGGCTTGTTGGCTGCAATGGTACCTCGCTGCTCCCGGGTATGGACTGCCCGTCTTTAAAGCGGCCGCATAACAACTGTGTACGAGTCTCCGGCATGAAGCAGGCCCGCGCCGAGGAGAAAAATATGTGCCATATGTAAATTAGCGACTGCTGCTGGTACAGCGCCGCCTTCATCGAACTGCTACTGCATGCTTCGGCGAGGTGAACGGGACTAACACCGATGGCTAGGCCGCGACTTCATCGGTGCCGATACCCACCAGATGCAGAAGACAGCGAATAAATCGGCGTGCATGACCAGCGTGATTAGTAACCCCTCGGTCAATCCCCCCATTTCTTCAAACTGCCACCATTGCCCAGACCTAATACCCGCCAAGGGAATGCTGCACGGTCTGAGCCGCCTGAAAGTCGTCATCAATACCAACTATTGAGTCCGGCCCGGCCGGCAGCGGAATCGATGGAGTGGTTTATCGTGAGCATCGCCAGAACACCGAAGCGTGCGTTTTTAGTTTTATTATCTGTTGTAGTTGCTTTTCTATTTTCCACCATCACGGGAGCCAGTGCTAAGACGAATGTGCCATGGTTTCATCAATCATTACGCAATGACTGCGAAGCAGCCTCGCTGCGGATGGTCCTTGCAGCACGGAATGTGAAGACCACAGACTGGGCTATTCTCCAGCGGATCGGAGTGGACCGCGCACATCCCCAGTTCGGCCACTCCGGAGCGAAATCAGGGGACCCCTACCGGAGTTTCGTCGGAGATCCGGATGGGTCGGAACTCCAGGGGACGGGGTTCGGCGTCTACTACCCGCCGGTGGCAAATGCTGCACGCTCGTACGGGGTGACCATCATTGCCGCTGGGCAGGGGATTTCTGTCGACCGGCTCCGCACAGAAGTATCTCAGGGGCACCCCGCAATAGCCTGGGTGGATTATCTGTGGCGGAACCTTCCCGTGCGCTGGTACACCGCATATGACGGCAGAAGAATCCCCTATGCAGGTCCCGCAGAACACACCGTGGTCATCACGGGGTTCTCCGGAGGGCGTTTCAGTATCAACGACTCCTCAAAAGGACAGTACACGGTAAGCGAGGACTCCTTCCGCGCCGGCTACGCCACCTACCAGAAGATGGCCGTCATCATCCGCTGAAGCCGACATGGTGAGAATCTTGAAGTCGGCCATCATTACCCGCTTTGCCTCCCAGGCCGGTTGAGCGTTGGGTAACAGGATCGCCCATTTCTCGATCGTGGCAGAAGCAGTGGTCCCACCCCGTCACGGGCTCCTATGGTGGCGCAACGCACTGAGCTACGCCCCCTATGACTGGGCAGCACCACTCCTGGCTCGACCGGCTGTCGGGGCCTTCTCGAGTGATGCCACCCGAGTCTCATCAGGTCCACGCGGCCCGACTTGCGTTTTCACAGATGCTGTCCGCTTTCCGTTCGACAGATCCGATCGCCCGAATAAGGTTCCCGTTCGGGCGATCGAGAACGGTAATAAGTGTGGCTGTGAGGCTTATTCGCGACCCAGACCCTGGGCCCGCCGGCAAACCTGCGACCCGCAAAGATACCGCGGGCAGAGATCACCCCGAACAATCCTCATTGCGGCGGATGGAGTGGATCGTGTACGCGTGCCGCTATCCGCCTGCGAGCGTAATCGTCAGTGGAGGGATAATGGGGAGCGCTTGGATCGAGCGTCGTAAATTAATCGCGGTCAGCATAGGGCTTTCCCTTTCCTCCGCTTTGGCACTTCCTGGTGCTTTGACGGGAGAGGATGGGGCAGCTACCCAGGGAGTGGCGGTGCCACGGAGGAAGTCTCCTGATAGTGAGCTTGAGTGGATGCCGGGTGCCGCCTGGAGAAAAATATCTTCAAATTTCGAAGTAGGTCACCGAGAAGCACAGAAGGGATTGATCCTTCACGTACAGGAGGGTGAAGGGTCTTTATTCTGGTGGTTTTCTGACCCTGATTCAAAGTCGTCATCTCATTTTTGGGTGTCACAGGCCGGTGAGATCGAACAATACGTATCCGCAAGGGACCGTGCTTGGAGTCAGGGCTCAGGCAATGCTGACTGGGTTTCGGTAGAGACGTCCGGGTTTTCACGTCAGCCGCTGACGCCGGCCCAGGTCGGCTCTGTTGCTTTAATCTACCTGTGGGGGCATCGGATCTTCAAATGGCCGCTGGCTGTAACAAATTCCGTGCGAGAGAGCGGGCTGGGCACTCATGCGATGGGAGGGCTCGGCTGGGGCGGCCATGATTGCCCTGGGGGAATGAGATCTGCCCAACGTGAAGCCATTATCAGGAAAGTGCGCAGTTTGGCGGGGGGTGAGAGCCCATAGCGGCAGGGCCTTCCCCCGTAACTCCGGGGTGCGACCCCGGCTGAGCAGCAGCGCGAGGAGGCCCCTGGGCTTCCCTTGCCATGCGATACCTGGATGACGGCGGACAAATTCGGGATGCCGTCTGCCGTCCCCGTCCCGATGTTTGGGAATCGCCTTGAATGCGTATCCGTTGGGATTGGGTTTCGTTTTATTCTGCAAGCCGGAAGGGGATTGTGCGATGAAAAATCGTCTCGCCTGGCCATGGAGGAGGGTTGCTGCTTTGGCCTTGGCTATTGGTGCGGCTGTTGCCGTTGCAGTAGCCCTGATTGCGGAGGCCTTCTCGACCGCACCTGTTTCGCAGCAGTTTGCCGCGGTTTTATTAACCCTGGGAGGTGCGGCCGTGGGCGCCACGGGTGCGTACCTGGAGGAACTTGCCCGAGGACAGCAGCGCGAGCGCGAACACGTGGCCTGCTGCGCCGATGGAGACGGCTGTCTTGCCCGCGCCCCCGGCGAAGGTGATGCGGAGCAGGCCGGGGCTGGCTCCGGCGACCCCGACGCCGGGGATGAGGCTTGTTCACGGCCCCTGGATCTGGGCTGCCTGCAGGCATGTGACCCCCGGAAACGCTGCAGGCCAAGACCGCTGTGAACAGGCCTCGATGCTGCCCTCGATGTTGCCGGAGGATTCGATGACCAGAGCGGGGCCGAGACCGTTCCCGCCCTGGCTGGCCGCACCCGGGCTGGCCGCCGCTGGCACCGCGATATGGGCGTGGCTGCTGTGGATGGACTGCTTCAACGCGTTCGGCTCGATGCCGGACCTGCGGGTGTACTACAACGGCGGCAGGACCCTGCGCACCGGCACCCACCTGTACACCGCGAACTTCACGTGGATGCACTTGAAGTTCACCTACCCCCCGTTCTCGGCGATGGTGTTCGCGGCGGCCTCGTACCTGAAGTTCGTCCACGTGCAAGCCCTGATGACGGCCGGCACCGTGCTGGCGCCGTTCGCGACCGCATGGCTGTGCTGGGGACGCCTCGGGCACCGGATCTCGCGCGGGCGGCTGGGCGCGACGCTGCTGCTGGGCGCGGCAGCGCTGTGGACCGAGCCGCTGCAGCAGAACCTTGCCCTGGGGCAGGTGAACGCCTGGCTGATGGTGATTGTGGTCGCCGACCTGTGCCTGCCCGACCGCTTCTGGGGCAAGGGGGTCGGGGTCGGTATCGCGGCCGGCTTCAAACTGGTTCCCGCGATCTTCATCTGCTACCTGTTACTCACCCGGCGCTGGCGCGCTGCCGGCGTGTCTGCCGGCACGCTGCTGCTCACCATCGCCGTGGCTTTAGTCCTGTCCCCTACCGAGGCGCACCAGTACTGGGGTGGCCTGTTCCTCGACTCCGCCCGCGTCGGTGCGGTCCAGTCACTCGGCAATCAGTCCCTGCGCGGCATGATCGACCGCGTCCTGCACGGCAGCGCCGCGGTGCAGGGCACGTGGCTTCTCTTCGCGGGCGCCACCGCCCTGGCGGGCCTGCTGCTCGCCGCCTGGCACCACCGGCGCGGCCACGAGGTGCTCGCTTTCTTCACCACGGGTGCCACAGGGCTGCTCATGTCCCCGATCTCCTGGTCCCACCACTGGGTGTGGATCGCCCCCGCGCTCATCATCCTCACCGACTGGGCCTGGCGGCGCCATGCGCTGAACGCACGGCTCCTGGCCTTCCTCGCCCCGCTCACGCTGCTGTTGCTCTTCGCCGCATGGCCGCGCTACCAGGGCCCGGCTGTCGGCACCCCTCCTCCGTCGGGGATCATCTGGTGGGTCCCCTATGACCACCACACCGCCGAGTACCACTGGCACGGGCTGCAGACCCTCCAGGGCGAGCTGTACACGCTGGTCGCGCTGGCCTTCCTCGCCGCCCTCGTCATGCACGCCGTGCGCCGTCGGCACACCGAACGCCCCAGCATGTCTGGCCCTGGCCCTGCCTCCGCCCCTGGGCGGTAGAGCCCCTCGGTGTCGGGCGACGGCGTCGCCGCGTCCGGCGTCGTTGCAGGGGTAGGTGACGCGCTTGCCGGCCTCGGCGAGGAACCTCGACCGCTCGGCGGGGGTGCCGTCGGCCATGCGCCGCCAGCAGGGCGAGGCGATGAGGGGTGCCAGGGCGACTGCCTCGGGGTAGATGACGGCGAACAGCCGGGAGGTGCTGTAGGCGGCGTACTCCTTCCTGTCCTGGTCGAACGGGACGAGGGCGGAGGTACGGTCGTCCCAGGTGCGCCAGGAGCGGAACTCCTGGCCGGGCAGGTGTCCGTCGGCCCAGATGTGCGCGCAGAGCATGAGGGCGGTCAGCACGGCGTCGTAGGTGGGCGGCCCAGCCGTAGCGCCGCAGGATGAGGAGATGGCGCCGCTGGGTGTCGGTGATCTCCGGTAGCTGGGCGAGGTCGGCGGCGGGGTGGTCGATGTCGGGCGGGCCGGTCCAAGCGCCATGCCGCAGGCAGACATAGCGGTGGTGCGGCAGGAGCCGCAGGACCCGGCCGCCCAGGTGGCAGGCGTCGCAGCGGTGACAGCCGGCCTGCGGCTGGTGCCGGAACACCCTCCAGTTCGGCGGCGGGTCACGCAGTTCGGGCAGAGCTCCGGCCAGAGCATGGACGGAGCGGCCGGTCAGCGCGGCAAGTTGTCCGGGGACCACGACGCGGCGGGCGGCACCGGGATATGCGGGCTGGGTGACCTGGGCCCAGAGTGTTTGGGGCGCAAACCATGGAGGGTGGCCAGGCGGTTGATGTAGGAGACCGAGCTTCCCCCGCTGTGTGAGAGGTGCTGATCAGCTGGTCAGGAGGGGGTGATGGGGTTTCAGGTGTGGGCGCTCATGGAATTGACCCGG
>NZ_JBKIWN010000076.1:0-10832 GCF_058146165.1 Streptomyces sp. AM25 | reverse complement strand
CGACACCACGAACACGCCCTCAACCTGATCGGCTGCACCAACTGGCGGGACGCTATCCGGCACATCCCGCCACGGGGTCATGTCCCCTGTGGTGGTGTAACGACGTCGGGTTGATCTTCCTGGGGGTGGATCGAGTCCATGCCGCTCTTGGGGAGGTAGCTGCGGGGGAAGGCGATCCATTCATCGTGCATCTCGATGAGGACGGCGGTGGTGGGGCGTTCGAGGGCGTCGGGGCTGGGGAAGATCTGGACGACGTCGGTGCGGCGCTTGATCTCGCGGCTGACGCGTTCCAGGGGGTTCGTGGACTGGATCTTCTTCCAGTGCCGGTCCGGGAAGTCCGCGAAGGCGGTCAGGTCCACCCTGGCTTCCAGGAGCATGGCTTTGACCTTGGGGAACTGCCGTCCGAGCATGTCGGCGACGGTGTCCAGCTGAGCACGGACGGCTTCCGCGGCGGGCTGGGCGAAGACGGTGCGGATCGTCGCGGCGGCCATCTCCGCGGAGTCCTTGCTGATCACAGCAAAGACGTTCCGCAGGAAATGAACGCGGCACCGCTGGCAGGCGGCACCGGGCATCACTTTGCGGACCGCCTTGACCAGCCCGGAGTGGTGGTCGGCGATGACCAGACGGACCCCGCCCAGGCCGCGTTCTCGCAGAGAACGCAGGAACCCGCTCCAGAACATCCCGGTCTCGCTGTCGCCGGCCATCACGCCGAGGACCTCGCGTCCTCCGTCCCCGGTGATGCCGGTGGCGACGACCACGGCCTGCGGGACGATCTGGTGATTCACCCTCGCCTTGCAGTACGCCGCGTCGAGGCAGATGCAGGGGAAGCGGATGTGGTCCAGGGGCCGGGTGCGGAAGATGCTCAGCCCGGAGTCCAGCGCGCCGCAGATCCTGGAAACCTCGCTTTCGGAGATCCCGGTGTCACCGCCCAGGGCCTTGACCAGGTCGTCCACGCTGCGGGTGGACACGCCGTGCACGCAGGCTTCCATGATGACTGCGCAGAGGGCCTGGCCGATGCGACGCCGGCGTTCCAGCAGCAACGGGAAGAAGCTGCCGGTGCGGACCTTGGAGACCGCCAGGTCCAGGTCCCCGGCCTGCGTGGCCAGCACCTTCTCGCGGTGCCCGTTGCGCATCGCCGTGCGGGTCCCGGTGTGCTCGCCGTGCTCCGCGCCGATGTGCGCGGTGGCTTCGGCCTCGATGAGCTCCTACAGGATCCGCTGGGCCAGGGCCCGGACCAACTCGATCCCGTCCGCCGTACGCAGTGACTCCACCAGCCGGAGTAAGCCATGCTGGGACAAGGCCATCGCGCCACCTCTCTCAACGAGCATCTCCACTCGGAGAGTTGCGCGATGGCCGCCCCATCACCAGGGCCTACCCGGAGATCGCTGTTACACCACACGGCGGGACACCATCCGCCACGGCGTCCCGGCACGGGTCCGCCACCGTATCCCGCCTGTCAACTGCCGCCTCGTCCATATCGCAGGCCGTCCCGGCTTCTTCCCCCTCGGCAGAAGACGCTCGAGCCTGGCCCACTGCTGGTCCGTCAGATCACCACGTGCCACACCGCGATCACCACCGATCAAGATCCACTTTCACAACAGACCCTAGCCACCCAACCCACCGCCAGCCGGTCCGCAGCCAGCTGGAGACCGTCGCCGGGGGCTCAGCCAGAGCAGTTCCCGAAAGCGCGGCGGATGCTGCCGGGCCGAAGGGGCGGGGAAGCGTTCCAGGCAAATACCTGAAAGATCACCGGGCGGCCGCACCTTTCTGCTGAGAATCTTTATTTGGGGTTCAACCCGGCTATCGCGCCGATGCCCGGAAATCCCCAAGCAGTATTCTCCCCTGCACGTGGGAAGGTTCCTTGGGTCGCTTTTCGGCTGGCCCAGGTAATCAATAGAGCTTCGATTGGAGAAATCGATGAAACGCCCTAAGACGCCAGACCCATCATGGAAGGACAGGGTTCTGCGAGCTACAGTGGCTGGCCAAAGCGCGGCTCACCCTGGCCAGTATCGCGGTAGTGGCGGCATGACATATGCGATGACTCCGGTTGCCTCCCCGATGGCTGGCGCTTCCTCCGCCCCAGTACAGGCAAAAGAGCAGCTGCGGCCTGGTGGACCTTCTCCGTTGGCCACTCCTTCATGCGCCACCGTGTACGCCACACCCCTTGGGAACTCCGCACCCGCCAGCACGGGCACCGCACCGCCCGCCGTATCGTTCGCGACCGCCTCTGCGGCCCCCGTACCCTCGGCGCCTTTCCCTCACGCCAACGCGAGCGAATGCTCCGGGCCCCAGCTGTAAGCCTCCTGTGTCCTCCTTCACACCAACCTCCTGCACAGGCAGGCTTAGTTATGGATGTCGGCGGGACTGCCTGCCCTAAGACGCCATAACCCGATCCGCCACGGGCGGGAGAGGGCACAGGCAGCGCACACTCCTTCTCCCGTCCGTGGCACGTTAGCGAAACTGGCCAGATGAAGAGTTAGCTCGGTTCTTGGCAGGGGCCATCCTTCTTGTTCCGTCGTCCTGCGTCCCAGCTATGGGCCAGTGCTGAGTCTTCGCCCCCCTGCTCACCAACACGCAAGAGGAACCCGCGCTGCGCTCGCTCGCTGGGTAGAAAAATTATTGAGCCTAGGAGAATCCCCGTGACCTTGCGCCATTCACAAACCGACGGTCGTGAGCGCGACTTCACCCAAGTGAGCACTCCTACACAGGTTGTGCCATGCTGCGAGGCCGTCGCACCTGTCGGGCGGCGTCTGCGTCCTGGCGCACAGCAGTTTCCGTCCACCTTTGCGTGATCACAGTAGGCCGCAAGGAAGCAATTTGCTGACCCATACTGCGAACCTTCTGCGGTGTCGGGAGTCAGAACCTGCAAGTTATTTCCTTACGACTCCCAACGATGACTGGAGAACACTGGTGAACACTTCACGTGATGAGCAGTGGCACTCCCCTGTTACCCCTCCCCCGGCCTTTGGCTGGGTGTCCGTCCAGCTACTTGTTCTGCTGCAGCGGTCACATGCCAACGGGCGGGTGCCGGAAGCGGGGTTGCCACACAGGCAACCGCTGGTGGTATCGCCGGAGCAGTTGCCGTGTGAGGGCCGTCTGCAGCGGCACACAGTGCGCCGGGAGGATCGCAGCCGAGTGCGGCAGACGTATCACAGGCTCGGTCGGCGGCGCTACCGCAGACCGCGGCTGCCCCGTGACAGCGGTCAGGAGCATGCGACAGCTACTGGACCGCGTGACAGTGCGGCTGGCCTGCGTCACTGCCCCCTCATGTCCTCCCGGGGGCACCCGCGTTCGCTCAATGCTGACGTGTGCGGCTGCACAGACCAGGGGGGAGGGTCCTGCGTGGTGCGCCTTTCCCCTGCTCCGGCTAGGGAGAGGCAGCCGGTGGATTCCCCTGTAGCGCCGTGTGGCGGCCTGGAGGACTACCCTGCTGCCCGTGTGTCCGGCTGGGACGTTGGCCGTGGGGGGTGGCGCTCCAGCGCAGTGCCAGAGTATCTCGGTCCGGTATCCGTCGCTGAGGACGCAGCGTGGGCTCTGCCATCAGGTGTTGGCGTGCCAGCAGGCCATTGTGCACCGTTCATGCATGTCCTGCGCAGCCTGGTTCTCGGGATGTTGGCGGCAGCAGGTGGCCGGTTACGGCAGATGACTGCGGTGGCTGTATGGGGGCTGCGGCGCCTGGCCGGGCGGTGTGCTCTGTGTGCTGGCCGCCGTGTCTCGTGTGCTGCAAATGTTACGACAGCCGACTACGGGCAGGTGAGAACGCTGCCCAGCACAGTGGTCCGCCTCCCTGCGCCGAACCGGCAGGCTGCCGGTTGCACCCACCGATGCAGCGGATATGAGGCGCGTGTGGTCACACACCTGCGGCAGGGCATTAACATGTCCGTTCGCGTACTGTGCAGGGCATGCACACGCGGTGTCCGGCAACTGGTACGCCGGCTCACGAGCAGGCGTTGGTATCAGCGGCAACGCAGGCACCTGTTCCGCCAGGTAGCCAGGTTCCAGGCGCGGTTCTTCTTCTCAGCCGGGCCCGTCCCACCTTCGAGGTATCCGGTCAGTTTGCACCAGCGACGCCCTCGTCTAAATCTCGCCGGTTGGTCTGAGGCACACGGGACGGCGGCACGCGCGCTGCCCACGGCGATGCGGCGGTCTGCAGTACGCGGCCGCCCCGCCGCCTGCACCAGCCCCGTGCAGTTTCCTGCTCGCAGGGCGGTCACGGCCATGGCCGGCAGCCTACGGAACGCCGGTTGCATGAGGCGATTCACACATCGTTGGTCCCGACACCGTCCCCCAGGCGGCGAGGCCAGCCTCCGGATAGCACCCGTACCCAGCGGGGCGGGACTTGAGCGAGTGGCGAAACGGCAAACGCAGCGGACTTAAAATCCGCCGCCCGCAAGGGCATGTGGGTTCGACTCCCACCTCGCTCACACCCCGCTCTCCTCCGAGGCTTATTCGCGGGCGGGCTCTGCCTGCGCCAGCAGGACTGTGGCCTGCTGGCGGTGCGGGGCCAAAGACCAACGTGGCTGAGCATCCTTCGTCCTCCGAATCTACAGGTCAGCGGGCTGAATGCTGACAGCTCGTCAGGTCTCTGGCCTTGGGCGTCGTGTCGACGCCGGCCGGGCGGACGCCGACGTCATCACCCTCCCGGGACAGGATGAAAGAGGCTCGCTAAGCCTCCCCGCGTCGATTGCGCGAAATGCGACTCCTCCCGCAGTTGTATGTGCCCTCCTCGGTAAAGGCCCATCCATGCTCGGTTACCTGAACCTCGCGCTCAAGCAGGCGTCCCGGTCTCGGTGCCGTTATCGCGTCGGTGCCGTCCTGGTCAAGGGCAACCGGGTTCTGGCCCATTCCACCAACCTCCGCCGCAACTCCCCCACCGTGGACTTCCGGCACGCCACCTTCCACGCCGAGGAGGCACTGCTGCGGCGCTCCCACCCACCTCACGGCGCCGTGATCTACGTCGCCCGCATCGACCGCGCCGGGGCTCCACAACTAGCCCAACCCTGCCCTCGCTGCCAGCAAGCTCTCATCGCCAGCGGCATCACCCTGGTCCACTACACCACCGCCACCGGCCCTGCCACCCTCCGCCTCGTCTGACCTGGTCCGCCACACTCCAGACGCCTCAGCATCAACCCGCCGGCCGAACAGGCCTTCCCACCCTCATCCGCGAAAAGGAGTTCCATGTCTCCCGCACCCGGCCTCGCTGAACCTCCTGCCGCCCATCGCCGCAGCGGACGCAACGGCCTGCACCTGTCCCCTGTAGGTCTCAGTCTCGGCGCCCGGCCCGCCTCTTCCGCTGCCACGCCCAGCTCCCTGATCGGGCAGGCCCTGGACCTGGGCATCACTCACTTCGACATCACCGCAGCAACCAGCCACCTCAGCAACGAGAAAGGCCGCACAGCCGCCACCTGGCTGTCCTGGCGCTCGCCCTGGCGCGAGGAGACGACCGTCTCCGCGCGTGTCGGACTCGGCTGGCCATCTCACAGCCCGTCTGGTTTCGGCTCCCGCAAACATCTGCTGTCGAGCCTCGACGGCATCCTCCAGCGCACCGGACTCGACTACCTCGATGTCCTGTACGCCCACCGCTACGACAGCAGCACCCCCCTTGAGGAGACCATGACGGCCCTGGCCTCTGCTGTACAGCAGGGCAAGGTTCTCTACACAGGCCTGTCCTCCTTCGCGCCCTCCACTGCACGACGGGCGAGCATCCTGCTGCAGGGACTGGGCACGCCTGCGGTCGCCTACCAGGCCTCCTATTCCCTCCTGGACCGATGGATCGAAGACGGCCTACTGGAGCTCCTGGATGACCACGGCATCGGCTGCATTGCCTGCGCCCCCCTGTCCCACGGACGGCTCGTGGGCGCATCCCCTGCCCTGGCCGAGCGGGCCTCCGTCGTGCCCGCACTCAGCCGCATCGCCACTGCGCGTGGCCAGCGTCTGGAACAACTCGCCATCAGCTGGACCCTGCGCGACCCCCGCATCACCTCCGCCCTCGTCACCACCTCCCGCCCCGAACACCTGACCACCAACCAGGAAGCCGCCGACTACACCGTGTTCACCCCCGACGAGATCAAAGCCCTCGACACCTGCTGCCCCCCACCGCCCGACGAACCGTTGCCTCCGACCACCGGCAGGATGTCTTCACGCTGAGGCACCACCGTCTCAGGCACCCAGCGTAAGAACATCGCAGGCAACAGCCTGGCCCGTGCCCCTGCCCAGAGGCCACCGCACAAGGAATGAAGCCATGCACTTCGCCCGCGCACCCCACACGCCGCCGTATCACTGCGCACCGGACAGGCTCCGCCTGGACGCCGCCATCGCCCGCCTCATACAGACCGGCACCAACGACACCAGGCAATGGGCCCAGGCAGAGGATGCCCTCGCACGCTACGGCATGCACGTCCTACACCGCTGGGCCGCCGACGGCACACTGCCCCACCGCGTCCGCCGCCTGACCGGCCGGTACATACGCCTGGCCACCGGGCCTACCACCGACCACGACGCCCTGACCGAACTCCTCGACACCACCATCGCCATCTCTTTACGCCACTTCCGCCGGCACGCCCTCGACGGCACCGGATGGGACCCCAGCCGGCGGACCAGCGCACAGACCTACTTCATCGGACGCTGCCTGCTCTGCCTGCCGTCAGAACACCGCCGCTGGACCCGCGAACACCAACACTCCGGCACCCTCATCACCGTCCCCCTGCACTACGCCGCAGACCTACCCGACGAAACCCCCCTCAGCCACCCCGCCGACCTCGCTGTCACCCGCTGCGCCATCGGCACCATCCTCGACCAGGCCGACCCCCACACCCGCCTCATCCTGCTCGGCATCATGTACGGCTACCCCCTCACCGCCATAGCAGCAGAACTAGGCGCCACACCCAAAAGCATAGAAATGCATTGGTACCGCTATCGGAACCACCTGCGTAAAACCGCCGACCCTCTCCTGTAACCCACCTCCCCACCCACATCGCAAAGGACACCCCCCACATGCCCTTTACCCGTGTCTCAAGCCTCGCTCCCCACCTGCTGGACCGCCTCCCCGCCAGCCTGCTACGAGGCGCCAGCAACGTCATCACATCTCTACACTGCCGCCTTCGCGCATTCACCGTCCGCCCAGCCCGCCCTTCTCGCACCGGCCCAGCCCATGCCCGCTCAAAATTCCGGCACCCGCCGGATCCCCCTCTTCGCCGACCACAACCAGCCCACCTCCACCGCAAGCACCAGCAGCCCAACGGCCACGAGTCCGCCGCCCCCTACCAGCCGCTGCCGGAGTTCCCTGGCGAAGAACTCTTCGGACCGGGCCACTCCAACCAATGGGTCCTCCTCTTACGCCTGCGCCTGATTACCCATGGTTACGCCGAGGATCAACGCGACGCCCTCATGCACGACCCAGACCTCAAATACGCACGCCTTTGGGACGATCGTCTGCGCACCGCATGCACACTGTTTCAGCTTGACCAAGGATGGCGGGGCTCCCAGGCCAGCGGCTACCCAACCCAAAAAACATGGAACCTCCTCTGGATCAACCCTGAGGGCGTGTCAATTTAACGGAGAGTCAGTGAGCGTCTTTCATCCTGAATAGCTGCAGGTCAGGAGGGTGTGGATGGCTTGGACGATGCGGCTGATGCGGTTGGTTGAGCATCGGGCCCGGCGGAGGATGTGCCAGGTCTTCAGCTGGGCGAAGGCGCGTTCGCCCAGGGCCCGGAGACGGGCATGGACTCGGTTGAACCTCTTGTAGTGCTCGGGTAGTTCGCGGTGTCCGTAGTAGGGGGTGCGGACGGTGGCGCCGGCACCCTGGTGGGCGCGGTCGGCCAGGACCAGGATTTCCCTGGTGAGGCAGGCCTGGACGATGCCGTGCGCGCGGGCCGCGGTCAGGTCGTGGGGGCGGCCCGGCAGGGCACGGGAGAACCACAGCGGTGTGCCATCCGGACGGGCGATGACCTGCACGTTCATCCCGTGCCGCTTGTGCTTTTGCGAGTAGTACGGCTCGTCCGCGGCGATCCGGTCAGTGGGAATCAGCGTCCCGTCAACGATGACGAAGTCGCCCTCACCCAGACCCACCAGAGCCTCGCGCAGGCCCGGGGCCCAGGCCGCGAGGATCTCGAGTGTCTCGTCGACGTACCGCCAAGCCGTTGTCCGAGACACGCCGAAGCCCGCTCCGAGCTGGGCGAATGTCTCGTTCTTCCGCAGGTGGGCCAGTACCAGCAGGGCCTGCTTGAAGCAACCCAGCCTCCGCCACGGCGACTTCGGCTCACGCCGAC
Source organism: Streptomyces sp. AM25 (assembly GCF_058146165.1). Classification (NCBI taxonomy): domain Bacteria; kingdom Bacillati; phylum Actinomycetota; class Actinomycetes; order Kitasatosporales; family Streptomycetaceae; genus Streptomyces; species Streptomyces sp. AM25. The sequence goes on along the minus strand of NZ_JBKIWN010000076.1, from coordinate 2,565 downwards.
GGGCATGGATCAGCCACGAGACATGCTCAACGACCTCGTACGGGACGTCGAGCATGGAAGAATACGGAACCAACAGGGCCCCTCGGACACCGGTGTGATGAGTGATGTCACCACGCCAACGACCAGGGGCCCTGCCCTGTCACCCACACCCATCCTGACCAGCCCTTTCACCCCTCAAGAGGCAGGATGAAAGACGTTCAGTATTGCATTCGGGGGGCTTCGATAACGCTGCGAGATTTTCCCTTAACATCATGCTGGCCAACCAGTAGCATCTGGCCGCCGTACCAGCGGCTGGAAATCGGCACACGTCTTATCAAGTCCTACAACACCCACTGAAAAGCATGCGTGACTTTGCTGGCCCCGATACACTGACACCCTGAACATGGATAGAAGTGTGTTCAAAACAGGCTCTCTTGCACCCGTTTCAAGACATCCCACCTCTGAGCTGAACGAAGCGGACCAGGACAGTCGTGATCTCCCCAGCGCGCGCCGCCCATGACGTGCGTGCCCATTCCTCTTTCGCGTGGACTGTTTGCCAGCCTCAGGGGCCAGCCATGCTCGCGAGCACCCCATACATATATCCGGGCAACGGCGTCAACCTGTGCTGACGTGAGAGGTCTGTGAGCAAACCCTGACGTCTCCACTGACACCCATTCAGAATTTCCATCACCTTGCGCCCACGCCCGGTCATGGACGGAGACATACTGTTCGATCTCACCTGCCTGTGATACCCAAAAGTGAGCCGAGACTTTCGCGTCAGGAGATGAGAATCGCTCGTATAGTGAACCCTCGCCCTGCTGCACATGGATTATCAGCCCCCTCTGAGCAGTCCGACTCGGAGCAAAGTTTACTTTGATCGGCATCAGACTGGCGCCAGGCATCCACCCAGGAGGCAGGGCCCTTTTCCCGGGAATGACCTGACGTCCATCAAGCCCCTTGCGATCATCTCGAACATTTAACAGCGCCGCAGTTGAACACAAGGCGAGACTCCCCATGAGGGAAAAAACGCCCCGCCTGGACAGGGAAATGCGATGCATTAGCGATCTCCTGACTGATGCGGAAAACCTCCTCCGAAAGGCCGACCAGCCACCTCCCCCGGAGGTTGACAGGTCAACGCTCCCTGCATGCGGGATAGTCGACACCGCTGACTATGGCGCACGCCCTCCTGAAAATGGAGGAAAATTATTCGCCGCTCCGGAACGGGGGGCCACGCCATCCAAATACTCTCAATCGAAAGAAAAGACGTCCTGCCGGATATTCAGGCGCTTGCTTGAAGCTCTGCGCAGGGCAGCAAGAACGTCCAAGGAGCAAATGCCTGAATAAACCCCATTCGGCCGAAATAGCCGCCGGTCAGGCGGGTAGAGCGGTAGGGACCTCTTTCATCCTGTCCCGGGAGGGTGATGACGTCGGTGTCCGCCTGGCTGGCGTCGGCACAACACCACAGGTCAGACATCCCATGGCGTAGGGATGTCAAGCAGCTGTGACGAGGGTTGCGTGGTGTGACCACGCGGTGGCCTCGTCGTAGAGGGTGCGGGTCTTGAGGCATCCGTGGAGGATGCCGACGAGTCGGTTGCCGAGCTGGCGCAGGGCGGGGTTGTAGCCCGGCCCGCGTCGCGGGCGCGCTGTTTGTCGTAGTAGCGGCGGGCGCCTGGCGAGGTGTTGAGGGCGGAGAACGCCTGCTTGTGAAGGGCGTCAGCAAGACGGTCGTTGCGCGCATAGCGGGCCTGGACGGCGTGCGTCCTGCCGGAGGCGCGGGTGATCGGGCTGGTGCCGGCGTAGTTCTTGCGGGCCTTGGCGGAGGTGTAGCGGGTGGGGTCGTCCCCGAACTCGGCCAGCACCCGGGCGCCGGTGATCTCGCCGATGCCGGGCACCGACAGGTAGATCTCAGCGTCCGGGTGCGCGCGAAAATGCGCGCTCACCTGCTCTTCCAGTGCGGCTATCTGCTCGTTCAGCACGATCAGCAAGTGGGCGTGCGCGGTCGCCGCCGCACCGTAGGCGGCGGCGACCGGGGCGGCGACGCCGAGCTGCGGCTCACGCAGGCCGGCCTGGATCGCGGCGGCCCGCTGGTCCCGGTTGCGCCGACGGTGCCGGGCCAGCACCGCGGCGATCTGCGGCTTCGTCAGCTTCGCCGCCTGCTCCGGCGTCGGGGCCTTGACCAGCAGTTCCAGCGCATCGGTGCTGGTCAACTCCAAGGACGCGTAGGCACTCAGCGCGCCGGGGAAGTACTCGCACAGCGTGCTGCGCAGCCGCTGGAAGGCGCGGGTGCGCTCCCGGATCAGGCTCTGGTGGGCACGGGCGACGACCTTGACCGCCTGGGCCTGGTCGCTGTCGCCGGCAACCGGCCGCAGCTGGTCGCCGTCGATGCGGACCATGTCCGCCAGCGCGTGCGCGTCACCCTTGTCACTCTTGGCCCCCGAGGCCCTTCGCGTCGGCATCGGTCTGGAGCTCTTCGAAGATCCGCTTCCAGGTGCCGTCCCGCTGCCAGCGTCGGAACAGGTCATACACCCGGTCCCACGGACCGTACCGTTCCGGCACATGATCGTGTCCCGCCGGTTGGTGCAGCCG
>NZ_JBKIWN010000075.1:0-7734 GCF_058146165.1 Streptomyces sp. AM25 | reverse complement strand
CGCCAACCAGGACTATGAATCAGCCCTGAGTGCGGTCTGTCCGCTGTCTGGCCGGGGTGTTGGCCTGCCCGGCCCGCGGTCCTACTGCCGGGGGGTGAGTCGGGTGATTTCTTCTTCGAGGACGGTGTAGGTGTGGGCTTCGAGGTCGGGCTGTTGGAGTACTGCGTGCCAGGTTCGGGCGAGTTTGGTGAAGGTCACTTCGACGGCTTGTTCAGCGTGGGAGGGGGCGAGTCTGATGCTGGCGTGGTGGAGGTATGCGTGGTGATAGAGCGTGTGGAACGCAGTGAAGTCGAGGGGGAGTTGGGACAGGGTGTTCATGCCTTTCCCCCGTTGGGGAGTGCCTTCTTGGCGTCGACGACGGCCCGTGTGACGACGGCGGTCTGACCGATGACGGTGCCGGGCTTCATCCCGTAGGCCTCTTTGAGGAGGATTTCACGCTGGCCGAGGTAGGCGCAGGTGGTCTTGTCGAAGATCCACTCTGTGCGGGTGCCGCCGTTGTCGAAGGCGATGGCGATGCCGTGCCGTCCGTCGGCGTCGGTGGTATTGCTCATGAATTTGACGCCGGGGATCTGGGCTGCTGCCCTGTAGAGGGCTGCGGTGGTCTGCGGCGGTGCGATCTGTTCCTGCAGCAGGGAGCCGATCTCCTTGAATGCCATCCAGTCCGCGCCCGGGTCCCCCTTCCGGCCACCCTGGTAGAGCCGCTTGAGCAGCGCGTCGGGGTCGGTGGGCAGGGCCTTCATGCTGTTGTACGAGTGTCGGCCGTCGGTCTCGGCCTTGTCGAGATCCTCGCCCTTGCCCTCGAGGAGGCCGTGTCCGGGCTCGTAGAGGTATCCCTTGGTCCCGTCGGGCGAAGTCCACAGCCGGCGCGTGTGCAGAGGGGTGATCCAGTTCTTCTCCTCGCCGCCGGAGGACTCGCTCCGCAGGAACGACACCCGGCTCTCGACATAGAGGAACTGGCTCTGCCGGGGCTCCAGCGGTGGCTGCCGCGTAGCCGCGAGCGAGATCCGCTCGACCGCGGCCGGCAGCCCCTTCGTGGTACCGGCCTCCAGCGCCACGACCTGCGGCCGTGCTGCTTCGGACGAGGACTGCCCACTCGCCCGCGCATCGTCATGCCCCCCTCGTTCCCACGGAGCGGCCACCACGATCCCAGCAGCCAGCGCGGCGGCGACCGGCAATGCTATCCACACCGGCCGCCGCAGACCGCGACGACGTGCAACGGTGACCGGGGCCGTGGAGTGGATCTCGTTCAGGAAGTGCTCCTTGAGCAAAGACTGCCGCGCGGGCGGCAGCACAGGCTCACCCGGTGACGGCAGCAACAGGTCGAATTCGCAGTGGTCGAGCGGCTCGTCCTGCCGCCGCGGAGTACGCATCATCGCTTCCGTCCTTCCATCGATTCCCTCGGCCCGACCGCACCCGTACGGACCTGACCCTGGCTGGAGGCGCCGTCAGAGCCCTGTCGCAATTCCTGCTCGGCAAGTTTCTGAAGCCGCTCACGCGCCCGGGACAACCGGGAACGCACCGTGCCCACAGGCACTCCCAGAGCCTGCGCGGCCTCCAGGTAGCTCAGCCCGGACCACACGCACAAGGTGATCACTTCACGCTCGCAGCGCCGCAGCCTGCCCAGCGCCGCCTTCGCGGCAGCCAGCCGTTCGGCATCGGCCATCCGCCCCACCACCTCGCCGGCGAAATCCGGCAGCGCGTCCTTGGCCGGGAGGCGGGCCATCGCCTGCCGGTGACGGCGGGCTGTCCGCGCAGTGTTCCGCAGAACGTTCACCGCGATGCCCATCAGCCACGGCCGTACGCCGCCCTCTTCGTCGCGCAGCCTGGCGCGCAGCCGCCACGCCTCCAGGAACGTCAGGGAGACGACGTCCTCGGCAACCGACCAGTCACCGGTCGCCCGCACGGCATGCCGGTAGACCAGCCTCGAATGCTCCTCGAACAGTGACCGGAACGCTGCGGGATCGCCGTCCCGTATACGGTCGTGCATCACATCACTCACACCCAGAAATTGTCCGCCCAGCACCACCAGTTCCAGTGACCTGCATCACATGCGATGGCTCCGGGCCGTACGGCCCCGGCTGTCCCCCAACCAGCCTGCCCATGCGCCGAAACCTGGGACACAGACTGCAGGCAGCGCGAGACCTGGAGGCCTTCCGCTGCTCACGCTAAGCGGACCAGGTAGAATACGTCCGCAGTCAGAACCACGAGGCGCCTCCCTGGGTGCCCCCGGAGCTTGCTGTCGGCGATCACGAAATTCGGCTCTGTCGGCGATTTTGTGATGCTGGCGGATCAGGGGCCGAGGAGTATGCGTCTGCGGAGTAGGTCGAGGTTCGCGCGCCCGAAGCCTTTCCCTTTTGAGGAGCTTGACGCGGCAAACGTGGCCCTCGACTTGGCCGGAGCTCCATGGGGTGGACAGTCCGGCGGTGACGGCGTCCTGGTCGCGACGGAGGCCGTTGATGAAGGAGTGCAGCGCGGGCAGGTCGTCGTTCTTGACGCGGTCCATCCAGGCCGGGAGCCGTTCGCCTTGCAGGTCGCGCATGATGGCGGCGAAGTCGCGCACGTGTCGTGTGGTGGCGTCCAGGTGTGGGCAGCCGGCCCGGATTTCCTTGAGTTCGGCCGCATCGTCGCTGGTGAGATGGTCGGGGCAGGTCATGATCCAGCGGGCGGTGCGACGGGGTTTCGGCGCCGGTCGGGGTGCCGGTGGTGCAGTGCCGGGCGGTTTGACGGTGCGGAGGTATCGCTGGAGGGTCTGGATGCTGCCGCGGTAACCGAGGGCACTGATCTCCCGGTGGAGTCGGGGGATGTCGTGGCAGCCGTCGTTCCAGCGCTGGTGCAGGTAGGGCTTGTGCTCGTCCAGGTGTCCCGCGTCAAGAATGTGGCTCAGGTTTCTCGGTTTGAAAGTTGGGGGTGGAGGTCGGGGTTGCGGTAGACCTCGATCGGGTGGTGGCCGGCGGGGGCTTCGGGGGGCCGGATGTGGTTGAAGACGTGCCGGTAGTGCTCGGCCTCGCGGGCGAGCATGCTGAGGTCCTCGATCTCCGGGCGGTAGAGGTGCTCGTACTTCAGCGAGCCGAAGGCGCGCTCGCGCACGCCGTTCCGGCCGGGGCTCTTGGCCCGGGTGCGGATGTGCAGCAGCTCGGGGCGGGAGGCGATGAACCGGGCGAACGCGGCGCCCTTGAACGCGCCGCCGTTGTCGGTGACCGGCTTGATTCTCCGCATCCTGCCGGTGCCGGGATCTGTGGGCAGCAGCTCGGTCGGCGGGCGCCCGCCGAGCCGTTCGGCCTCGGCCATCGCGGTCTTCACGGCGGCTATGGCGTCCGCGCCGGTGCAGGTCGGGGCGATGTGCCGGCCGTGCTCGAGCTTGGTGAAGCAGTCGGTGACCCCGGCCGGCCGCCAGATCCCGCCACCGGTCGTCTCGTACTCGGAGAAGTCCAGCTGCCACACCTCGTTCGGGCTCACCGGCGGGTCGGCGAACGCGGCCTTGCGGGCCTTCGCGAGCTCCCGGCGCTGCCCGGCATGGTCGACGGGCTGGAGCAAGTCCCGTCTGCGCAGGGCCCGTTCGATGGAGGACGCGGAGGGCCTCGTGGCCGTCGGCCCGCATCAGCCGGTGCAGCTTGCGGTGGCCCCAGGCCGGCCGGCCGGCTGCGTACTTCGCGGCCACCGGCTCCAGGACGTCGACGACCGGGGCGGGCCACGGACCCTTCACCGCGGTACGGGCTTCGCGGGCGCGGGCCTGCCGGCGGGTGCAGGTGCGGCGCGGGATGCCGGTCAGCCGGCAGAACCTCGCGGTCGGCATCTCCGCTTCGGTGCGGATCACCTCGAGGTCCTCGAAGGGGCCAGGCGGCCCTCGGCGGACTTCTTCCACACCCGCAGCTCGACGTGGGCCTCACCGAGCGCGGTCTTGAGGTCTTCGATCTGCTCCTCGAGCATCGCCTCCCGGCTGGACGCCTGCTTCGAGGCCCCGGCGCTCAGGCCGGCCTTCCCGGACTCCAGGAACTGGGCCTTCCACTTCGCCACCGACGTTTGCGACGTCTTGTGCCGTCGGGCCGCCTCGGCAACGGTGACCTCACCAGCCAGGACCGACAGCACGATCCGTATCTTCTCCTCCACAGGGAACTGCGGCGGACGGCTCATCAGACTCTCCTTCGGGTCAGGGACTCAACTCTGCCCTGAGCCACAAAGCCTGACGCGCGACAAGGGTGGCGCTGAGGGCCGCCAGGAGGTGAAGCTCGGCATGGTCCTCGACAACATCCGGCGCAGGGCCGACAAACTCACCGCACAGCGCCGCACAGACCTCGACGCTTTGGGGATGCGCTGGTAGATGCCGGGAACGCACCCTGCGGATCGCGGGGTGCGCAGCCGGACTTACCACACGACGATTCCGCTGTCCTCGGCCTTGGCCCGCTGCGCGGCGGCAACGATGTTCTCGAAGCGTCCGGTGACGTAGTCGGTGTCGTAGCCGCTGTGTTCGGCAAGCCGGCCGAGGTGGGGCGGGTTTCCTGACACTCGGTGAGGAAATCATCGGTCTCCTCCCGCTCCACGCAGAGCTGGCCGTCCTTGAGCAGGGGGAAGAACCGGGAGCCCAGGGCCCGGATCGTCTCGGAGCCCCGCAGCCGGGTGCGGGTACTTTCGAACCCGGCCGGGGTGTCGCCGTCCTCGGGGTCTTCCAGGAAGTTGTGACCGCCGCCGGCGCCGTAGACAAAGGTGTGCACGCTCAGGCTCATGGGCCCGGCTGTGCCGAAGCCGGAGCCCTCCTGTCGAACGAAAATTGACCGGGGGGGGATCCGGGCGCGCCGTTAGCGCCTCGGTGGTCCACTCGTCGTCCAGGACGGAGCAGCGGGTTCTCACTCGGCACGGGCTCTGTCGATCGTGTACCGGCAGCTCTTGCCCTCCCCGCTGTTCAGCGAAACAAAAGCAAGATCATAATTTTTCCTTCGAAACACAGACGCCGGGGCGCGGCGGCACCTTCAAAACAGCTCGTGCCAGCCCAGGCCCGGGCGGGGCTGGGGACGGCAGCCTGTATCCGGGGCGTCGCTCTTGCCTGCGGGCTGCGGTGTCGGAGGGCAGTTCGGCGAAACGGGCACGGTACTCACCGGCGAAGCGGCCGAGGTGCGAGATGCCCCACCGGTAGGCGATCGTGCCGACGGGGTCGGTGGAGGTGAGGATGTCCTCACGGATCCGGTCGAGCCGCAGGTTGCGGACGTAGGTCATGGGCGAGAGACCGAGCCGGCCGCGGAATGCGGAGCTGAGGGTCCGCGGGCTGCAGCCTGCGGCACTGCCGATGCCGTCGAGGCTGATGTGCTCGGCGAGGTTCGTCTCGATGAACGCGAGGGCTGCCCGCAAGGAGCGCGGGAAGCCGGGTTGCGGACCGTCGTGCAGCTCGCCGGTGTGCGTGTGCGGCTGGGCCAGCAGCAGGGCGGTGACGAGGCAATGCAGCTGGCTGCGCTGCAGCTCCGCGCGCGGGAACAGGGGGTCTCCCGAGTCCAGCTGTTCGAGGAGGGAACGGACCAGCAGTCGCACCGCCCGGCCCTTGGAGCCGGCCAGGTCGAGGGCGGAATCGAAGCGCACGGTGGACACCTGCGGACGCCCGGTCAGCGCGGTGAACTCCTGGTGAACCAGGGCGGCGTCGATCCACAGGCCCAGGAACTGCGTCCTCCGGCCGGGCAGGGGCCTCAGCTCCTGGATGTCTCCGGGGTTGGCGACTCCCGCCGTCGCTCCGCCGAGGGTCGCCCGCAGGCCGCCGCACGATGCCGAAATGGCGCCGGAGATACCGATGTTGACGAAGTACGAACTGCGGTTCCGGCCCCCGGCCGGGGCGACACGCACATCGAGTGGCGAGACGAAGCAGCCCACCGCGAAGTCGTGGGCGGCGACGCCGCGCAGTTCGTGATCGCCGTTGCACAGCTCGTCCAGGGGCGATGCGGCGATCGAGCCGCCGAACAGGGAGGTGGCGGCGTTGAGCAGGTCGGCGGGGTTCCGGGATCTGGTGATGAGGTGGTTGCGCAGCGGCGTCGGCACGATGGTGGGGTCACCTCCCTGGGAGCCTGATGTCGGCCATGATGGCCGGTTGGGGCGGTGGGCCCGGTCTCGGTGAGGCCCTTCCAGTCGGCCGGTCGGCCGCCGAGTGCCGGTGAGTCTCGGGTACGCAGGGTTTCACGGAGCTGGCCGCTCACATCGGCGGGGCCGTGAACAGCCCCGGGTCGACGTCGTTGTGGGACTTGGCGGCGATGAACTCGTCCATCTCATCTGCCGTGCCCCACTGGTCCGCGTTGGCAGGGTCACGCAGGTCGAAGATGTGGGGGTGCCAGGTGTCCTCGTCCAGGATCTCCAACTCGGTGGTGTATTCGACGGTGTTGCCGGCCCGGTCGAGGAAGTAGCCGAAGGAGTTGTCACCGGCGCGGTGCCGCCCCGGTCCCCACAGCCGCTCGATGCCCAGGCGCCGCATCCGGCCCGTGCCGCGCATCTGGAAGGAAGCAACTCGAGGGCGGGGTTCGCACGTGGATGACAGTCAGGGCAATGGATCATGGCGGGAACTCGGCAGCCATTTCGGTACCGTCGTGGTGCTGGCCGGGGGCGTACTCGTCGGCGCCGTCAACATCTATCTGGCCGCGAGCCTGCTGCCAACGGCGGTCGCGGACATCGGCGGTGAACGCCTTTACGCATGGAACACGACTGTTTTCCTGACCGCCCAAGTCATCGCGACCATGCTCACGAGCCGAACTCTCTCCCGGCACGGCACTACCAGTGAGGAGCCCCGGAGATTCCGGACAGCGACCCAATAGGGTTGTGCTGTAAGGAATCGAGGGAAGTAGCAAGTGGCACGTAGAGGTCCGTACACGCTGGAGTTCCGTGAGGAAGCGGTTCAGCTGGCGCTGAAATCCAGTAAGCCCATTTCTCATTTGGCCCGGGAACTTGAGGTGAGTCCGGAAACGCTCCGCACGTGGGTGCGCCGGTATGAGCACGAGCACGGGAAGCAGTCACAGCCGCTGTCCACGGACGAGCGTGCCAGGCTCAGGGAACAGGACCGGCGTATCCGTGAACTGGAGATGGAGAACGCCTTCCTGAAAAAAGCCGCAGCGTACTTCGCGAAGGATCCCCGGTAGCGAGCAAGTACGAGTTCATCGAAACGATGCGGCTCGACACAGCGGAGTACGCGTTTCCCGTGGAGTTCATGTGCCGGCACCTGGGTGTGTCCAAGTCCGGTTACTACGAATGGCTGGGGCGTCCGGATTCCGCGACAGCCCAGCGGCGTGAGGAGCTGAGACTTCTCATCAGGAAGGCTTTCGAATTGTCCGACAGCACCTACGGGCATCGGCGTATCCACGCCCAGCTCGCCCGCTGGGGCCACCGCGCCGGCCTGGAGCTGGTCCGCCAACTGATGCGCGAGCTGGGCCTCGTGCCCTGCCAGCCCAAGCCGAAACGCTTCGGCCTCACCCAGGCCGCGACAGGCGACCTACCGGACCTCGTCGGCCGCGACTTCACCGCGGACGCACCCGGTGAGAAACTCGTCGGAGACATCACTTATGTCAAGACCGGAGAAGGGTGGCTGTACCTCGCGACCGTCATCGACTGCTGCACGAAGGAAGTGATCGGCTACGCAATGGACGATCACTACCAGACACCTCTGATATCCCGGGCGATCCGCAACGCGGCCCGGAACCGGAAACTCGCCAAGGACGCAATATTCCATTCCGACCGCGGCAGCAACTACCAATGCCACTTAGTTATGCAGCGGGC
>NZ_JBKIWN010000074.1:0-7769 GCF_058146165.1 Streptomyces sp. AM25 | reverse complement strand
AGGCCCACGAAAACCCCGAAAGTCGAGTCTGGATGCTGTGGTGCCGGTATTGCAGGGCCCCAGCGATGACACCACCAGGGTGCCGCGCAATGAACCACGCCAATGTGCGCCTGAAGTGCCGTGTCCGGAGCCGGATTCGGCGGTCCCGCCCGGCGTCGATGGAGTCCGCGCGGCCCGTGCGGACGCAGAGGTCGTTCACGAAGGCCGCGAACTTGTTGAGCTGCTCGTTCGTCGCCTTGCTGGACAGAGCCTTGTGGCAGTCCTTGGAGGCTGCCGAGCCCTGGGTCAGATAGCCGAAGAGGTAGTCCTGGGCCGGTAGGTGTAGGAGTTCGAGTACCTTGATCGCTCGGGCGACGGGTTCCCCGACGGTCCAGGTTGCCGGGACGCCAGCTTCATCGTCTTCACCCTTGAAGGCGAGGCTGGCGAGCTTCCAGCGGTAAGGGCGGCCGTCCTCGTCACGCTTGATCTGAAGGCATCCGCGCCGGATGTGCTTGACCTCGGAGTCCCTTATGCCGCTGAGGAACGCGATCACGATGTAGCACGCCGTCTGCAGGTGACGTGCGAGCCGGGCCAGGCTGTGCGGCGACGTGCGATGCGTCGCGATCGCCTCGATCCACGGTGCCCCGTCCAGCCGTCCGCGGACGTCGCCGCTGCTGAGGAACATGCTGTCCGTGACCCCCACGATCCGCGCTGCGGTGGCGACCGCTTCGCGGTACTTCATGACGGAATCGCGGTCGCAGTTGAGCAGGAGCGCGAGGTGGGCGAAGTTGGGCTTTCCCTCATAGCCCGGCAGGGGTCGCCCGGCGGCGGCATGCTCGTCGATGAGTCGCTGGAGCCTCGCCTCCACCTGGCTGCGGCCGGGGCTTCGAGGTGGACGAAATCCGCGACTGTCGCGCCACTTGCGGTCGGCTTCGAGGATGTCTGGTGCGAAGTCGTCGACGAACCGAAGTGCCCAGACCAGCAAGGGGCCGAGTACGCCCTCGGGAAGCCGGTCGGTCTGGTTCTCGCCGCCCCGCCGCTGCGTCGTTTCACCCCAGCCGTCGAGGCGTCGGGGGTCGAATACCAGTGCGTCACATCCGAGATGACCGCGCCAGCGCCACAGTCGGCGCAGATGTGCTCGGGCCCGAGTGCGCTGCTGCTGGCCGGGAAGGAGGGCGACGAGGTGCCGGCTGTAGTCCTGGAGATCCTGGGGAGACAGGGCCGACAGCTCGTGCCGGTCGGGAGGCCACCGCTGGTCGAGCCACGTCAGGAAGCGCTTGATCTCCTTGAAGACGTCCTTGACGGTGCCGATGCCCGGCGCGTCCTCACCGGGCGGCGGCTCCAGAGAGAGCAGGCTGTAGAACAGGCGCTTCGCGGCCGGGCGGAACCGGCGGGGAAGCGCGGTGAAGTACAAGCTCAGCGCGTCTTCGTGCTGTTTGAGCTGGGCGGCTTTCAACCGCCAGACATCCTCGCTGTAGCGCGACGTCTCCTCCAGCCGGACACCGGGCCGCAGGCGTCGTCCGCGCAGGACGTACGGGTCCTCCAGAATGACGGACGCGGGCGCGGACGAGAAGGTAGCGATGCTCATGGCTGTTCCCAGGGTGCTTCGACGAGATCGAGGAGGGCGTCGGGCAACTGTTGCTTGCGGGCCCGGGCAACTTCGGCCTCGGTGAACTTGGCGAGGATGTCGCGCCGGATGGCCACCCATGCCGGGCCGTATCGCTCCCACCAGGCGTCCTCGGTCATGCGCTGACGCAACGTCCCCAAGGTGTCCAGGAGGGCCAGCAGGCGGGGCAGGTGGGTCCGGGTGATCAGGCAGTTGCCGCAGTGGAAGCAGGCGAGGAAGGAGTCACCGCATGCGGTTCCGGTCTCCGGGTGGTGATCGTGGTCCTCGCAGGCTGCCCAGGCGGTGTCCAGGCCGCCGTCGGCGAGTTCGCGGGCTGTCTGCGGGGCGAGGCCGGCCTCGGCGGTGTCAGTGATCACCTTTGGGCTGCCGCGGCGTTGAACGGCGGCCGCGTGGGCGTCCCAGGCCGCCTTCTCAGCGTCGGCAAGCGCCTTGGAGATCACCTCCTCGGCCCACTCGCGGGTGGACTCGTCCGGCTTCAGGTAGTTCGTGAACAGCGTCTGGGCCGTGTTGCTCTTCGCGGCGGACGGCAGGTGGCCGCCCAGCTCCTTGACGCGGCGGGCGTCAACACTGGTCTTGATCTGGTTGAAGGTGACCTTCAGCGGGACGGGGATGCTCTCTTCCTCCTGGTTCCCGGCCGTGGCTTTTTGACCGTGCGCGGCCAGACGCGGATCGGTGAGCACCGGTTTGGATCTTGTGGCAGCCCAGGTGGACATCTCGATGTTGGTGCCGTAGGTCAGGTCGAGCTCGAACGGTGCCCAGTGCTCGTCCCGGCCGTCGGCTGCCTGGAAGTCGTTGTGCCAGAACGAGAAAGCCGCGGTCGAGCCGCAGAGTGCGCGGCTGCGGGCGGTCAGCTCCAGCACGAGGAGATAGAGGCCACCGGGTGTGTGGAGTTCACGTTCCTTGGGGCCGATTTCCCAGGTCACGGTCTCGAACCAGCGCTGTGCCCCGTGACGCCGTTTGACGACGACGAGTTCGACGGCCCGGCCTTCCAACACCCGGTGCCGTGCGGGAAGTTCCTTGAGCGTTTCGCCGTTGCGTTCGGTGACGAGGGCCAGCAGGACCATCAGGGGCGCGAGATCCTTCCACCTCAGGAACAGGTGCGACGCGAGTTCCGCCCGCCGGTGGGCACGGCTCCCGCGGGGCACCACCCCGGTGGCTGCCACAGTCGCCAGGACCTCGCCCAGGGCTCGTCCCTGGGGATCCATCTGGTCCGGGTCGGCCTGCCAGCGGCGTACGAGTTCTTCGCCGGCGCGGATGCGACGGGCGATCCGGGCGGCGTCCGCTCTGGCCGCGGCCGTCAGACGCTCCAACTCGCCGCGCGAGTACCCGCCGACCGCCTCTGCAGGCCTGACAAGCCGGCGTCTGAAGGCGTCAGCCGCGTCGGCGGGCAGTCGGCCTTTCAGATGCTCGTCGGCGAACAGCCGCCGCAGTTCCTTCATGTCGACGTACTTCGACCGCTCCGAGACGTCAACACGGGCGTGGAACGCATCGACATGGGACCGGACAAGCTGGTCAGGGGTCTCCGGCCTCGGCACCGCCGAATTGAGGAAGCGGGTCCAGCGCTTCAAGGCCCTGAAGGAGTCCTTCGCGCCCGACAGCGCGCGGACGCTGCCACTGGGGCCGATCCTCAAGGCAAGGGCCTCGGCAAGCAGGGGGTGCCAGCTGGGCATCGGCAACTGGCCGACATCGAAGGTGCGGCGGCGCCCGTCATCACCGTGGAAGTCGACCACCAGGCTCCCTGAGGAGTCCTCACGGACCGGGGCCGGAGCCTCGTAACCCGCGCGTGGCAGGACTGAGGGCCTCCCCGGGCCCGTGCTGCCGCGGCCCCTCCGGGTCACGCCGCCTCCCGAGGCAGATCCGAAGGGGGCGTCTCCTGTCCGAGCTCGGACACCGCCGTGTCGCGCGGGTCCTCCCAGGTGTCAGGGACCAGCGCCATCCGGGTCTCCATCTCCAGTTCCTGCAGGGCGTGCAGATAGACCAGAGTCGACAGCTGCGAGGCGTGTCCGAGTCTGCGGCGGACCCAGTCCATGGGATCGCCGAAGATCCGCTGGTAGTGCAGTCGCTGGGCAGGGTCCATGTTGCCGAGTGCGACGATGTGCCCGCGTTGGAGCTGTTCGAGGGTGATGACGGCAAATGTGTGTCTTAGCAGGTGGGCGTGGGCAAAGAGGTCCAGGCCCTGCTCTTCGCACCGCTGGTTGGCGGTGGTGAACATGTCCTTCCAGGCCGACAAGGTCAGCGGCATCCCGCTCTCGCCGAGCCAGAACATCGCGGGCTCCAGGCCCTGTTCGGTGTCGATCAGCAGCCGCCGACGCTCACGCGGCCCCAGCAGCCGGACATCAACTTTCTCGCCGCGGTTGATGCCGCTCGTGTACTGAGCCAGGTGCGGCCTCTGAGGATCGAAGATCACGATCGGTCGGCGGATCTTCCGGTAGCGGCCTGCGTCGCGGGCCTCCTCGACGACCCACCGCCGGTCCTCGGCCGCGTAGGCCGTCAAGTCCCGGCGGACCGAGGCCGGCTCGTAGACCCAGCGGTCCTGGTTTCGCTTCGCGATCGCTGCGGGCAGCCAGAACCGGCTGTACCCGGCTGGGCCCGGGCCGGTCGGGACCTCCGTGGTGAGGCGGCTGGCCTGCTCTTCCAGCCGCAGGCCGGTGCGGACTGTGGAGTCGGTGAAAGCCCCGTTGCGCGGCGCCCACCGGCCACGGAAGTTGTCCCGGGGCAAGCCCTCCCGGTCGTAGCCGAGGACACCCACGTCCCGCCAGCGGCGGTAGGACAGCGCGGGCAGCCACTCGATGACCTCGCCGCCCGCATCGTGGGAGTACGTGGCCGGCACCGTGTCGGCGTTGCCGCCCGCCTCGGACTGCTTCCGCCTGCCCTTCTTCCGGTCGCTGCTACCGTCACGCCGCGGCCGCTGCGGGATCGGCACCCCCGGCACCCACGACTGGCCCTTGGCGTAGACGTAGAACTGCTGCAGGTGCGAGACCTCCTGGCTCCACGTGTCCCCGTCGACGCGCGGCCCGCCCGGATCACGCCGCCGCCAGTAGTGGTAGGCCACGTGGTCGTCCTCGGCCGCATCCCGCCAGTCCTTCCCGCCCCGGCTCAGGTGCAGGAAGTTCACGTGCCGACACAGGGCCGACGCCCGGTTGAGCTGACTATTGTGTGGCCCCTCCAGGAACTCCACCCGATGGAAGTACGAGTTCAGATTCGCGTCGTAGACGAAGGACGGGGACAATAGGTACGGCGTCCCATCGGGAATGCCCAGGTCATCGAGCCACAGCTCCCACGCGTCCGGGCAAATCCGCAGGTGCCAGGGCTGAGTCTCCACCTGCGGCAAGTCCCGCGAGGTGTAGTGGACTGACCAGGCTCCTTTTCTCAACACCTGCGGACCGTACAGCTACTGGTCACTGACCGAGCGTGCACAAGATCGGACCGTTCGGCACCTGGACCGACCAGGACGAACGGGAGGCGGAGGAACCCGAGGGCGATGCCGAGCTGTGGTGCTGATCGCCCCGGTGGCCGACCGGGATGACGAAGGGGGCAGCCGAGCGGACATCCGCTCGGCTGCCCCCTTCGGGCTTGCGGTCAGTGCTCGGTGGACCGGTGTACCAGGTCAGCCGGATCGGTGTTGGCCCCGCAGAGCACCACGCAGACCTTCTCGCCGCTGCCTGGCCGGTAGCTGCGGCTCGCGGTGGCGGGGCGGGTCGGCAGATCCCGGCCCGGGATGCGCTGGTCGGGGGCGGTCAGCGCGGCCAGGGCGGTAGCGGCGCCGTGCTCGACGGCCACCTTGCGGTGGTCCCACAGCGCCTGGCGGGCGCGGACGATCTCGCCGTCCGGCACCAGCACCGAGTGCACGCCGTCCTGCTGGGCGGCGTGCAGGGCCATGGCGGAGGTGCGGCGGGCGCCGAGGGAGTCGGCGGCGATCGAGTCGACCGGGACATCGACCAGGCGGCCGGCTTCGATCGCGGCGTTCAGCGCGCGGCAGTTCTCCGGCTCCACGGCGACGGTGCGGATGCCGTGGTGCTGGGCGGCCGTGGCCACGCCGGCGAACAGCCCGCCGCCGCCGACCGCGACCACCACGGTGTCCAGGCCGGGGATCTGAGCGTGGATCTCCTCCAGCAGGGTGCCGGCCCCGGCAGCGATCAGCGGGTGGTCGTAGGCGTGCGAGGCGAGCGCGCCGGTGGCGGCGGCGAACTCCTCGCACGCGGCGAGCGCCTCGGCGTACTCGGAGCCGACCAGGCGGACCTCGGCGCCGTAGCCGCGGAGCTTGGCCACCTTCACTGCTGGCGCGGTCGCGGGCAGGAAGACCGTGGCCCGTACGCCCTGCTGCTGAGCGGCCCAGGCGCAGGCCAGCCCGGCGTTGCCGCCCGACGCGATGGTCACCCCGGCCTCCGGGAGGGTGTTCGCGTCGCGGTGGGCCTGGATGAAGTTCTGCGCGCCGCGGGCCTTGAACGAGCCGGTGTGCTGCATGAACTCCATGGCCAGCCACACCTCACAGGGCTGCTCGGGCCTTTCGTCCACCGCATCGCGGTGGGCGGTGCGGATCGCGCCCGGGTCGACCTGGGCCAGGGCGACGGGGCGGGTGCGTCCGGCGATGCGGTCGGTGGCGGCCTTGATGTCGCCGTACGTGAGCTGGTGCACTTCGTTGCTCCTGCGATGAGATGGTCACGACCAGGCGATGAGCTGGTCGGTGGTGGTCAGGCCGAGGAAGAAGGCGAAGGCGATCCGGCGGCCGGTGGGGTTCGGCTCGACGGCGTGGAAGTTCGCCGCGTTGAACAGCAGCCCGTCGCCGAGCCGCGGGGTCAGATCGACGCGCTGGCAGCGCTCGACGGTCTCGGGGCGGTAGCCGTACGCCTGCCGGTGCTGCTCGTCGGCGGGCTCCCAGCGGTGGCGCCACACGGTGGTCGCGCCGCCGGTGACCGGGACGGCGACCCAGGTGTTGAAGGCGAGCTGGGCGAGCACCTCCTGGTCGAACAGGCCGGTGGGGAACTCGCGGTTCAGGTCGTCATAGTGGACCAGGGCGCCGATGTTGATCTCGCGCAGGGTGCCGCCGAAGACCGGTCGGCCGACGATGGTGGCCGGGGTGACGGCGGCGCCCCAGGCGGAGCCGAGGCGGGCCAGCGAGATGGCGATCGGGTCCGGTCGCATCCCGGCGTGGCTCCAGGCCGGGCGGGCGGCCTCGGCGTCGCGCCAGTACCGGCCGGAGTCCAGCCCGCCGTCCTGGGCGCGGTAGTCAGTGAACCGTTTTCATCTTGGATAGTCGCTGGTCAGGAGGGCGTGGTCAGTGGCGACGCTGGTTCCGATCCGGTTGGTGGAGCATCGGGCCCGGCGGAAGATTCGCCAGGACTTCAGCCGGGCGAAGGCACGTTCGCCGGGGGCTGGCAGTCTGGCGTGGACGCGGTTGAACCTCTGGTAGTGGCCGGGGAGTTCGCGGTGCCCGTAGCAAGGGGTGCGGACGGTGGCGCCAGCGCCTTGGCAGGCGCGGTCGGCCAGGATGAGGATCTGGCGGGTGAGGCAGGCCTGGACGACGCCGTGGGCGGGTCGTGCGTTCGTCCCGGCAGCGCGCGGGAGAACCACAGCGGGGTCCCATCCGGGCGGGCGATGACCTGGACGTTCATGCCGTGCTTCTTGTGCTTCTGCGAGTAGTAGGGCTCGTCGGCTGCGATGCGGTCGGTGGGGATGAGGGTGCCGTCGACGATGACGAAATCGCCCTCGCCCAGGCCCACCAGAGCCTCATGCAGACCTGGAGCCCACGCGGCCAGGCCTTCCGCCGTCTCGGATGCGTACCGCCGGGCCGTCGCCGTGGAGACACCGAACCCTGCCGCCAGGTCCGGGAGAGTCTCGTTCTTGCGCAGGTGAGCCAGCGCGAGCAGAGCCTGCTTGAAGCAACCGAGCCGTCTCCAGGGCGACTTGAGTTCACGCCTTCGGGCGTAGACCAGCCAGGAGACATACTCGACCAGCTCGTACCGGACATCGAGCATGGCAGGATACGGAACCAACGAAGCCCCTCGGCCGACCGCGTGATGAGTGAGATCACCACGCCAACGACGAGGGGCTTCGCCATGTCACCATCCCTGACCAGACCTTTTCACCCCTGCGGGACAGGATGAAAAAGGTTCAGTGAACCCTTTTCATCCTGTTCCGCGTGGGTGAAACAGGCAGGTCAGGT
>NZ_JBKIWN010000073.1:0-7879 GCF_058146165.1 Streptomyces sp. AM25 | reverse complement strand
CACGACCCTGGCACCGCCTGCTGCAGAACCAGCGCGGCGCCGTCCTCGACCGCGCACTCCGCCGCCACACCGACGCCGTCATCTGCCGGCTGCGCTTCCGCCTCGACATCTGACGAAACGGCTTCCGGTCAGGTGGTCCGGGACCGCTCGGCCAGCCGGGCCGCATGGCCCAGGGTCGGCCGTGAGATGAAGTCCGCCATCCGGCGGGTGAAGGCCAGGGCCCCCGCGGCACCGACCACCCCCCGGGCCACCTCCGCAACCATGGTGATCAGCGCAAGCGAATCCCCGCCCAGCTGGTGGAAGTCGCTGTACGGGCCCAGTCCTTCGGCATCGGTGCCCAGCACCCGCGCCCAGACCTTCGCGACAGCCTCCTCGGTGCCGTTCAACGTCACTGCCCCGCCGGGTGCATCCGCGTCGGCGAACGGATCGGGCAGTGCAGACACTGCGACCTTGCCGTTGACGGTGCGTGGGATCTCCGCCACCACCAGCGTGGCGACAGGCATCATGTACGACGGCAGACGTTCACGGAGATGCGCCTCCAACTCCGGCACGTCGACCGGCGGGACGCCGGGCCGCAGTACGACGTAGCTGCACAGCGACCTCTCCACGTGGCCGGGCAGGGGCCGCGGCACGACGACCGCAGAGGCGACCGCCGGGTGCGTCTCCAGGGCGAGGGCGATCTCCGCCGGTTCGATGCGGTGCCCGCGCACCTTGACCTGGTCGTCGACACGCCCACAGAACTCCACGGCACCCGAAGGCAGTCGACGTACCAGGTCCCCGGTGCGGTAGACGCGGGTGCCGTCGGCCATGCGGACGAAGCGCTGCCGGGTCAGGTCAGGGCGGCCGCGATACCCACGGGCGAGCTGGACGCCGCCGATGCAGAGCTCGCCCGTCTCGCCCGGGGCGACGAAACGCCGCTCCGCATCGAGCAGGAACAGCGACACCCCGTCCTGCGGCAGTCCGATCGGCACGCCGGCGTCAGTGTCGCGTTCGGCGTCGAAGACGTGGTGTGTGACCCCGATGGTCGCCTCCGCCGGCCCGTAGAGGTTGATGATGCGGCAGCCCGGGCCGAACACTTCCCGGGCTCGCAGCGCCAGCGCCTGGGTGAACTGTTCCCCGATCACCATCAGCGTGCCGACCGCGCCGGGGCGCAGCCTCAGGCGAGTGATCAGGTCGAGGTGCGACGGTGTCAGCGCCAGCGCGGTCGCCCCGGCGTCGATCACCTCCTGAAGAGACAGGTGGTCGAGCTCGTCGCCCATGAGCAGCAGCGTGCCGCCCACGAGGAACGGCAGGACCAGCGATATCTGGGCGACGTCGAAGGAGAGCGAACACAGCAGCGGGATCCGGGTGTTCGCGTCGATGCCGTGTTCGCGCACGGCCCAGCTCGCATAGTTGACCAGGCTGCGGTGCTCGATCTCCACACCTTTGGGCTTGCCGGTCGAGCCGGAGGTGTACACCACGTAGGCCAGGTCCGTCGGGTCGGGCGGCGCCGGCGGCTCGGCGGTGGCGGGCGCGTGCGACAGCTCGTCCAGCACCAGCCGGTCGCAGCCGTTGGGCAGGAAGTCCCGCTCATCGTGCGGATGTTGCGTCAGGCACAACCGGACCCGTGCGTCCTCCAGCAGTGTACGGATCCGCCCGTCCGGGTGTTTGGTGTCCATCGGCAGACAGGCCGCGCCGGCCAGCAGAATGCCCCAGACCCCGGCCACTGCAGCTACCGACCGGTTCGTGAACAGCCCGACGACCGAGTCCTGGCCCAGGCCGCGGGCCTGCAGCTCGGAGGCGATCACCCGGGCTCGACGGTCGAGTTCGCCGTAGGTCACCTCGCCCTCCGGGCCGCTGACCGCCACGGCATCTGGCCGGGCCCACACCTGATCGCGGAACAGGCCGACCACCGTACAGGCCTCGGACGCGACACTCTCCTGCGCCGGAACGGTCGGCAGCACTGTCGCGTGCTCCCGGCTGACCGCGGGGGACAGGGCCTCGCAGAGTGCGTCGAGCAGCTGCCCCGCCCGGACCTCCGTCTCTGCGCCCGGCCACCACGAGAGGGTCAGTTCGGTACGGCTGTCCGACTCCACGACGTTCAGGCCCGGCGGGCTCGCCGGTTCGCGCGGGCAGAGCAGGTAGACCGACGAGGGCTCGAAGGTGCCGGTGACGAACGCATCCGTGTCGGTCCTGCCGAGGCTGTTCACCGAGCCCACCGAGGAGAAACCGTCCGTCCGGCGCGCCTTGCGGTCCAGTCCGCGCACCATCATGCGCAGCAGGCCGAGAGGGGCCTTGAGTACCTCCGGTCCCGGTGCGTGCACCGTGCCGCGGCGCTCGGAGAGCACCGTCAGCAGCTGCTGCTGCGTGGCCTCCCATCCCTCCTCCGGTGTGACCCGGAGCGAGACGCTGACGGCGAGGTTGGACGTGGACTGCACTTCCGGGTGGAACGGCCGCAGGTCCACCGGGATGCTCACCGGAACCGTCCGCTGTCCCGACAGCCGTGCCAGTTCGGTGGCCAGCCGCGCGGCCACCGCCGGGAAGGTGCCGTCGATCGTGCGCCGCCACCAGCGGTACCCGCCGAAACGCGCGTTCGCCGGCACGCCCAGCAGCGAGGCGAGGGCGAAGTCCTGGTTCCCGGCGTGCGCGTGTGCGGCCAGCGGCTCGTCGAGGTCGTTCAAGGTCGTCACCGACCGTGCCCCGGCCGGCTCCTCGCCACGCAGGGCGCGGAAGACGTCGAGGGCCCACAGGCGCAGCCCACGCGCGTCCATCACCGCGTGCGAGGCACGGAACGCGATGGACGGGAACTTCCCGCCGAACAGCACGACTTCGCAGTACGCGCCGTCCAGAGGCAGGGGCCGCCGTAGCTCCACCACGTCGTTGAGGGTGCTGCGGTCCAGCACCGTGCTGCGGGCGAACCGGACCGGCGGCGGCATCCGGCTGTCCGACCAACGTGCGCCGTGCCGGGCGAGCCGGGAGCCGGGGCAGGCGTCCGCAGCCGTCGCGACTGCCCGACGGAGTTCCGTGGTTCCGATGAGGCCCGTTCCCTCGACGACGAGGTTCAGTACGGGCGACAGCGTGGCGGGGAACCCCAGATACCAGTGCTCGAACGGGACCACTGCCCTGGCGAAGCGGCCGGCGTCCACTGTGATGGCTGGTTTTGACGTCACCTCTGCATGAAACCGCCCCGGCACTACGCAAACTCGTAAAGAAGCCCGCCGACGGCCGGAGGTCCGATTCGGGAAGCCGGGCCCGGACGGACCCGATCCCGTCCGGGTCACGGCCGGTCCCGCTCCTGCCGTGCAGTGGGCAGTGCCGGTGCCGGAAGCCGCGACAGGGCGATGACTGCCAAGGCGATCACGGCACCGTGCTGCCCCAGACGGGACGCGTACTGGTTCAGCGTGGCGTTCTCGAGGGCGAGCGTGGTGGCCGGAAGCCCTGCCTCTCGCCGGCTCAGCTCGTGGTCCCGGGCACGGTGCACCCGGAGCATGAGCTGGGCGATGAGCTGCTCGTCCAGTGCTTCGAGCTCCACCTCGGCATCCGTGCAGGAGCCGGACGGAATCATCAGGAATCGCGATGCAGATCCGTCCGGAGCGGGGTCGGGCATGGGAGTTCCTCATCAATGTCGGTGGAGGGGACGGCCCCGGAACCCCGGGCTTCGAGTCCTGCGATGGTCCTTCGCGAACATCAGGCAAATCCGTAGTCCCGGCCCCTCCACCGAGGCGTGCCGACACTACGAATTTTTCTGACCTGCCCGCCCGAGACTGTGCGCCGTTTCCCGGAAAACTCCGGTGACCTGCAGGATCCACGGAACGGAAGCGGAGCATGACCACGTCCCAGGACAAGATCGTCGAAGCACTCCGCTCCTCGCTGAAGGAGGCCGAGCGCCTGCGGCGACACATCCGCAAGCTCGTCGCTGCGACCACCGAACCCATTGCCATCGTGGCGATGAGCTGCCGATACCCGGGTGGCGTCAACTCCCCCGAGAATCTGTGGGACTTGGTGGCCTTCGGGACCGACGCGACGTCCGCCTTCCCCACCGACCGCGGCTGGGACCTCGATGCTCTGCGGGACGCCGGAACCGACGAACGGGGCACCAGCCTCAGCCACCGCGGGGGGTTCCTGGACTCCGTGGCCGACTTCGACGCGGACTTCTTCGGGATCTCTCCTCGGACGGCCGTGTCGACGGACCCGCAGCAGCGCCTGTTGCTGGAGACCTCCTGGGAGGCGTTCGAGCGGGCCGGTATCGATCCGACGACTCTGAGGGGCAGCCGTGCCGGCGTTTTCGTCGGCACCAACGGACAGGACTACGGCTATCTGCTCGTCCGTTCCCTGGCCGACGCCACCGGCGACATCGGCACCGGCATTGCCGCCAGCGCCGTCTCGGGGCGCCTCTCCTACACGCTGGGCCTGGAGGGTCCGGCGGTGACGGTCGACACGGCGTGCTCGTCGTCGCTGGTCGCCCTGCACTGGGCCGTCCAGTCCCTGCGTTCCGGTGAATGCACATTGGCACTGGCGTGCGGTGTCAACGTCATGTGCACGCCTGGCTCCCTGATGGAGTTCAGTCGGCAGGGTGGTTTGGCGTCGGATGGTCGGTGTAAGGCGTTTGCGGATGCGGCGGATGGTACGGGTTGGTCCGAGGGTGTGGGTGTGCTGGTGTTGGAGCGGTTGTCGGATGCGCGGCGCAATGGGCATCCGGTGCTTGCGACGGTTCGTGGTTCGGCTGTGAACCAGGATGGTGCCAGTAATGGGCTCACGGCTCCGAATGGGCCTTCGCAGCAGCGTGTGATCCGTCAGGCGCTGGCGAATGCCTGTCTGTCGGCTGCCGATGTGGATGTGGTCGAGGGGCATGGGACGGGTACGACGCTGGGCGATCCGATTGAGGCGCAGGCGTTGTTGGCGACTTATGGCCGTGATCGTGGTGCGGGGCGGCCTTTGTGGCTGGGGTCGGTGAAGTCGAACATCGGGCATACGCAGGCTGCTGCGGGTGTGGCCGGTGTGATCAAGATGGTGATGGCGATGCGGCACGGAGTCCTGCCGCCCACGCTGCACGTCGACCGGCCGTCCTCGCACGTGGACTGGTCGGCCGGAAACGTCAGGCTCCTGACGGAGACGGTGGACTGGCCGGACACAGGGCGTCTGCGCCGGGCGGGTGTGTCGTCGTTCGGGATCAGCGGCACGAATGCGCATGTGGTGCTGGAGCAGGCCGAGGCCGAATCAACGGAGGAGTCGGCCGATGTGCCTGTGGTTTTGCCGGTGTTGGTGCCGTGGGTGGTGTCGGGGAAGTCCGGGGCGGCGTTGGATGCGCAGGTGGAGCGGGTTTCGGCGTTGTGTGGTGTTTCGCCGTTGGATGTGGGTTTTTCGTTGGCGTCGGGGCGGTCGTCTTTTGGGTGTCGGGCGGTGTTGCTGGCCGGTGCCGGGGGCGGGCCTGTGGAGGTTGCCCGTGGAGCGGCGACCGATCGTTCGCTGGCGTTGTTGTTCTCTGGTCAGGGGTCGCAGCGGCTCGGTATGGGCCGGGAGTTGTATGAGCGGTTCCCGGTGTTCGCGGCCGGGTTCGATGCGGTGTGCGTGGGGTTGGGCGGGCACTTGGACCGGCCGGTGCGTGGGGTTGTCTGGGGCGATGACGAGGAGTTGTTGAATCAGACTGTTTACGCTCAGGCTGGTTTGTTCGCGGTTGAGGTGGCGTTGTTCCGGCTGGTTGAGTCGTGGGGTGTGCGGCCGGATTTTGTTGCTGGTCATTCGATCGGTGAGGTGGCGGCCGCATATGTGGCGGGAGTCTTCTCGCTTGCGGATGCGTGTGCGTTGGTGGCGGCGCGGGGTCGGCTGATGCAGGCACTTCCCGTCGGTGGGGTGATGCTGGCCGTTGAGGCTGCGGAGGATGAGGTCCTGCCGTTGCTCGGTGAGTCCGTGTCGATTGCGGCCGTCAACGGTCCTTCGTCCGTGGTCGTTTCCGGAGCGGAAGGCGCGGTCGAGGATATCCGGGTCCGCATGGAAGGCCGGGGCCGGAAGACGTCCCGGCTGAAGGTTTCGCACGCCTTCCACTCGCCGCTGATGGACCCCATGCTCGACGACTTCCGCACAGTTGTGAGCCGTCTGTCCTTCGCGCCGCCGTCGATTCCGCTGGTGTCGAACGTGACCGGTGAGCAGGTGTCCGCCGAGCGTGTCTGCACCCCGGAATACTGGATCCGGCACGTCCGCGAGACCGTGCGCTTCGCCGACGGCATCGCCGCATTGCGGTCGGAAGGTGTATCCGCCTTCCTGGAGTTGGGCCCCGACGGGACACTCGCCGCTCTGGCCCAGGAATGTCTGGGGGAGGACAGCAACTGCCTGGTGACGCCGGTTCTGCGGAAGGGCCGGGCCGAGGAGACCTCGCTGCTCTCCGGGCTCGCCGGCATGCACGCTGCCGGGGTGCGTGTCGACTGGTCACGGTTCTTCGACGGCACCGGCGCCCGGCGCGTGGACCTGCCCACCTACCCCTTCCAGCGCGGGCACTACTGGCCGGCACTGGAACAGACCACGGGCGATGTCGCGGCGGTGGGGCTGATCGCGGCGAAGCACCCACTGCTCGGCGCCGCACTCCCGCTTGCGGACTCCGACGGAGTGCTCTTCACCGGCCGGCTCTCTGCGCATAGTGCGCCATGGCCGGCCGAGCACGCGGCGGACGATTCGCTCGTCCTCCCCGCTACGAGCCTCTTGGAGATGGCCATCCGTGCGGGTGACCAGGTCGGATGTGGCCGTGTGGAAGAGCTCGCCCTGGGTGCACCACTGGTCCTGCACGAGGGCCGGGACGTGGTGATCCAGCTGCGCATAGGAACCCCCGACGCCTCCGGGGTCCGGCAACTGACGCTCTCTTCGCGTGCAGCAGGTGCCGCCGACGGGCCATGGACGGAACATGCGACGGGAGTACTTGCTGCGACTCCGGCCCAGGACGAGTGGACGGCGCACATCGGCACAGTGGCGTGGCCGCCCCGGGGTGCGGTCTCCCTTGACACGGAGGGGGTACCTGGACTGAGGGCAGCATGGCGGCGGGGCGACGAGGTATTCGTCGAGGCCGCTCTACCCGACGCTGCTGCACACGACGTCGGCCGCTATGGGCTTCACCCCGGCCTGTTGGACGCACTGGTACGGGTCGGCGGGACGGTCACTGCGGGAGGAGTGCCACAGGCCTGGGGCGGAGTAGCACTCCAGGCGGTGGGGGCGTCGACGGTACGAGCACGTATCGCGCGGCTTGGTGAGGACACGGTGTCCGTGACGGTGACGGACGTCGAGGGCGCGCCGGTGCTCTCGGTGGACTCCTTGAGGCTGGGTGCTGCTCCGGCACGGCCTGCTGCCCCGGCTGGTGGTGACGCGCGTGATGGTCTGCTGCGTTTGGAGTGGGTTCCGGTTCCGGTGGTGGGTGGTGCCTCGTCGGGTGGGGTGCGGTGTGTGACGTTCGGTGTTGAGGTCGGTTCGTTGGCGGATGTGTCGGGTGACGGCGTGTTGGTGTTGGTGCCGGTGTCCGGTGTGGGTGTGGATGTGCCGGGTGAGGTGCACGAGTTGTCGGCCCGGGTGCTGGGGCTTGTGCAGGAGTGGCTGGCGGAGGAACGGCCGGTCGGGGCTTGCCTGGTGTTCGTGACCCGTGGCGGGGTGGACGGTACTGATCTCGCTGCTGGTGCGGTGTGGGGTCTGGTGCGTTCTGCGCAGTCGGAGCACCCTGGCCGGTTCGCTCTCCTGGACGTGGAGAAGGACGAGGACATCACTACGGCGTTGCCGTCTTTGCTGGGACTGCTATCTGCTGGTGAGTCTCAGGTTGTTGTGCGTGATGGTGTGGTGCGGGTGGGGCGGCTGGCGCGGCTGGCTGCGGATGTGGGTGTGGTGCCGTCTGTGTGGGGTGGTGGGGGCACGGTTTTGATCACGGGTG
>NZ_JBKIWN010000072.1:0-8009 GCF_058146165.1 Streptomyces sp. AM25 | reverse complement strand
AGGCCCACGAAAACCCCGAAAGTCGAGTCAGTAATTCTTGGTCGTGCAGTTGTCCGGTGGCGCGGCGGCACAGTGCCGTCAGGCAGGAAGTGACGATGTTCTCCCATGCGTCGCCGGGAACCGTGGCGGCGAGGAGGCCTGTCGCGCGCTCGGTGTTGCCCGTGGTGAGGGCGGCGACGACGGCGACTTGGCGGCCGTCGAGCATCCGCGTGCCCACGCCGCGGTGCTGCTCGATGTGGGCCAGGGCCTCGTGCCAGCGCCCCGCGCTAGTGAGAGTGCGGGTGCCATCGGCCAGGAGCACCCGCCACAGCCAGGCGCGGACCTCCTGACGGTCCGTCTCGGCCGTAACGAGGTTGGCCGGGACGGTGACCGTGTCGAGGACTACCGCCTTTGCCTCGCTGACGGCTTCGTACAGGCTGACCAGACGTTGGAGGCCGTCGTCGGGGCGGCCGGCGCGGATGCAGAGCCGGGCGAGGTTGACCACGGGTTCAAGGCCGCGGATCGCGCTCATCGCGGGCAGCGGACAGGCGCCGAGGTAGGCGTCGGCGTGCCGGAGGCACATCTCGCGGGCGAGGTCAGGAAGGGCGAGGTCGCTGGCGAGTAGCGCCGCCTGGTTGTGCACGGTGGAGGCGAAGCCCTGGTCCTGATGCTGCTCGGCTTTGCGGGCGAGGTCGGCCAGCGCCCGGACGCGGTCGGGCAGGGGGAGGCAGGCAGGGCGGAATCGGGCGATCAGTGGGAACCGCGTGGCTATTGGACCGTAGGCGTCCATGGGGCCTCCGGGGCGGACGGTGCTGTCGGGACGAGGACGGCGGTTCCCGCTGCGCAGCGTGCGGTGCTGCCAGCGGGAACCTGTAGGGGCTGCCTACTTGGCCGGAGCGGGCGGCCACTCGACGATGATCCGGTTGAGCGGAGTATCGAGGGCGAAACGGCCGGGCCGCGGCTTGGCGGCGGGAGCGTCGAGGCGCTGGATCTCGAACGTGGCCTCGCGGGTGCGGTAGGCGCGGTCCCACGTGCGGATGGCGTCGGCGACCTTCGCGGCCAGTTCCTCGCTGCCGGGGCCGTGCCCGATGACACCGAATTCCCAGAGCTTGCCGCCCTCGGAGGTAGTCCCGTCGAAGAGGCGGCGCGCGAGGTAGGTGACGGCGCCCTTATCGACGGCCGCGGTCGCGGAGGGATACGGGTCCTCGGTGAGGAGCGTGCCCTTGGCCTCCTTCGGGAACAGTATCCGGATCAGGCCGGACGGCACAGTGCAGGAGACGAAGAGCTCCATCCACTCGGGGGACTCCATGGCGCGGACCGTCACGCCGGTCCACTCCTCGGCGCGGGGCTGCTCCAGCACCCCGGCCAGAGCATCGGCGTCGATGTTCGCCGCTGCGGGCGCCTGGAGCCGGACGGTGCCGTCCGCGCTGAGCGGGATGATGCGGCGATCGTCGTCAGCGATGCCCCGGCGCAAGGGCATGAACGTGTTCATGGCGGAGTCGATGGACACCCACCGGTCGCCGCACTTCTCGTAGGCGATGGAGCGGGACACACTGCCCTTGAGGCGCTGGGGGGCCAGGAGCCGTCCCCCGGGGGCGAGTTGGTCGAGCCAGGCGTGAGGGATGCCGTGGGCGCCAACGGTGGCGATGATCCGATTGAACGGGGCGCGCTCAGCGTGGCCGACGGCCCCGTCCCGAGTGAACGCCTCGACGTTGGTGACGCCTGCTGCGGCGAGGTGTGCGCGGGCGCCCTCGATCAGGTCGTCATCGACATCGAGGGTGGTGACGTGCCCCTCCTCGCCGACGAGGTAGCCGAGAACGGCGGCGTTGTAGCCGGTGCCGGCGCCGAGTTCGAGGATGCGCTCGCCCGGCTGGGCATCGAGCTGGTCCAGCATGAGGGCAACGATGCCCGGTTGGGAGGCGCAGGAGATCGACGTTCCGTCGGTGTCGTACTTGATGTCCACCGGCGTGTCGGCGTAAGCCGCTTCGAGCGACGCGGCGGGGACGAATACGTGACGGGGCACGGCGCGCAGGGCGGCTTCTACGGCGGGGGTGCGAGCGTGGCCGGCTGCCTTGATCTGATCAACCAGGGCATTGCGCAGCCGCTCGGCGTCGTTCTCAAGGGTGGTGGTCGTGTCGGTGTTCACCGCGCTGACGCTAGCGATCTCCGCCGCGTGCGCGGCTGCGGATGGGGCGTTGTCACTCGATCCCATGACTACCTCTCTCGCAATGTGGGACAGGGCGTGCTGGTCCTCCTCGGGGAGGCCGGCACGGTTGGCGTGGAAAAGGACGTGGTGGGCAAGGACCGCGCGCAGACCGCGGGTGAGTCGGCCAGTGATGGCGAGGCGGGAGAGGGCCGCCCCGACGTGTTCGAAGGCGGCGATCCACGGGGCGTGCCCGTCGAGCGGACCCCCGGGCCAGCACAGGGTCGCGGCGTCGGCGGTCATCAGCGTGCGCATCGCCGGGACCAGAGCGGCGGTCCTCTCAGCAGGCAGCGGTACAGGGGCGGGCCGCAGGGCCGCGTACTTGCCCCAGACGTCGCCCTGCTCGTACCAGTCCAGACGGGCGGCCCGCATCATCGCGCTCGCCAGGAGAACGGCGGTTTCCCGGCGGCCGAGGTGGCCGGGGCCGGGGAGGCAGGTGAGCAGGTTGCAGCTGTCCTCGTGGAACAGAGCGTGGGCCGCGTCTGTGGCCTCCGGACCGCCGAACGCGAACTCCTCGGGTTCGTAGATGCCGGGCACCCAGGAACGGACGATGCCCTCTTCGACGAGACCGCTCAGGAGCCCTTCAACGAGGGGTGACGGCTCAGGCGCCTGGTACCGCAGGGGCCATGGCTGCTTGTTCATGAACCACCAGCCGGTGAGCTCCCCGGCGTCCTCGGCCGCACGCAACGTGGGTCCAATGCGTTCGGTGATAGCGCGCTTGCCGCTGTCGCGGTCGGCGAAGACGACGTTGTGTTGGTGCCAGCGCATAGCGGGGCCCTTCAGTCAGTCGATCAGGCGAGGAGTAGGCAGGCGTCCCACGCGGTGCGGGGCATCGTGGTGGTGGCCGGGGCCAGCAGCGCCAGGGCGAGGCCTGCGGCCCCGTCGAGGAATCCGAGCCCGGCGTCGCCCTCTACGACCGCGGTAGCGGCGGCGGTGGGATCGGTGCTGGGCGGGAAGATCAGGTCCAGGAGCGCGGGGAGAGCGGTCCAGAGCTGCCCGGCCGTTGAGGCATGAGCGTCATGGGCGGTCCGGGCGGCGATGTGGGCGAGGCCGGCCATCCCGTGGCACAAGCCGTTGTCCGTGGTGGCCTTGAGTTGGTCGGGGTCGGTGAGCGCGGCCACGAGCGCCTTTTCGGCCTCGATCTGTCGGGGGACGTCGCCCAGGGCGAGGGCGGCGAGTTGCTGGGCGCGGGCCAGACCGGCGGTGCCGTAGCACCATGACGGCCGCCGCGGCGCGAATGCGGCCGGACGGCCATGGCGTAGCGCGTCGCGGGCAACCCAGTACGGCCAGGCCGGGCCCGATCCGGTCTGCTCCTGCCACCGGTCCAGCCACGCCAGGATGGAGCGCAGAGCGTCATGGTGACCATCGACGAGGATGCCGCGCCGGGCGGCCAGGGCCAGCAGTGCGAGGACGCCACCGATGCCGTGCGCCATCCCCGAGTTGGCGTGTCCCCCGGGGAAGCGGTGGTCCGGGCGGCCCGAGGGCGCCGCCGCGGTCCACCACCCGGGCAGGACTTCTCCGCGGTCGGTGAGGGGCTCGGTGAGCCGGACGCAGTAGTCCAGGACGGCACGCACGGCGTCGCTACCGCCGGCGCGGCGCAGGAGATAGGCGCCGTAGCCGGACAGGCCCCGGATCGTGTCGAACTCGGAGAGTTCGGGAAGTTGTCCGGCGTCGAGGCGTCGGCGGGCAGCGGACACACGCTGACGGACGTCCGTGAACATCTGCGCGTCGAGGGTGCCGAGGGCACGCTGATAGGAGCCGGGCAGGTGCTCGGCAGCGCAGGCAAGGGTGTGGGCGAAGGCGGGCGCCCCGTGGAAAGGGTGGCTGTCGGGCCCGCTGGTGAAGGGCCGCCCGGCGGCGGCGAGCCAGTCGTGTGCGCGCTGCCACGGTCCCCAGCCCGCGGCGGCGAGCTCGATGTGTAGCAGCGCGACGCCAGGGAGGCCATGCGCGAGCGACTGCCGCCACCAGTCGCCGGCGCGAGGCGCGGTGTCGGGGTGAGACAGGCGGTTGGCGACCGCGCGAGCCAGGCCCAGAGCGGGGGACTGCATCACGTGGACCTCCCGGCGGTCCGCGCTGTCCAGGCGAGGGCGGCGGCTCGCGCGAGGTAGAGGCAGACGGCCTCCTCGGGGAAGTCCACGGCGACGGCGCGCGCGAAGTTGAGGTGGAGGAGCGAGTCCAGCACGGCATCGGTATCGATCCCCACGGTGTCCGGGCCGGGCAGATGGCGGCGGTAGGCAGCCAGCGCCGCATCGCGCTCTGCCCACGCCTCGACGATGGCGGCACCGCCCGGGACCGATCGGAGCGCCGCCCACTCGTGGTGTGGGTCGGCGAGCTGTACGGCTTCGGAGAACTGCGTGCGGGGTACCGGCTCCGGTGCCGTCGGGGCAATGCGGTCGATCAGCCATCGCATCCCGGCGGCGGTGCTGCCCAGGAACGCGCGGGCGATGGCGACGGTGTGCGCGGCGACCAGTGCCCGCCGGTGCGGCCGGGCTGGTTGCCGCAGGTGGACGAGCAGGGCGCGCGAGTCGGCGCGGAACACCTCCTCGGCGGCGTCCCACGCTGGCCCGGAGCCCCACCGTCCCGTCTCCGGGTACGAGGTGGGATACCGGACCTCACTCAGCAAACCTGCCTGATGCAGCTCGGTGGCCCACGCGCTCACCACCTGGGCCACCGGCCCGAATCCCTGTGGATCGCGCAGCGCGATGCGCATGCGCAGATGTTGATCCGGGTCGCGGAACCGTACGTACCACCACGGCGGCTGACCGAGCCGCTTCAACAGGTCGGGCACGTGCTCCGCCAACATGGTGTCTTGGCGGCGGATGTCCCCGTACAGGCTGGCGAGCAGCACCCGCGATGCGGCCGGAGTCAGCCCGTGGCCGCGTCCCAGGACCCGGGCCGTGCTGGGCTGGGGCAGGCGCGGCCACGCCGGCGGCTTGAGCGCTTTGAGCGGGACGACGACCTCATGGGCCCGGCCGCCGCACCACCCGGCCTCTCGGCGCGTCTCGGTCAGCACGACGGGCGCTCCGCGGTCCACATGGGTGCGCAGCAGCATCCGGTGGTTGGCCTCGTCCAGGTCCAGCGCGAGCAACCGGTCCCCCTCGGTCAAGAAGACCTGCTGAGGAACGTGGCGCCGTGCCCGCCAGGCGGTGAAGACCTGGTCCCATTCACGGTGCGGGCGCGAGCGGGTCGGCAGTTCGGACGGCTCCAGGCGCCACCGCGCCGGGGATAGCACGGTGCGCCCGTAGCGAAGGCGCGGCAGGTACGGCATCGTCCGCGCCGCACCCCAATCGAACGTCGTCACGACGGTGTACGAGGCGCGGCTCAGCTCGATGAGGAAGCGGGCCAGCGGCGGCGTGTGCCGGTGAAGGTTCAGCGCGTGCATCGCCACGGCCTCGACCCGGCGGCCGAGCGCCGGCACGGCCAGGTACATGCGGCGGCCGTCACAGCCCACTGCCAGATCCTCGACCGTCAGCACCCCCTCGCCCGGGGAACGGTGCTCCTCCAGGCTGATCACGAGCGGCAGGACCTGCGGGGCACGGGTGACGTGAGCGCTCTCCGGCTCTAGCGGCGGGAAGGAGAGCTGAACCGGCACGGTGCAGGTGTCGGCAGCTGGCAGGTCCGCCATCTCCGCGGTGAGGGCCGCGCGGTCGTGCGGATCCAGCACGCTTAGGAAGCGGCCCGTGCCGACGCCGGCGCCCCGGGAGACGCTCAGCACCTCCAACCGGAAGTTCCCCCGGGCAAGTTGCTGCGTGCTGGCTCCGTGAATGCGGACCCCGAGCTCCAGATGTGGGGGGAGCCGTACGGCACCCAGTTCCAACGAGGTCACTAGCTCCTCATCGAGGACGACTTCGTCCATGCCGTCGAGCAACGCGCGCTGTGCCAGGCGCAACAACGCCTCGTCACGGCCCGACACTGGCGAATGGCGTTCCTGGGCCACAGACCCGGGGTAGCCGTCGGGGAACCCGATCCCGCTGTCCGCGACGACGTCCAGCACCGGCACCAGCGCACCGAGGCCGAAGCGCTCGTAGAACCGCTGGTGATACGCCTTCCACACGGCCGGCCCGTACGGGGCGGCGCTCGCGCGGGCCAGGACCAGCGCCGCACGCTCCACCTCATCGGCCACGGTGCGTGGCAGACCAACGGACGCGTCTAGCCGCAGGTCCACCGCGAAGGGGTGCCGGAGTACCAGCGCGAACCGCTGCATCCGCTCGGCCGCGCGCTCCCGGGCGGTACGGGTGACGTCCACGGGGTGGGCCATGCACTGCAACAGGTCTGCCCGGATGTTCCGCAGCTCCATCACCAGGTCGGTGACCTCGTGCGCGTCGTTCGCGGCGACTTCCAATTGCGCCAACAGGTGTTCCAGGGGGGCGGTCTCGGTGCTGGGCGCGTGCAGGCCGGTGATCAAGGCGCGTCGAGCGACCAGCTCTGTGAGCATCCCGGCGACCTGCTCTGGGGCGGCCTCGGGAAAGTCCGCGGTCAGCTTTGCTGCCAGGTCGGCGAACCGGATCGGTGTGCGGGCGGCGGTCAGGGCCGCGCGGACGGGGACGGTGTACCGCAACGAGACTTCCACGGCCGTCGTCCCCTGTCCTCGGGCGTCCGGCTGATACGGCACGACCACCCGGCCGCCACGGACCATCAGCGCGCTGTTGGCGACCACCGGCAAACGTGTCAGCAGCTCAGGACAGCTCTCCAGCCGGGCTACCACGGACGACAGCCACTCTGCACCGGCCCGGACCACCGCCAGGTGAGCCGTCCCCCACTGCACGCCGACCTGCTCGCCGAAGGTCGCCGTGGTGACGCCGGCGAACAGCCCGAAGGGCGTCGCCCGGTTCTCCGCGCGCAGCAGGTAGCGGGCGACGGAGAGCACCGCGCGCCGTACGTCGCGCGCGGTCGGCCGCTCGGCGTCGCACAGAGCGCGGACGCGTTCCGCGAGCGTGGGGCTGGCGTGCCAGATTCCCTCTGCAACACCTCCCGGGCGCCACAGGCACCGCAGCCACGCCGCCTGTGCTGCTATCCCCGCCGGGGTGCGATCGGTCAGATCGGGCCATGGCGGGACCGCGGGCGCGGGATCGGCAACGGCACGGACGAGGGCGGTGCTACCGGATCGGAACGCGCGAGCGGGATGGAGCACGCTGACCTCCGCGTGACGGTACGAAAGCGGGCGACGGCTGGTGCCGCCGCGCGTCGCGCGCGACGGCACCAGCCACTGAGCGGCGGGGGTTGGTCAGTGGACGCCGGTGGTGCAGGCGCCGCAGGTGGCGCCGCAGCCGTCGTCGGTGATGTTGACCAGGCCGGCCGGGTCGGCGACCTCCACCAACGTGACGTCCAGGTCGAAGCCGCTCGGCTCGTTGGGGATTGCGCTCGCGTCCATCCTCAATTCCCTTCTGCTGTGCAGTGGTTGGATGTGCTGTGCGTGCCTGGCCTCAAGCTGAGGCCAGCGGCCGGAGTGTAGTGACCCTGACACTCCGGGTACCCCGGGGTTTAGCCGGTCGGCCGTCGAGCTGCGACGATCGGCCAGAGCTAACCCCGGTTGCTTGGTCGGGGCGCCAATCCCCGTGAAATCGGCGCCCACCGTGTGCCAGCGCTTCGACATCGGCGCCCGTGCGCGCGGTGCCCCGGGGCGGGGCCCGTCACTCGAAGACGGCGGGGCTCGGATCCGGGAGCAGCACGGGGTGGAGGGAGCGCCGATCATGCGACTGCACCCGTCGGCGCGGCGGCGCGACGCGGGGCGATGACTCGCCCGTCAGGCAGCAATTCCCCGGTGTCGTCGAAGAGGACGACGCCGTTGCACAGCCTGGTCCTTCTCTGCACTTCACTCCAAGGTGGT
>NZ_JBKIWN010000071.1:0-8652 GCF_058146165.1 Streptomyces sp. AM25 | reverse complement strand
TGTCGCTGATCTGGTCAGCGATCTTGTCGGGGTGACCCTCGGTCACGGACTCCGAGGTGAACAGGCGGCGGGACACTCCGCGTCTCCTTGCGTGCAGTCGGTCGGCGTTTCCCGAGATCTTGCCGGTAAGAGCCTTGAGGAGCAGCGGACTTCCGGTAGATCCCCACCCCTTCGGATGTCGGGCAGACCGCACGGAGGTCGTAGCACTCGTTCAGGTGCTCGTGGAACGCCGCGTACTGGGCCTCGTTCACCACGATCCTCTCGGCGAAGTAGCGGTTGTCCGTGAGGTTTTCGAGGAGCATGTTGTGGGCGACGAGCAGACAGCCCTCGCGCAGCCCCGGGGTCGTGGCGCGCATGATCGGGGCGTAGACGGCCTTGTCGCGCAGCGCGGGGTCCTCCGTGTCCTTCGGGCCCTCCGCGTCGAGCACGCACAGGTCGACGTCCTCGACGGTCCGTCCGTACGGGACGGCGTCCGCGGTCGCGTACGCGACGTGCCCGGACAGCCCCAGCACCGCGAAGTTCTCCCGTGCGAGGCGCATGCTGTCCGCGTCGATGTCGACGAGCGTCGCGCGGCCCCCGGCCGCGATGATGCCGGGCATCGCCCACGCCGCCCAATAGCCGTAGTAGGAACCGGGAAAGAGCGCATTGCGGGGTGCCAGGATGTGTGCCAGCGCGAAGAGCAGCCGCGCTTCCTCGGGAAAGATGTAGGTCGTGTACGCGCCGTGCCGGAACCGGGCGGACACCGCGGTGCGGAAGGCGGCGAACTCCCCGGCGGGATAGGCCGTCGAGCCGATGAATCCGGCATTCTCCAGCCCGCCGAGAATCCGCTGCACACAAGCCATTTCGTCGACCGGAAAACGCGTCGAGAGATTGAACTGGTCCGTGTTCAGCCCGACTTCGGACGGGGTGACGGCACCGGAGCCGGTCCAGCGGCAGTACGCGTCCCTGCCGAGGGCGCCGCGACGGAAAGCGCGGTACTCGGGGTAGGGGGCGAGAGCATTGTCGATGACGACGTGCACCGGGCCGGTGGCCGCGGACGTGCCCTGAAGGAGGGTCATGCCCGCGGAGTATCCGGATTCGCCGCACGCAAAATCCGCTGCGAAGGCCTACGAGCCGTCGGGGTCCGCCCGGTCCAGGGCCGGGCGCGGGCCCGGGCCCGTCTCGTGGAGCAGGTGGTCCGCCGCCGCGGTGTCGGTGACGAGGCTGGTGACGAGGCCGGAGCGGAGCACCGCGCCGATCGCCGCCGCCTTGCGCAGACCGCCCGCGATGGCCACGACCTCCGGGATGCGGCGCAGCCGGTCCGCCTCGACGGTGATGCAGCGCTCCCCCAGGTCACGGCCGATGCGACGGCCCTCGGCGTCGAAGAGGTGCGCGGACATCTCGGCGGCGGCGCCCAGCGAGGCGTAGTGCGCGCGCTCCTCCTCGGTGAGCATGTCGTAGACGGTCGAGATGCCCGGCGCCCACGAGCCGATGGAGACCGCGGCGACGGTGACCTTGTCGAAGTAGTCGAAGGCGCGGGCGATGCCGGTCTGGCCGCGCAGCGCGGCGGCGGTGGCCGGGTCGGGCAGCAGCATCGGCGCGTAGATCGGGTGCGCCTCGCCGCCGGACACCTGGGCCGCCCGGCGCACGGCCTCGACCGAGCCGCGCTCGGCGGTGCCCGCGTCGTACACGCCGGTCAGCTGGACGACCGTGCACGGCGGCAGCCGGTGCAGGGCCGCGGCCATGTGGATCGTGGAGCGGCCCCAGGCCAGGCCGAGCACATCCCCCTCGTGCACCAGCTCGCCGAGCAGGTCCGCGGCCACCTCGCCGAGGTTCTCGGGGTCGGGCGCATCGTCGGCCGCGTCGGCCGGGGACTCGACGACGACCGCGTGCCGCAGGCCGTAACGGGCGCGCAGTGCGTCGGAGCGCTCCGCGTCCAGCTCGGCCGGCACCCGGATCTCGATCCGCACCAGATCCCGCTCGAGCGCCGTCTCCAGCACCCGCGCCACCTTGAAGCGGCTGACGCCGAACTCCTCGGCAATCTGGATCTTCGATTTGCCCTCGAGGTAGAAGCGGCGGGCCATCGCCGCCGCCTGCACCAGCTCGGCGGGCCCCATGGGCGATGCTGAACGGCCCGTCGACACCGCGGTCTCCTCACTACTTTGCAGAGTTCTGCCAGGACTTGATGGACCCGAATGCCGGACCCGACGTCATCCTGTCAGAAACGACGGTCCTTGATCAGGCCCCGACCTCGGCGCTCAGCAATTCGGGCGAGCGCCGACTGCGGTTCAGTGCCCGCAGGCCCAGGGCGCGGCGGCGGTCGCCTTCTCCGCCTGTGCGCGCAGGCCGCGTACGGCCGCCGCGGGGTCCTCCATACCGTAGACGGCGGAGCCGGCGACGAAGACGTCCGCGCCCGCCTCGGCACAGCGCTCGATGGTGGTGGCCGAGACGCCGCCGTCGACCTGCAGCCACAGCTCCAGGCCGTGCCGCGAGATCAGCTCCCGGGTGCGGCGGATCTTGGGCAGCATGATGTCCAGGAACGCCTGGCCGCCGAAGCCGGGCTCGACCGTCATGATCAGGAGCATGTCGAGTTCGGGCAGCAGGTCCTCGAACGGCTCGATCGGCGTCGCAGGCTTGAGCGCCATGGAGGCGCGCGCGCCCTGGTGCCGGATCTCCCGCGCCAGCCGGACCGGCGCGGCAGCCGCCTCGGCGTGGAACGTGACCGATCCCGCGCCCGCCTCCGCGTACTGCGGCGCCCAGCGGTCAGGGTCCTCGATCATGAGGTGGCAGTCCAGCGGGATGTCCGTGGCCTTGCGCAGCGACTCGACGATGGGCACACCGAGCGTCAGGTTGGGGACGAAGTGGTTGTCCATGACGTCGACATGGAGCCAGTCGGCGCCCTTCACGGCCTGCGCCTCGTCGGCGAGGCGGGCGAAGTCCGCGGAAAGGATGCTGGGGTTGATCTGCACAGCCATGCCCCAAGCCTGCCATGACGCCGCGCTGTGCGGTGCCGCGGCCCCCGAAGGGGCGCAGCGAACCGTCCGGCCGGCCACACCGGACCCGCAGTGACGCAACCGCTCAAGCAGTACGGCGCAGCAGCGCCAAGTACATGGCATCCGTCCCGTGCAGGTGCGGCCACAGCTGGACGTCCGGGCCGTCACCCAGCCCCGGAACGCCCCGCATCAGCGGCCGGGCGTCGATCCACTCCGCGGCCGGGGCGGGCCCGCCCCGCCCCTTCAGCACGTCGTCCACGACGGCCCGCGTCTCCGCCAGGTGCGGGGAGCACGTCGCGTAGCCCACGACGCCCCCGACCCGCACCGCCCGAAGCGCCTGCCGCAGCAGGTCCCGCTGCAGCGGAGCGAACCCCTCCAGGTCCTCCGGCCGGCGCCGCCACCGCGCCTCGGGACGGCGCCGCAGGGCGCCGAGCCCGCTGCACGGAACGTCGACGAGCACCCGGTCGAAGACCCCCTCCCGCCACGGCGGACGCGTGCCGTCGGCGGCGATGACCTGGTACGGGCCGGGGTTGCCGGCCAGCGCACGCCCCACGAGGCGCGCCCGGTGCGGCTGCTTCTCCGAGGCCAGCAGCGCGGCGCCGCGCTCGGCCGCGAGCGCCCCGAGCAGCGCCGCCTTGCCGCCGGGCCCGGCGCAGCCGTCCAGCCAGCGCCGGTCCGGCCCGTCCAGCGGCGCATCGGCCAGCGCGAGCGCCACCAGCTGGCTGCCCTCGTCCTGGACGCCCGCCCGCCCCTCGCGCACGGCCTCCAGCGCCCCCGGCTCGCCGCCCTCGGCCAGCCGCACGGCGTACGGGGACCAGCGGCCGGGCAGCCCGGCGTCCTCGCCGAGCGCCGCCAGGAGCTCGTCCGTGGTGGACCGCCCGGGGCGGGCCACCAGCGTCACCTCGGGCCGCTCGTTGTCGGCCTCCAGCAGGTCCTCGATCCCGGCGCGGCTGCCGCCGAGCGCGTCCCACAGCGCGGAGACGACCCAGCGCGGGTGGGAGTGCACGACGGCGAGGTGATCCTCGGGGTCGTCCTCGTACGGCGGGGCGACGCGCTCCAGCCAGCCGTCCAGATCATGAGCGGTGATCTTGCGCAGCACGGCGTTGACGAACTTCGCCCGCCCGTCGCCGAGCACGCAGCGGGCCAGCTCAACGCTGGCCGACACCGCGGCGTGCGGCGGGATGCGGGTGCCGAGCAACTGGTGGGTGCCCAGGCTCAGCACGTCCAGCACGGGCGGGTCGACCTCGCGCAGCGGCCGGTCGATGCAGGACGCGATGATCGCGTCGTACGTGCCCTGGCGGCGGAGCGTGCCGTAGACCAGCTCGGTGGCCAGCGCGGCGTCGCGCGTCTCGAAGCCGTCCTTCTCGCGGGCCTTGCGCAGCAGCGGGGGCAGCACGAGGTTGGCGTACGCGTCCCGCTCGTCCACCGCCCGCAGCGCCTCGAAAGCGAGAATCCGCACCGGGTCCTTCTTGGGACGACGGTGGGGTTTCGCAGGTCGGCTCTGCTGACGGCTAGGCGCGTGGTCGTTCACGAAAGGTGCTCCGGAGCTGGGGAAAGCGACGCCTCCAGCGTACGCGTGCGGCTTACGCGGGCTGATCGGCCCCGAGCTGCTCGCCTGCGGCGATGCGCACGCCGCGGGCCCAGTCGGCGGCCTTCATCGGCTTCTTGCCCTGCGGCTGGACCCACTGCAGCTCCACCGCGTGCGAGCCCGTGCCGATGTGCACCGAGTTCTTGGCGGCGGCGATCGCGCCGGGGGCCAGGCCCGCGCGGTCGGGGCTGAGCGACGCCGCCATGACCTTCAGGCGCTCGCCGCGGAAGGTCGTCCAGGCGCCGGGGGCCGGGGAGCAGCCGCGCACCACGCGGTCGACCCGGAGGGCGGGGGCGGCCCAGTCGATCCGGGCGTCCGCCACGCTGATCTTGGGGGCGAGGGAGATGCCCTCGGCAGGCTGCGGCACGGCCTTGAGGCTGCCGTCCTCGATGCCGTCCATGGTCGCGGACATCAGCCCGGCACCGGCGAAGGCGAGCCGGGTCAGCAGGTCGCCGCTGGTGTCGGTGGGCCGGACCTGCTCGGTGAGCACGCCGAAGACGGGGCCGGAGTCCAGCCCCTCCTCGATGAGGAAGGTCGACGCGCCGGTGACCTCGTCGCCGGCCAGGATCGCGTGCTGCACGGGCGCGGCGCCGCGCCAGGCGGGGAGCAGCGAGAAGTGCAGGTTGACCCAGCCGTGCGCGGGAATCTCCAGGGCCGGCTTCGGCAGCAGGGCGCCGTAGGCGACGACGGGGCAGCAGTCGGGGCCGATCTCGCGCAGCCGGGCGAGGAAGTCCTCGTCGCGCGGCCGGGCGGGCTTGAGGACCTCGATGCCGGCCTCCTCCGCGCGCTCGGCGACGGGGCTGGCGACCAGCCGCCGGCCACGGCCGGCCGGGGCGTCGGGGCGGGTGACGACGGCGACGACCTCATGGCGCTCGGAGGCGATCAGGGCGTCGAGGGCGGGGACGGCAACCTCGGGGGTGCCGGCGAAGACGAGCCTCATGGGTGGCGAACTACCTCTCCTCGAGCGCCGGATGGACCGGATGGAACGGCGCACCAGTCTAGAGGTGCCCACGCCCCAGGGGGCGTGCGGGTGGATACGCGCCCCATTCCGGAGGACGTGCGCCCCCATACCGTGACCCGGCGGGCCGTGGCGCGTTGGGTCAAGAGAGATTGACCGGAGCGGGCCGCAACCACGGGCCCGTTGCCCTTGCTCACCGAGGGGCGTCAACTCCCGTCCGTACACGTCGCTTTCACCGCCGGCCCGAGAGGCTTGTTCATGCCCGACCACGCAACCCACGACGCCCAGGCACGGGCCAGCCTGCATCTCCTGGTCCGGGACATCGAGAGGGTGCGCCGCCAGGTGGACGCCCTGCGCACGCTCACCGCCCAGCTCGGCAACGTCTACCGCCCCCGCAGGACGGGCCCCTCGGCGGGCTTCGTCGTCTACGGCCGGGCCCCCGCGCCGACCGTGCGCCTGGCCCAGGAGCTGCGGGACAGCGTCGAGACGCTGGTGACGGCCGCGGTGGACTTCGACCGCTCGCTGGGCTTCTCGTGGGACGCGGTGGGTTCGGCGCTGGGCGTCACCAAGCAGGCCGTGCACCGCCGTTACGGGGCACGCCGGGCGAACGGCCAGACCACGACGGAGCCCCCGGTCGAGACGACGGTGCGCACGGCGGAGCCGTCCACGGTCCCGGTCGTCCCGGCGGCCCGCTCGGTCCCGGTGCCGGAACCCCGAGCGTCGGTGTTCCCGGGTCCGAGGAACGGCTGACGCCCGGCCTTTTCGCGCCCCGCGCTCCCCGTGCCCCGAAGGGGCACGGGGCGGTTTCATCATGCGGCTCCGCCGCGTGGGCGCGACCAGCCGCACACAACCGTCACCCGATATCCGGCGGATCCACCCGCAACCGCACCGGCTCGCCGGCCCGCCCGGCGAGCCGCACGGCCTGCGCCGTCTTCAGCGCAGCGGCCAACGCGGCACCCTGACCGGGCCGAACCCGCAACAAGGCCCGTTCCCACTGCTCCCCGGGCGGCGGATCGCCGGCCCGCACCGGGGCCCCGGCCGGGCGCACCGGCAACGGCACCGGCCCGAGCACGTCCGTGCCGGGAGGCAACTCCGCGGACCCGATCAGCTCGGCCACAGCGGCAGGGGTCCCGGCGACCGACACCATCCGCGAGACGGGCGGGAAGCCCAGCTCGGCCCGGTCGGCCAGCTCCCGCATCGCATGCCCCGCAGGGTCCCAGCGCACGAGCGCCTGCAC
This sequence comes from Streptomyces sp. AM25, assembly GCF_058146165.1. Lineage (NCBI taxonomy): Bacteria > Bacillati > Actinomycetota > Actinomycetes > Kitasatosporales > Streptomycetaceae > Streptomyces > Streptomyces sp. AM25. Next base: position 1,897 of record NZ_JBKIWN010000071.1, on the reverse strand, counting down.
GGGCCGCAGCGTCGGCTCGGCCACGACGACGACCGTGCCGCCCGCCTCCTGCCCCCGCACCAGCGCCGCGGCGCCGAGCCAGCGGCGCAGCGCCTCCTCCCCGGCCCGCAGGTCGGGCAGGCCGAGCAGGGCCCAGCCATCCAGCAACAGGGCGGCCGCATAGCCGCGTTCGGCGACCGGCTCGGCACCGGGCGTGGAGACGACGAGCGCGGGCTGATCCGGCACCGTGTCCAGCACGTGGTTCCGCCCCGAAGTGCGCACCGGCACCGCGGGAAAGGCCCGGCCGAGCTCCTCCGCCGTGCGCTGCGCACCCACGATCCGGGCGCGCAGCCGGAAGCCGCCGCACTCGGAGCAGTGCCAGTCCGTGGTCTGCTGCCCGCACCAGCCGCAGTGCAGCCCGGCGTCGCGCTCCCGCGCCTCCAGCGGCCCCGAGCAGTGCCCGCACCGCGCGGGCTCACGGCAGCGCTCGCAGCCGAGCCGGGGCGCGTAGCCGCTGCGCGGCACCTGCACCAGCACGGGCCCGTGCCGGAGCCCTTCACGAGCAGCCTCCCAGGCGACCGTGGGCAGCCTCGCGGCCCGGGCGGCCTCGTCCCGCGCCTCGTCCTTCTCCTCCACCGTGCGGATCCGGGGGGCCGCCGAGCGCACCCGCTCCCGGTCCGCGGCCAGCGGCAGCGCCCAGCCGGTGTCCACCAGCTGCGCCGCCTCCACGGTGCAGCCGAAACCGCCCAGCAGGAACGCGGCCTTCTCCTGCACCGCGCGCAGCACCAGCACCTCGCGCGCGTGCGGCTGGGGAGCGTTGGTGTCGCTGTGGCTGGAGTCGCCGTCGTCCCAGATCGCCACGAGGCCCAGGTTCCACACGGGCGCGAACATCGCGGCACGCGTGCCGACGACGGCCCGCACCGCGCCGCGGTTCACGGCGAGCCAGCGGCGGTAGCGCTCCTCGGGGCCCAGGTCGGCCGTCAGCAGCACGTGCCGGCCGGGGCCGAGGAGCGCGGTCAGCTCCGCGTCGACCCGGGCGGCGGCCCGCCCGTCCGGCACGACGATCAGCGCGCCCCGCCCGGAGGCGAGCGCGGCGCCGGCCGCCCGCGCGAGCTCGGCGGACCAGTGCGGCCCGGGCAGCGCCGTCCAGACGGCACGCGGGGCATCCCCCCGCACCACGGCGTCCAGATACGCGGGCCCGGTCGGATACCGCGCCCAGCTGCCCGTCTCGGGCGCGCCGGGCCGGGGCAGCAGCCGGGGCGACGCTTCGGCCTCGATACGGGCGTGCCGCGGCGGAACGGCCAGCTGCAGCACGTCGGCGAGCGACCCGGCGTACCGGTCGGCAACGGCCTTGCACAGGCTCAGCAGCGGCGGCCTGAGCACGGGCTCCGGCGACAGCACCTGGGCGAGCGCGGCCAGCGGCCCCTGGTAGTCGGACTCGGCCACGCGCTCGATGATGTACCCGTCGAGCAGCCCGCCGCCCTCCCGGCGCCCCTCCCGCACCTTGGACGTACCGGCCCCGAACCGCACCCGCACCCGCGTGCCCGGCTGGGCGTCGGCGTCGAGCTCGGCGGGCACGGCGTAGTCCCACAGCCGGTCCAGGTGCACCGGCCCCTTGTCCACCAGCACCCGCGCCACCGGCAGCTCCCCGGCCAGCGCCGCCCCCCGCCATGTCCGCGGCTTGGCCCGCGGCACCTTGGCCTTGCGCACGCTCTCCCGGATGAGCGCCAGCTGCTCCCCCGCCGGCGACTGCTCGGGCCGCCCTTTCTCGCTGCTCACAGATCCAGTCCTACCAGAGGGCAACGACAACGGCCCCGAACCGATCGAACGGTCCGGGGCCGATGTGCGCTCGCTTGCGGGACTTACAGTCCGGCGGCCTGCTTCAGTGCCTCGACGCGGTCGGTGCGCTCCCAGGTGA
>NZ_JBKIWN010000070.1:0-8974 GCF_058146165.1 Streptomyces sp. AM25 | reverse complement strand
TGCTGATGGACGGCCCGACGGACGAGGTCGTACGGGCGTACGAGAAGGAAACGGCCCGCTGAGGGCGCCATGGGATTGACCGGTTCGTAACGATCAACTGCCTTATTACCAAGGTCTGTTCGTCCTGCACATGGCATTGTATGGATCAAGCACACACCCCGGCGGGCGTCGGGCACCTGTACGGCGTACGCTGTACCGTGCTGTTTTTGCGCCTGTTCCGCGGCGGGCGAGGGTGTACCCCGGTACTCCCTGTGCCTCCGGCCGCCGGGGCGCCGGAGAAACGGCCGAGGGGGGTCGACGGCACGGCCGCCGCCTGCGGCGTGTCCGAAATAGGATGTTCTGGCTCGGCAGTGTAGAACGGGAGATGTGACGGCAATGGGTACGGGAACGCTCCAGATCAGAGACGCGTACGCCGTCCCCGGTCCGGGCAGCCCGCGATGACCGCGGGGACGGACGCGCACGCGCGCGCCGTGCTCGACAAGGCCGCGCACGAGAACTTCCCGGTCGCACCCTTCTTCGTGCCGCGCGCCTGGCGGGCCGACCTGATGGCCGTCTACGGCTACGCCCGCCTCGTCGACGACATCGGCGACGGCGACGTGGCCCCCGGCGGCCGCGACGCCGAGCTGCTGGGCCTGGACCGCGAGCAGTCCGACGACCGCCCGGCGATGCTGGACGCCTTCGAGGCCGACCTGCGCCGGGTCTTCGACCGCAGCGGCACCGGCCCCCGCCACCCGCTGCTGATCCGCCTCCGTCCGACCGTGCGCCGGTGCGGTCTGACGCCCGAGCCCTTCCTGGGACTGATCGAGGCCAACCGCCAGGACCAGCGGGTGAGCCGCTACGCCACGTACGGGGAGCTGCTCGCCTACTGCGAGCTGTCCGCGAACCCCGTGGGCCGCCTCGTCCTCGGCATCACCGGCACCGCAAGCCCCGAGCGGATCCGCCGCTCGGACGCGGTCTGCACCGCATTGCAGATCGTGGAACACCTGCAGGACGTCGCCGAGGACCTGGGACGCGACCGCGTCTACCTCCCCGCCGAGGACATGCAGCGCTTCCGTGTCACGGAGTCCGACCTCGCCCGGCCGACCGCGGGCGCATCGGTGCGTGCCCTGGTCGCGTACGAGGCGGAACGCGCCCGGACCCTGCTGAATGAAGGGACCCCCCTGGTGGGTAGCGTCCACGGCAGGCTCAAGCTGTTGCTCGCGGGGTTCGTGGGCGGGGGGAGGGCCGCGCTCAAGGCGGTCGCCGCCGCAGGCCACGACGTGCTCCCCGGACCGCCGAAGCCCACCAAGCTCAGCGTGCTGCGCGAGGTGGGGGCGACATTGCGAAGAGAGGGGTGAGCGGGACCGTGAACGGAACGCCACACGCGTCCGCACCGGTACTCGCCGCGTACAGCTACTGCGAGGCCGTCACCGGACAGCAGGCCGGCAACTTCAGCTACGGCATCAGACTGCTGCCGACCGCCAAGCGGCGGGCCATGTCGGCGCTGTACGCCTTCTCCCGGCGCATCGACGACATCGGCGACGGGCCGCTGGAGCCCGAGGCCAAGCGGCTGCGGCTGGAGGAGGCCCGGGCGACGCTCGCCCGGATAAGGGACGGCGCGATCGACGAGGACGACACCGACCCGGTGGCCGTCGCGCTCGCGCACGCCGTGCGCCGCTTCCCCATTCCCATCGGCGGGCTCGACGAGCTCATCGACGGCGTCCAGATGGACGTCCGCGGCGAGACCTACGAGACCTGGGACGACCTCGCCCTCTACTGCCGCTGCGTGGCGGGCGCCATCGGGCGCCTGTCGCTCGGCGTGTTCGGCACCGTCCCCGGCGCGCGCGACACGGAGCGCGCTGCGGAGTACGCCGATACGCTGGGCCTGGCCCTGCAGCTCACCAACATCCTGCGCGACGTCCGCGAGGACGCGGCCAACGGCCGCACCTACCTGCCCTCCGACGACCTCGCCAAGTTCGGCTGCTCGGACGGCTTCCACGCCGCCGTGCCCCCGCCGGGCGCGGACTTCACCGGGCTGGTGCAGTTCGAGGTGCGGCGCGCCCGCGCCCTGTTCGCCACCGGCCTGCGGCTGCTGCCCATGCTGGACCGGCGCAGCGGCGCCTGCGTCGCCGCCATGTCCGGCATCTACCGGCGCCTGCTGGACCGGATCGCCGAGGAGCCGGAGGCCGTGCTGCGCCGCCGGGTCTCGCTGCCCGGCCGGGAGAAAGCGTTCGTCGCCGTGCGCGGGCTGTCCGGGTACGACGCGCGCAGCGTGCACCGGGCGACCGCCAGGGGGCGCGCTTGATGACCCGCACGCGCACGGGCCGGTGTGCAACCCTCCGCCCGGAGGGCACGTCCCAGACAGCAGCCGAGGGGGTGGGCGCATGACCGAGGGGACGACAACCCGGCCCGAGCGGCTCCGCACAGACGAAGCAGGCCGTCCCCTGGGGGCGGCCGCGGTAGTGATCGGGGGCGGCCTGGCAGGCGTCACGGCCGCTCTCGAACTCGCCGGTGCCGGGCTGCAGGTCACCCTGCTCGAAGGGCGGCCGCGCCTCGGCGGCCTGGCCTTCTCCTTCCGCCGCGGCGGCATGTCCGTCGACAACGGCCAGCACGTCTACCTGCGCTGCTGCACCGCCTACCAGTGGTTCCTCGACCGCGTCGGCGCCCGCCACCTGGCCCCCCTGCAGGACCGGCTCGACGTGCCCGTCCTCGACGTGGGCCACCCGTCCGGGCGCCCGCGCCTGGGCCGGCTGCGCCGTGCCGCCCTGCCCGTGCCGCTGCACCTGGCGGCCAGCCTGGCCACGTACCCGCACCTCTCGCTCGCCGAGCGCGCCAAGGTCGGCCGCGCCGCGCTGGCGCTCGGCGCACTCGACCCGGAGGACCCGGCGCTGGACGGCGTGGACTTCGCCACCTGGCTGCACCGCCACGGCCAGTCCGCCCGCACGGTCGAGGCCCTGTGGGACCTGGTCGGCGTCGCCACCCTCAACGCGACGGCGGACCGGGCGTCCCTGGGGCTGGCCGCCAAGGTCTTCAAGACCGGGCTGCTCTCCGCGCCCGGCGCCGCCGACATCGGCTGGGCCCACGTCCCGCTCGGCGAGCTGCACGACACCCGGGCCCGCGCCGCCCTCGACCGGGCCGGCGTGCGCACCGCGCTGCGCACCCGCGCCACCGCGATCACCCGCAGTGCGGACGGCGGCTGGCACGTGGACGCCGAGTCCGGGCCCGACGGCACCGAGCGGCTGGACGCCGGTACGGTCGTGCTCGCCGTGCCCCAGCGCGAGGCCCACGCCCTGCTGCCCGACGGGACCCTCGACGACCCGGACCGGCTGCTGGACATCGGCACCGCGCCGATCCTCAACCTGCACGTCGTATACGATCGCAAAGTTCTCCGCCGGCCGTTCTTCGCGGCGCTCGGCAGTCCCGTGCAGTGGGTCTTCGACCGCACGGAGTCCTCCGGGCTCGCCGGGGCGGACGGTCCCGTGCAGTACCTGGCCGTGTCGCAGTCCGCCGCGCAGGACGACATCGACCGGCCGGTCGCCGAGCTGCGCGAGCGCTATCTCCCGGAGCTGGAGCGGCTGCTGCCGGCCGCGCGGGGAGCCGGCGTGAAGGACTTCTTCGTCACCCGGGAGCGGACAGCGACGTTCGCCCCCACCCCGGGGGTCGGGCGGCTGCGGCCGCAGGCCGCCACCGACGTGCCCGGCCTCTACCTGGCCGGCGCGTGGACCGCCACCGGCTGGCCCGCGACGATGGAGGGCGCGGTGCGCAGCGGAGTGCAGGCCGCGGGCGCGGCACTCTCCGAGCTCGGCCGACCGTACCGCGACCCCCTGCGGGAGGCGGCGGCATGACCCAGCGAGCCAACCAGGCGTGCGCCACCCGGACGGGGCGCGCGTGAGCACGACCACCAGAGGAGAGACCGTGACTTCGGCGATCCCAGCTGTCGACACCGCGGGCGTCACCGCACTGCTGGAGCGGGGACGGGCGCTGTGCGCACCGGTGCTGCGCGATGCCGTGGGCCGGCTCGCGCCACCCATGGACGCCGTCGCCGCCTATCACTTCGGCTGGGTCGACGCCGAGGGCCGCCCGGCGCACGGCGACAGCGGCAAGGCCGTGCGCCCCGCCCTGGCGCTGCTCTCGGCCGAGGCCGCGGGCGCCGCGCCCGAGGCGGGCGTGCCCGGCGCCGTCGCGGTGGAGCTCGTGCACAACTTCTCGCTGCTGCACGACGACCTGATGGACGGCGACGAGCAGCGCCGCGGCCGGGAGACCGTGTGGAAGCTGCACGGCCCCGCGCAGGCCATCCTCGTCGGCGACGCCCTCTTCGCGCTGGCGAACGAACTGCTGCTGGAGCTGGGCACCGTCGAGGCCGGCCGGGCCACCCGCCGGCTGACCACCGCCACCCGCAAGCTCATCGACGGCCAGGCCCAGGACATCTCCTACGAGCACCGCGAGCGGGTCACCGTCGCCGAGTGCCTGGAGATGGAGGGCAACAAGACCGGTGCCCTGCTGGCCTGCGCCGCCTCCATCGGCGCCGTCCTCGGCGGCGCCGACGACAAGACCGCCGACGTCCTGGAGGCATACGGCCATCACCTCGGCCTCGCCTTCCAGGCCATCGACGACCTGCTGGGCATCTGGGGCGACCCGGCGGCCACCGGCAAGCAGACCTGGAGCGACCTGCGCCAGCGCAAGAAGTCGCTCCCGGTGGTCGCCGCCCTCGCGGCCGGCGGCCCCGCATCCGAGCGGCTCGCCGGGATCCTCGCCGCCGACGCGAAGCTCACGGATGCCCAGCTCGCCGACTTCGACGAGGAGGAATTCGCCTCCCGCGCGGCGTTGATCGAGGAGGCGGGCGGCCGGGAGTGGACCTCCCGGGAGGCCCGCCGCCAGTACGCCACCGCGATCGAGGCCCTCAACGGAGTCGACATGCCCACAGAGGTCCGGGCGCAGCTCGTCGCGCTCGCCGACTTCGTCGTCGTACGCAAGAGATGACCACGGAAGAGAAGATGATTCCCCTTCACCTCCACCCGATCTAGCGCGCACTCGCCGGCCGGTGCCCCGTGCGCGGCACCGGCCGACGCAACCCCAAGTACGGCAGTCACAGCAGTACGGCAGAGACGCAACTCACTGCAAAAGGGGAAGCACATGACAGCGACGACCGACGGCACCGGGGCACATCCGCCCCGCGCTGCCGAGGCCGGACACAGCACGACCGCCGAGCCCCTGCCCGCGGCCGCGGGGGCGGCGAAGACGCACGAGGCCGCGGAACGGGCCACGGCCCGCGCCGTCGAACACCTGTTGTCCCGGCAGGACGAGCAGGGGTGGTGGAAGGGCGACCTGGAGACCAACGTCACCATGGATGCCGAGGACCTGCTGCTCCGCCAGTTCCTGGGCATCCGGGACGAGGAGACCACCCGCCGCGCCGCCCGCTGGATCCGCTCGCAGCAGCGCCCGGACGGCACCTGGGCCACCTTCCACGGCGGGCCCGCCGTACTCTCCGCGACCGTCGAGGCCTACGTCGCCCTCCGGCTCGCGGGAGACGGCCCGGACGCACCGCACATGGCCGCCGCCTCCGCCTGGGTCCGCGGACAGGGCGGCATCGCCGCCACCCGGGTCTTCACCCGGATCTGGCTGGCCCTCTTCGGCTGGTGGAGCTGGGACGACCTCCCCGAACTCCCGCCGGAGATCATCTACTTGCCGAAGTGGTTCCCGCTCAACATCTACACCTTCGGCTGCTGGGCCCGGCAGACCATCGTGCCGCTCACCATCGTCGCGGCCCACCGCCCCGTGCGCCCCGCGCCGTTCGGCCTCGACGAGCTGCACACCGACCCGCGCCGGCCCAACCCGCCGCGCCCGCTCGCCCCGGCGGCCAGCTGGGACGGCTTCTTCCAGCGCCTGGACAAGGCGCTGCACCTCTACCGCAAATTCCCCGTCGGCGCGCTGCGCCGCTCCGCCGTCAACTCCGCCGCGCGCTGGATCATCGAGCGCCAGGAGAACGACGGCTGCTGGGGCGGGATCCAGCCGCCCGCCGTCTACTCGATCATCGCGCTGCACCTCCTCGGCTACGACCTCGACCACCCCGTGCTGCGTGCCGGGCTCGAGTCGCTGGACCGTTTCGCCGTGCCGCGCGAGAACGGCGAAGCCCGGATGATCGAGGCCTGCCAGTCCCCGGTCTGGGACACCTGCCTCGCCGCCGTCGCCCTCGCCGACGCCGGCGTGGCGCCCGACCACCCGGCGCTGGTCAAGGCGGCCGACTGGATGCTCGACGAGCAGATCCTGCGCTCCGGCGACTGGACCGTGCGCCGCCCCGAACTGCCCCCGGGCGGCTGGGCGTTCGAGTTCCACAACGACAACTACCCCGACATCGACGACACCGCCGAGGTGATCCTCGCCCTGCGGCGCATCGCCCACCCCGACCCGCGGCGCGTCGAGACGGCGATCCGGCACGCCGCCCGCTGGACGGTGGGCATGCAGTCGAAGAACGGGGCCTGGGGCGCCTTCGACGCCGACAACACCAGCAAGTTCCCCAACCGGCTGCCGTTCTGCGACTTCGGCGAGGTCATCGACCCGCCCTCCGCCGACGTCACCGCCCACGTGGTCGAGATGCTCGCGGTGCTGGGCAAGGAGCACGACCCGCGCACCCGGCGCGGCATCGTCTGGCTGCTGTCCGAACAGGAGCCCAGCGGTGCCTGGTTCGGCCGCTGGGGCGTCAACTACCTCTACGGCACCGGGTCCGTGGTCCCCGCCCTGGTGGCCGCCGGGCTCCCCGTCTCGCACCCCGCGATCCGCAGGGCCGTGGACTGGCTGGGCGGTGTGCAGAACCCCGACGGCGGCTGGGGCGAGGACCTGCGCTCCTACCGCGAACCGGAGTGGACCGGCCGCGGCGCCTCCACCGCCTCGCAGACCGCATGGGCCCTGATGGCCCTGCTCGCCGCGGGCGAGCGGGAGAGCGAGGCCGTCGCCCGGGGCGTGGCCTGGCTGGCCGACACCCAGCGCGAGGACGGCTCGTGGGACGAGCCGTACTTCACCGGTACGGGCTTCCCGTGGGACTTCTCCATCAACTACCACCTGTACCGCCAGGTGTTCCCGCTCACCGCGCTCGGCCGGTTCCTGCATGGCGAACCCTTCGCCGCGGACCGGGCACAGGAACCACGGGAGGGCTGATGGCCCCCGGCACGGGCACGCCCGCCCCCGCACCGCTGCTGATCGCCTGCGCGCTCGGCATCGAGCGCCTCGCCCTGCGCGGCGGTACGGGCGGCGCGGCCGGGCCCGTGACCGTGCTCCGCACCGGCATGGGCCCCCAGGCGGCGGACCGTGCCGTGACCCGGGCCCTCGCCGAGGGCGGTCCGCTGCAGGACGCGGCCGTGATCGCCACCGGCTTCTGCGCCGGCCTCGCACCGGGCATGCACCCCGGCGACCTGGTCGTCGCCGACGAGACCCGCGACGGGGAGGGCCGCACCGAGTGCCTCGGCTCCGAGATCCTCGCCAAGGAGCTCGCCCGCGCCGTCCCCGGCCGCGTCATCCACACCGGGCCGCTGGTCGGCTCGGACCACGTCGTGCGCGGCGCAGAGCGCGCCGGGCTGCACGCCGCCGGCGCACTCGCGGTGGACATGGAGTCCGCCGCCACGCTCCGAAGCGCGGTGAGGACGGGTCCGCGCCCGGTTGCGGCCGTCCGGGTGGTCGTGGACGCTCCAGAACATGAACTCGTCCGAATCGGGACCTTGCGGGGTGGAATATCAGCTTTCCGCGTACTCCGCACCGTCCTTCCGGCTTTTTTCGAATGGCACCGTTCTTTGCTGCTCCCCAGGAGGTGAGCCAGATGGCCATGCCGCTCCGCCAGACCATCCGGGTCGGGACCTATCTCTTTGAACAGAAGCTCCGGAAGCGCGACAAGTTTCCGCTGATCGTCGAGCTCGAACCGCTCTTCGCCTGCAACCTCAAGTGCGAGGGCTGCGGGAAGATCCAGCATCCGGCGGGCGTGCTGAAACAGCGGATGCCCGTTGCCCAGGCGGTCGGCGCGGTGCTGGAGTCCGGTGCGCCGATGGTGTCCATCGCGGGCGGCGAGCCGCTGATGCATCCGCAGATCGACGAGATCGTGCGGCAGTTGGTGGCCCGGCGGAAGTACGTCTTCCTCTGCACCAACGCGTTGCTGATGCGGAAGAAGATGGAGAAGTTCAAGCCCTCTCCCTATTTCGCGTTCGCGGTGCACATCGACGGGCTGCGCGAGCGGCACGACGAATCCGTTGCGAAGGAGGGCGTCTTCGACGAGGCGGTGGAGGCGATCAAGGAGGCCAAGCGGCGCGGCTTCCGGGTCACGACCAACTCTACTTTCTTCAACACCGACACCCCGCAGACCGTCATCGAGGTGCTCAACTTCCTCAACGACGAGCTGAAGGTGGACGAGATGATGATCTCGCCCGCCTATGCCTACGAGAAGGCCCCCGACCAGGAGCACTTCCTGGGCGTCGACCAGACCCGGGAGCTCTTCCGCAAGGCCTTCGCGGGCGGCAACCGCGGCCGCTGGCGGCTCAACCACAGCCCGCTCTTCCTCGACTTCCTGGAGGGCAAGGCGGACTTCCCGTGCACCGCCTGGGCCATCCCCAACTACTCGCTCTTCGGCTGGCAGCGCCCCTGCTACTTGATGAGCGACGGTTACGTGCCCACCTACCGGGAGCTGATCGAGGACACCGAGTGGGAGAAGTACGGGCGCGGCAAGGACCCGCGGTGCGCCAACTGCATGGCCCACTGCGGTTACGAGCCCACGGCCGTGCTGGCCACCATGGGCTCGCTCAAGGAATCCCTGCGCGCCGCCCGGGAGACCGTCTCCGGGAACCGGGGCTGAGCGCCGTGACCACGCGTGAACCGGTCGGGCTCGGACTGCCGTCCGTCCCGGCCCGGCTGGCCGTCCGCCGTGTCAGCCGGAGGATCCAGGTCGGGTCCGTGGCCGTCGGTGGTGACGCTCCGGTGTCGGTCCAGTCGATGACGACGACGCGGACGTCCGACATCG
>NZ_JBKIWN010000069.1:0-9070 GCF_058146165.1 Streptomyces sp. AM25 | reverse complement strand
TCATCAGGAACGGGACTTAACACCCTCTCAAAGACGCTCTTTGCTCCACCGAGCGGCCCATCGCCACACACGCCTGGCTGTCCAAGACCTCTGCGGTCACCCTGCTGGAGGACCTTGCCCGCGGAGCACGCGAGTTGAGCCATGCAACCCTCGACGAGTTCGGCCAGGACAAGACCGTCCGGCACCTGCGGACCGTGCTGGTGACAGCCGGCTCACTGCCCACCCGGGATGAGTACCTCGCCCGGCTTGAACAGTGGCTCGACAACACCATCGCCTCCGTCGCCGACCCCCAGGACCGCTACGTCGTCCACCGCTACGCGACCTGGCATCACCTGCGACGACTGCGGCGCCGAGCCTCCCCCAGCGGCGTCACCTACGGACAGGCCGCCAGCCTCCGCCGCCGCACCAGGGCCGCGATCGGCTTCCTGGAACTGCTGGCCGGACACGGCCTGACCCTGGCCACCTGCCAGCAAGCGCACCTCGACCGTTGGCTCGCCGACGGCCTGGTGCCCCAGAAACTCGACACCGGCTCCTTCGTCCGGTGGGCGTCGACGAACAAGCTTGCGAAACTCGACTTCCCGGCGACCAGGTGGCACGGCCCCACTGGCGCCATCGACGCTGATCGCCGCTGGCAGACCGCCCGTCAGCTCCTGCACGATGATTCGCTGCCCGCAAGCATCAGGGTCGCCGGCCTGCTCGTCGTCCTCTATGCGCAACACGTCGCTGACATCGCCCGCCTCACCCTCGACGACATCACGGTCACTGGCGGCCGGGTCGACATCACGCTCGGATCCGCACCCATCACGCTGCCTGAGCCGCTGGACGCCCTCATCACCCAACTCGCCGCAGACCGCCGCGGCCATGCCGTGTCCGGCCACCGCGCGGCGTCCCCGTGGCTGTTCCCCGGCGGGCAGCCGGGACAGCCGATCAGTGCCTACCGGCTCCGCGAACGCCTCGCCACCGTCGGAATCACCGGCAACCTCCGCTCAACCGCCCTCTTCCAGCTCGCGACCGAGCTGCCCGCCGCCATCCTTGCCCGGACTCTCGGTCTCCACATCCAAGTCGCCGTCCAATGGCAGCGAGCCGCAGCCGGGGACTGGGCCACCTACGCCGCCGAAGTAAGTCGCAGGGCAACGGAGAACCTCAATGGCACCTGAGACGAAGCCCTCAGACCACACTCTCACGGGGGCATTCGGACAGTTCCAATACCCGACGTCACCATTACGTCTCCACGACACCACGGTCCGCCGGCACTGGGAGAAGGCACGCAAGGTCAACATCAGCGGTGAGAAGGTCACGCTTGATCCGGACGGACCGCTCGCCGAGGCCGCCTGGGCCAAGCAGCGCGTCGGACGCGCCACCCAGGCCCTGCCCAACGGCTACTGCGGCCTGCCGGTGGTCAAAACCTGTCCCCACGCAAATGCCTGCCTGACCTGCCCGATGTTCGTCACCACACCGGAATTCCTGCCCCAGCACCGCCAACAGCACCAGGAAGTCCTGCAGATCATCTCCGCCGCCGAGGCACGCGGACAGCAACGGCTCGTCGAGATGAACCGCCAGGTCCTGGGCAACCTCGAACGCATCATCACCGCCCTCGACCAGGACGACGACGCGGAGGCGGCCGATGCGGGCTGACAACAGCGCACACCTCGTGACCTCGGCCCAGCGGCGCCACGAGCTGACCCGCGCCAAGACCGTCAAGGCCCTGCGCGAACTCGACACCGCAGGCACCCCGGTGACCTTCGAAATCATCGCCCGACACGCAGGCGTCTCACGTTCCTGGCTCTACACCCAGCCCGACATCCGAGCCGAGATCGAACGACTCCGGTCGCTCGACCGCCGAGCCCTGCCACCGACAACACCCGCACGCCAACGAGGAACCGAAGCCTCCCTGGCCCGACGCCTCGAAATCGCCCTCGCCCGCAATCGCGACCTCACCAACGACAACCAACGACTCCGGCGCCAACTCGCCCACGTCCTCGGCCAACTCCGCGCGGCCGGCCTGCCCACCACAGACGAAGTCGCCCTCCCGCGACACTCTTCGATCACGATCGGGCCCTGCTGACACGGCTCTCCAACCGCCTCGTCGTCTCGTCGACGACACCGTCTCCGACGAGACGACGCAGGTCACAGCCCTACACCAACGACCAACTCAAGATAATCAAGGGGAGGGCGAAGTCGTCCACTCCCAGCACTCGCGGGCTGTCGGCGGGAGGCTCGGCCGGCAGGGCCCGCACCCTGCTGAGCAGGGTGTTCGGGCTGACCGGACAATGCAGCATCCGGGCAAGACGGGCGCCGGCCCGGCCCGCCGGCACACGGCCGACCACCTCCAGCATCGCCTCCTGGAGGCTGCTTCGCCGCCCGTATCGCAAGGTCAGGCCCTCGACCTGCTCGGCGAACGTACGACGGCCACAGTCCGGACTGTCGCACCGAAACCGACGGACGGTCAGGCATATCGTCACGGGCCGCCCGCCCACCGCGACGTCGGCGAGACGACGACGGTAACGATCGTGCACGCGGCACGACACAGCCCCGCAGCCCGGACAACAGGCGGTGGGAGCGACGCACGAGGCCGTGATCCTCACTCCGGAGCCAACGACGCGGATACCGTCGACAGCCACGGCGGCCAGGTGGGGAAGCAACAGGTCGAGCAGCTGATCGTGCAACATGCCTGGTCAAAGGCCGACCTGGCGGTCAGTCACGCTCGGCCATCCCGAGATGTTGATCAGAACCTCTTGCGCTGTCCGCTCTCACCCCGCTCGCAGCACCCTCACGCTCGACTACCGCGGCACCGGCGACAGCGACAAGCCCGACACCCCTTACAGCACCGAACTGTTCGCCCAGGACGTCATCGCCGTCCTCGACGAACTCGGCATCGACTGGGCCGACGTCTACGGCACGTCCATGGGCGGACGGGTCGCCCAGCAACTCGCCGCCCGCCACCCCCACCGAGTGCGTGCGGCGGGGTCGGGGGAAAACTTGCCTATAGGCCGTTCGGCGACATATGTTGTCGACATGAGTGAGCGTGTGATGCAGGAGCCGACCCTGCTCCTTCTTACCGCCCTGGCGGACGCGCCCCGCCACGGGTATGCGATCACGCAGGAAGTCAGCAAGATCTCCAACGGCCGCGTGGTCCTGCGTACGGGCACCCTCTACGGGGCTCTTGAGCGGCTCCTGAAGGAAGGGTTGATCGAAGTGCACCGGGAAGACATCGTGGACGGCCGCCTCCGCCGCACCTACATGCTTGCCACCCAGGGCCGGGAACGGCTGGCCCGGGAAGCCGAGCGGATCGCGGAAACCGCCCGCGAAGCCCAGCGCCGCCTGGGCGCCAGCGGCAGGGTGGCGATGGCATGATCTCCGCACTCCTGCGCCTGTATCCGGCCCGGTACCGCCAGGCGAACGGCAGTGAAATAGCCGAGCTCTACCACCAGGCAGTGCACAACGCCACGGCCCGGGTGCGCGTACGGGAGACGGTAGACGTCACCGCGCACGCTCTGCGGCTGCGGGTGGGACTGGTCTCGACCGCCCGCCTGGGCCGCTTCTGCGCTACCATCGCCCCCTTTGCCCTGGCCGCTGCCGCTGCCTACGCAGCCCTGCGCCTGACCCTTCTCCTCCTCGACTACCGCGATGCGCCCCTCGCCTTCCACCTCCCGGGCAACCCGGACACTGACGAGGTGCTTCGCCAGTCCGTACTGCACGGCACCTGTGCGGTCCTCTTCCTTCTTGTCCTGATCGGGACAATAACCGCACTGGCCACCCGGCACTGGACTGCAGGTGTCATCACCGCCGCAACCGGCCTGACCGGTTCCGCCCTCACCGCCATGGCCATCCCCGACAGCTACGGCGACGTACGCCTCACACCAGCGATGACGCTGCTCGCCGCGGGCCTCCTTCTCACGTGCCCGCCCGATCTGCGCCCCAGCATGGGAATGAGGCGTACCGCCGCGGCTCTCGCCCTGGCCGCCTGGCTTCCGGAGGCAGTAGCCCTGGACCTGGCCTTGCCACAATTCAGGCTGCACTATGCCGGTATCTGGCCGATCGCCGCCCTGGCCGCGGCCGGCTGTATCGCGGCCTTTCGCTCCCGGACCAGTGGCCTGAGGGAGCTCGGGGCCGTGACGGTGGCGTCCGCCCTGCTTGTCGCACACGGCTACGCCGTCTCCTGGGGGAATGCAGCCGTCACCGCCGTAGGCCTTGTCTTGCTCTTGGCGGCCGCAGCTCTGGTCGGCGTGTTGCACGCGGCCCGCCGACGCGGTGGTTCGAGGTCTGGACAGACCCGCCACCGCACGCTGGAACAGGGCGGTGACTGAACGTCTTTCAACCTGTCCCGCGGGTGTGAAAGAGCAGGCCAGAGCGGGTAACGGCGCGAGGCCCCTGGTCGTTGCGCTGGTGTTCTCTACGCACCGCGCTTCGCCCGAGGAGCCTTGCTTGGTTCCGTATCCTTCCATGCTCGATGTCCCTTATGGGCTCGTGGGGCATGTCTCGTGACTGATCCACGCCCGCCGACAGGAGCTGAAGTCGCCGTGGCGGCGGCTGGGTTGTTTCAGGCAGGCTCTGCTGACGCTGGCGCATCTGCGGAAGAACGAGACGTTCGCACAGCTGGGAGCTGGCTTCGGTGTCTCGGAGGCGACCGCCTGGCGATACGTCGACGAGACCCTGGACGTCCTCGCGGCCTGGGCTCCCGGCCTCCACGAGGCCTTCGTGGGCCTGGGTGAAGGGGACTTTCGTCATCGTTGACGGCACTCTGGTCCCCACCGACCGCATCGCCGCGGACGAGCCGTACTACAGCCAGAAACACCAGCAGCACGGGATGAACGTGCAGGTCATCGCCCGTCCGGACGGGACCCCTCTGTGGTTCTCCACCGCGAACTCCCGGACCACTACCAACGGTTCAACCGCGTCCACGCCCGCCTCCGGGCTCCCGGCGAACGCGCCTTCGCCCGCCTGAAGACCTGGCGCGTCCTCCGCCGGGCACGATGCTCCGGCAACCGCATCAGCCGCATCGTCCAGGCCATCCGCACCCTCCTGACCTGCGGCTACTCAGGATGAAAGACGTTCAGTAAGGATCTTCAACTTGGGCTGGCGCAGCCCAGCTTGAAGTGTGTTGACCTGCGGTTTTCCAAGGAGCTGTCACCCGATCGGTGGCCACTCTGAAGATCCTTATAGCGTGTGCGGTTAGGCGGTGTTCGGGGTCGCTTTCTGGGGCGTGTGTCCCAGTGGTAGAGGGTCCGCGAGCGGCGGATGAGGCGGCGCAGAGTGATGACAGCATGGGCCAATGACAGGTGGGCGTCGGCGACTTGAGTGCGTCGTTCGGTGTGGCGTGCGATCTTGAAGAACTGGTTGCCCCAGGTGTTCGTGCGCTCGACCGGCCGGCGTTTCGTGTTCTGGACAGGGGTGGCGACGCTCTTGACCGCGGCCTGGGCCTGCAGGCCGTGTTCCGCGGCCGTTCGTGCCCCCCCCCTTGTCCGGGCCGTAGGCGGCGTCGAGGTGAACGGTGGCATTGTCCCGGAGCGGTCCGAGGCGTTCGAGTTTCTGCAGCGTCGGGGCGAGGAGCGGGGAGTCGTGCCGGTTCCCGGGAGCGGTGACCGCCCCGAGAGGAATGCCGGCGGCGTCGGTGCAGGTGGAGCGTTTCATGCCGCCCTTGCGCCGGTCCACCGGCGACGGTCCTGCGGCGTCGTCGCCGCAGGGCGCCTTGGTGTGACAGCCGTCGACCGGCAGGTCCGACAGCTCCGGCCCGACGAAACGGTCGTAGGCCTCCGGCACGATCAGCTCCAGGCGTTCGAACACGCCGGCTGTGATCCACTGATCACGTCTGTCGCGGATCGTCGTCGCCGAGCACGAACTGTCGGCGGCCTTGAGGTAACCGCAGCCGAACACCAGCACCTGCACAAGCCGGTCGAAGACCGTGCGGTCACCGATGCGTCGACGATGACAACCCGGCGGGTGACCCGGGTCGAACTCACTTCGCGCAGGGACCAGTTCGCGGAACCGGTCCCACAGCGGTTCGACGAGCCACGATGGGAGCGCAGGCACGGAGCCTCCACGATCACGGAGCGTAGAAACTCACATGATCACGCAGCCCCGCGCCTGCGCCTGCACCCAGGCCCCCACACCCCGCCAATCCGCGCACGCTCTTAGAGCGTCCGCCAGTAGGTCATGGACGCGACAGTGCGGCGGCACGACGGGTCGGCTTCTTGTGATCATGGAGTTGTCTACGCTCTGTGATCCTGGGAGAAGCCTGTGCCCATCGTGCCTGCGTCCATCATCGACCCGATCCGCGCCGAGTTCCTGGCACTGTTGCCGGATCGTGAGGACGATCACCCGCTGGGCTGCCACAACCCGCGTGTCGCGGACGTGGTCGTCTTCGACAAGCTCATCACCGCGCTGGTGTCGGGCATGGGGTACGAGCGGGTTGCGGACAGCACCTGCTCTGCCACCACGCTCCGGCGCCGCCGGGATGAATGGATCGAAGCCGGTGTCGCCGCTCACCTGGTTCTTGCCGTATTCCGGGCTTACGACCGGATGGTGGGCCTTGAGCTGGAGAGACTGGCCGCGGACGGATGTATCACCAAAGCGCCTTCCGGGGGCGAGCGCGCGGGCAAGTCCCCCGTGGACCGGGGCAAGCAGGGCCTCAAGCGGTCCCAGCTCACCGACGCCTACGGCATACCCATAATCACCGTCCCCGCGGGTGCGAACGTCCGCGACCACACTCTGCTGCCCGAAACCCTCGACGATTTCGCCTGGCTGACCGGCCGTCTCGGCCATGCCCCGCAGCACCCGGCGCTGAGCCTGGACGCCGGCTACGATTACCAGCCCGTCTACAAGGACTTGGCCGGGCGGGGCATCACCGCGAAGGTCACTCCGCGTGGCAGTCGGGTCCCGATCCAGACCGTCGGCCGCTGGGTGACCGAACGGACCAACTCCTGGATGAACAACTTCGGCAGGCTCCGCCGCTGCACCGAACGACGGCGCCAGTGTGTCGAGTTCTACCTCGCACTGGCCACCGCCGTCATCACTGTCCGCAGCCTGATCCGCCGGGCCTGGCACACCCACCGCTGGGACACCCGGCCGGCCAGCCCACGCATCCGATGACCCCATCTCACCACCTGCTGGCGGACGCGCTGAGTACCGGGGCCGGCGCCCGACGAGGACGACCAGGCGACGCAGCTGATCAGACACTGAGCGCAGTGAGCGCGCGGAGGCCGGACCCCTTTCGGGTCCGGCCTCCGCCGTCTTCGATCATGGTCAGGGCGTCTGCCGGGGCGCGTCGACGACGGCGCGCTCCAGGACGGCGGTGGCGTGGACGAGCGTGCCCGCCGTGCCCCGGTCGCTCGTCCTGGTCAGGCAGGTGCGGGCGCCGAGGTAGCCGAGGCTCTGCCGGTCGAAGACCCACTCCGTGCGCTCACCGAGTTGCTTGTCCTCACGGGCGATGGCGATGCCGTGCCGGCCCTTGGCGTCCGTCGCGTCGGGGATCTCGACGACGCCCGGGATCTTCGCGGCCGCCTTGTAGAGGGCGGCTTCGGTCTCGGGCGGCATGACGGCCGACAGGAGTCCGCCGAAGGCCTCGAAGACGGTCTGGTCCCCGTCCTGGCCCTTGACCGGCCGGACCTCCTTGCGGAGCCGCTCGTACAGGGCGTCGGGGTCGGTGGGCAGCGAGGCCAGCCACTGGTACGTCGGCCGGTCGAGGCCCGCCGGGACGGGATCGCCCATGACCGGGAAGTACTTCCCGTCCTGCTTGAGCAGCCCCTGGTCGTCCTTCCGCGGAGCCGACCTCTGGGGAAGCCAGTTCTCCCACTCCTTCGGCTCGCTCACCTTCACGGGCTTGTAGTGGACGGTCTCGGTCGTCAGGCCCCGCAGGTACACGTACTGGTCCTCGCGCACCGGCCCGGTGCCGGACTTCATGGCCACCGCCGCGATCCGGTCCAGCAGCACGACCGCTCCGCGACCGGAGGCCGCTTCGGTACGGGGCGCTTCGGCGGGTGTCCGGGTGCGGTGTGCGTCCGGCAGCGTCGCGATCAGGACGCCGGCGACGGCCAGCGCCGTGGCGGGCATCAGTACGGCAGGGCGCAGCAGCCGGCGCCGGACCGTCGCGGCCGGGGCGCGGTCGCGGTCGATCTGCCGCATCAGCCGCTCCTTGTGGTGGAGGTGCCGGCCGGGCGGCAGGTCCCGTTCGGCCGGCGGCGGCAGCAGCCGGGACAGCTCTTCGCGCTCGGTGGTGTTCATCGGGCCTCCTCCTGGACGGTCAGGGCCGCGAAGGCGGCACCGCTCGGTGATTCCGGTGCTTCGAGTTGCTGATCGGCGAGCCGGCGGAGCCGGGCACGGGCGCGGGACAGGCGCGAACGCACCGTCCCCACCGGAATGTCCAGGGCCTCCGCGACCTGCGCGTAGTCCAGCCCGGACCACACGCACAGGACGAGCACCTCCCGTTCCGGGCGCCGCAGACTGCCCAGGGCCCGGCGGACCGCGGCCAGCTGCCGCGCGTCGTCGATCCGTCCGGCCGCCTCGTCGGCGAAGTCCGCCACCGGCTCCGGGGCCGGGCGGCGGGCCAGGAAGGCGAGACGCCGGCCGATGCTGCGGTTGGCGTTGCGCGCCTTGTTCGTCGCGATCCCCAGCAGCCACGGCCTGAGCGAATCGCCGTCCGGCTCCAGCCGCTCCCGGGTGCGCCATGCCTCCAGGAAGGTCTCGGACATGACCTCCTCCGCCGTCGACCAGTCGCCGGTCAACCGATAGGCGTGGTTGTAGACAGTCCGCGCATGCTCCTCGTAGAGCTGGGCGAACGCGTCGCGATCACCCGCTCGTAGTCGTGCACGCATGCGGTCTCCTGTGTTTTGTGGTGCTCACACATCATTGCTCTCCGCGGCGCGCAGGCGGTTCTGGGTGACCTGGGTCACGTGTGCCGGTGATGCCGTACGTAGACCCCGGCGCGGGCGGCGGTCGCGGCGGCTTCCGCGGCCCGTCCGGCGGCGGCCCTGCCGGGCGGATCGTTGCTGGTCAGCAGGCGGCAGCAGAGCGGTGCAGGGCAACAGTGCCAGGAACTCGGCGCGGATCGGGTCGATGATGGACGCAGGCACGA
>NZ_JBKIWN010000068.1:0-13764 GCF_058146165.1 Streptomyces sp. AM25 | reverse complement strand
CACGGGCCAATTACGTGAGCGCCGACACACACCCCGCCCCGATGCCTGCACCCGGGAAGCGGGCCCCAACAGACTCGGCCCGGCAGGAGGGCTGACGCCTCACACCCGGCACCGGACCCCGGCCGCCCCCCGCCACACAGGAACCCGGCCCAGACCCCGCCCGGACCCGTAGCACCGCGGGTTCCCCACCCACACCGGAAAGGACACGACCATGGGCAACAACACCCCCGGACCGCCCCAGCAGTCCCCCGTCCCCAAGAACGTCACCCTCACCCCCAGCCCCGGCGCCCCCGGCGCCGACGGAGACATCCGCATCATCCTCGAAGGCGGCACAGTCAAGGCCCCCAGCAACCTGCACCTCGACCAAACCAAACAGGAGCTGGCCTGGGACGCCCCACTGGAAGGCGCCGACGACAAGACCGCCTACCAACTCACCTACATGTCCGCCACCGACACCCAGATACGGACAACCCCCGGCAACACCACCCACACCCCCATCCCGCACCTAGACGAAGACGCATACCGCGTCACCATCCGCACCACCAAGAACAGCAACTACTCCGACGCCGTCCCCACCCCACCCCTCACCCTCACCAGGCTGGTGGCACCCCAGGTCCTGGACGCCCTCACCGGCAGGCTCAACAGTCCTTACGGCGTGGCGGTGGACAACGACTCGATCTACATCACCAACTACAACAACAACCCGGTGGTGAAGGCGAAGAAGGACGGCACCAGCCCCCAGGTCCTGGACGCCCTCACCAGCAAGCTCAACAATCCTTACGGCGTGGCGGTGGACAACGACTCGATCTACATCACCAACTACAACAACAACACGGTGGTGAAGGCGAAGAAGGACGGCACCAGCCCCCAGGTCCTGGAAGCCCTCACCAGCAAGCTCAGCAGGCCTTTCGGCGTGGCGGTGGACAACGACTCGATCTACATCACCAACTACGGCAACGACAAGATGGTGAAGGCGAAGAAGGACGGCACCAGCCCCCAGGTCCTGGAAGCCCTCACCGGCAAGCTCAACAATCCTTTCGGCGTGGCGGTGGACAACGACTCGATCTACATCACCAGCCAGGGCAACAGCACGCTGGTGAAGGCGAAGAAGGACGGCACCAGCCCCCAGGTCCTGGAAGCCCTCACCGGCAAGGCCGACGAATCTTACGGCGTGGCAGTGGACAACGACTCGATCTACATCACCAGCCACAGGATGCGCACGGTGGTGAAGGCGAAGAAGGACGGCACCAGCCCCCAGGTCCTGGAAGCCCTCACCAGCAAGCTCGACGGGCCTTACGGCGTGGCGGTGGACAACGACTCGATCTACATCGCCAACCAGGGCAACAGCACGCTGGTGAAGGCGCGCTTGGGCTGGAGGAAGGGGTGAGGAACGGGGTTTGCTGGTGACGGGACGGGCGGGTTGCGGCCGCTGTCGCAAGGACAGCCCCGGGAACTGACGGAAAACCCGCCCCGCCCGGCTTCCCCCGCCTGCCCATTACCTTGTGGGCCATGCCGGAACGCCGGCGTCGAGCCTGGCAGCAGTCCAACCCGGGCCACAGGCCGACTATCACCATTACCTTCGGCCCGGCATCCCCACCGAGCAGGGGTGCACGGATCCCAGGGAGGCAGTGCTCATGACAACAGCTTGTCCTGTGTGCCCCTTCCGCGCCGCGCACACCGTGGTGCGCCGGCGCACGCCCCCCCCGGGGGGCAGCGAGCGTTCACGCAACCGGGCCCCGGACTGGATCCCATCCGAGCGAGGGGTCGTAGGAGGCGGGCGGGATATGCAGGTCCTCGGTGTCGTAGTCGCCGAACCGCAGGACGTTGGCACGGCGCTGCGGGCTGATGACCGCGAGGTCCTCGGGGCGGACAGTCCAGCCCTCGCCGGCCATCTGGCACAGTACGCCGGTCATGTCGACGGTGGTGGAGAAGATCACCGAACTCGCCACGAGGTCGAGAAACTTGACCGCCTTCTCCTGCTGCTCAGGGTCGCGTGAGGTGAGCAGGCCGTGGTTGCCGAAGGCCAGCCACTTGGTGAACCCGTTGTACGCCTCGGCCTTGTTGGTCGCCCGCGCGATCTGCTCCCTGAGAGAGGGCTCCGACAAGTACCGCAGCAGCACGACGGTACGTACTGCGCGGCCGACCTCGCGGAACACCCGGTAGGTCTCGTTCTTGCGGGAGCGGTTGTTCAGCCGGCGCAGCAGGGTGACGGAGGAGACCGTGCCCTCCTTCACCGACAGGGCGACGCGTATGAGGGCGGCCCAGTTCTTCTCGATCAGCTTCCAGTCCACTGCGGTGCGCGGATCGGCGCAGAAGAGGGCGTCGATGTGCCGGTAGCGCACCTTCGGGTCGGGGCGGTGGAAGGTCAGGTCCTGGAAGTTGCGGATGCGGGGCAGCAGATCGATCCCCAGCACATGCGCCAGTCCGAAGACCGGGGAGCTCTGGCCTTGGGTATCGGCATGCACCGTATCCGGCTGCACCGACGATTCGTTGGCGAGCAGGGAATCGATCAGATAGACCGCCTCCCACGCTCCGCACGGCACAAAACGGGAGAAGAGCGCCACGTAGGTGTCGGCCACCAGATGGTGGGCGATCCCGCCGAATCCCCCGTAGCGGATGGAGGTTTCGGCCAGCAGGTTGTCGATGACGGTGTCCATCATCGTGCCGTCCACCGCCGCCACGCTGCCGTCGCTCCACACGGCCACCAGATCGAGGAGCATGTAGGCGTCAATGACGTCCGCCCCGGCGCCGACCAGGCTGCGGACGGTGATGTGGCGCTGGGCGATGGCACCGAGCTCATGGGCGGTGACGGCGTTGCGCATGTGGCGGGCGGCCTGCGCCGGGCCCAGATTGCAGCCATAGGTGAACGCGGTGATCACGTAGCGGGACAGCGGATCCTTCAGTTTCGGATCCGAGCCGGACAGGGGGCCGAAGCGGTGCCACCAGCCCGTTCAGTGCGCAGCCCTCGCCAGATGCTCCAGCACACTGCGCGCCGGCAGGCGCCGCTCCCGCTCCGCATCCAGCGCCTCCGCCGAAGCCGAACGCTCCGTGCCGCGGCGTGCCTTGAGCGAGGGCACCCCCCGTGACGAGGTCGATGACCGGGTCCTGGTTGTCCGGATAGCCCTTGTCCACCACGGTAGTGACGTCAGTGAGCTGCATCTTCAGGCGCTGCACGAAGCCTTCCGCGGTGGTGGGGAGTCCGGCCTGCTCGCAGGACTCCGCCAGCCTCGGCACGCACTCGCTCTCCCAGTCCAGCAGCATCCGCGTCCAGTCGCCGTACTCCTCGCACCCGACCACCGCGATGTCGCCGCAGCGCAGCTCCTCCACCAGGTAGGTGAACACCATCGCCTCGAAGTGCCGGCGCACCAGCATGCCCGGCTTGTCCTTCGCGTACACGGTCTTCAGCCGGTTCTTCGACGCGAACGACAAATCCAGCACCCCGGCCATCTCCGGCTCATCCGTGCCACTGTCCTCTCCGCTAGCTGCGGCAGCGGTCGGTAGCGGCGGGGTGTCGGGGATCAGCGGGCGCGTCAGATGCTGGTGCGCCAGGACATGCTCCAGCGCATCCAGCACCGACCGGTCCTGCGAGGTGGCCACGAAAGTCAGGTGACGGGCGAGTTTGAACATGGTCGGCCGGTCCGGGCGGAAGTAGCGCTCCACCAGCGGCGCGAAGTTGTTCCCGTAATGCGCGGACAGGGATTCGATCTCCGCCAGCTGCGCCTCGAACCCACCCGCCGTCTCGACCGCCTCCCGCGCCTGCTTCAGCGCCAACACATCATCGAGCGTGCTCTCCACGGCCCGGCCGCGGTCCCCGCCCGCCGGTCCGTGGAGAGCGGCCAGGACGTCGCGGTAGGTGATGAGCAGTTGCTCGGTGACCTCCTTCTGCCGCTTCTCGACCTCAGCCAGCCTCTCCTCGGCGCGCTTGAGGTGCCGGGCCATGCGCTTCTGATTCTTCGTCTTCAGGGTGACTCATGGGGTGGTGAGGGTGAGGCCGGTTTCGGTGATGAAGCCGTCGAGGAGGGCGGGGCTGTACTGCATCTTCTTCAGCCGGGTCCGGGCCAGTTCTGTGAGGGTGTCGATGCTGCAGGCGGCCATGTTGGCGAGGGTACGTTCGAGGTGGGACCATACGCCTTCGGCGGGGTTGAGGCCCGGTGCATACGGCGGAAGCCGGAAGACCGTCAGCCAGCCGGCGCGTCCTTCGAGTGGTCTGCGCATCCGCGCGTCGGTGTGCCGCCTGGAGTTGTCCCATACCAGGACGATGTTCCCGCCGAGCTGCTGGTGAGCGGTGTCGAGGAGGCGGGCGAAACCGTCCTCGCGGAAGCCTTTCCTCTCACCCGTGCGGCCGTGGTGGACGATGGTCCGGCAGATGAGCCGGATGCGCCGGCCGGGGCGGGTGCAGATCATGCCGGCCAGGCAGACCCGTCCCGAGCCGCTGCCTTTGACCCGGACGACGGGGGTGACACCGCGGCAGGACCAGGTGCGGGCCTCCGGCGGACGCAGCCCCTGCCCGGACTCGTCCTCGAAGCACAGCCAGGCGTCCCGGTCCCTCACCGTCCTTCCACGCGCGGCCACACCTCCCGCACCCATGCCTCCACCGCGGCGTCGTCCCGCCCGACAGCACGGCGCACCGGGCACCGGGGCCGCCACCCCATCTGCCGCAGGATCACCCAGGTCTGCGTCATACCGAACCGGACATGGAACCGGCGCGCGATCAACACCGAGACCCTCGGCACGGCCCAGCACCGGTCCTCCGTCCAGCCGTGCGCGGCCGGCCCTCCTCCAGGGCCCGGGCCAGCCACTGGCACCACTCCGGCTTCATCCGTGACGCCCGCCCGCTCGGCCCTTTCGACTTCAGGGCCTCCCGGCCGCCCCCGCTCCAGCGCGCAAACCACGCATACGCGGAGCACGAGCTGCTGAAGGTACGGCTCGCCTGCCCGGACATCGCCCGCACCTTCCACGATCTGGCCAGCCACCGACAAGGCCAACTCCTGCCCGACCGGACCCGCGAAGCAGAGCATGAGACTCCTGGCCCCGTCGGCGGCTTCGCCGGGTCCCTCCGCCAGGACCTCGACACTGCCACCGCCGGACTCACGCTGCCGTGGTCTCCCGGCATCGCGGAAGGACACGTAAACAGGGCGACAACCCTCAAGAAGGCCATGTATGGCCGGACTTCGTTCAAACTCCTCCGCACCCGGATCCCCACCCACCCCAGACCTTCACAGACTTCCGGCCAGAGCCAGAAAACTCCCCACCCCGCCATCGGGAGTGGGACAGACCTGCTCACCCAAGTTGT
Organism: Streptomyces sp. AM25; assembly: GCF_058146165.1. Classification (NCBI taxonomy): domain Bacteria; kingdom Bacillati; phylum Actinomycetota; class Actinomycetes; order Kitasatosporales; family Streptomycetaceae; genus Streptomyces; species Streptomyces sp. AM25. Next base: position 8,471 of record NZ_JBKIWN010000068.1, on the reverse strand, counting down.
CGCTCAACACCCCCGCCCCCTCCCTCTCGTCTGTCCCGGGGTCGGGAAGCTACGGCCGCAACCCACCAGGGAAAGGAGACGGCCCGATCGAGTGAGGCCCGGACTGCCGGCGGCCGCCGGCCAGGCCGTGACGTCGTCCAAGCAAGGTGGTGGAACATGCCGGTCGCATACGTGGGGGTTGCCCGAACACAGCAGCGCACCCAGCACAGGCGCAAGCCCCGCCCCCAGCGGGGCTGGCCCTTCCCGCCCGAATACAACCGGGACCGGGAAACCGACACCGACACCCTCTTCGCGTGTCTGGCCACAACCGAAAAAAACACCCACGCCTACCGCCAGGCCCGGGAGAAACTGATCTTGGCCCACGCCCCCATGGTCCGCCAGGCCGCCCACCGCTACAGCCGCCAAGGCATCGACACCGACGACCTCGTCCAGATGGCCACCCTCGGCCTGATCAAAGCAGTCGACCGCTACGATCCCACACGCGGCGCCTTCGACGCCTTCGCCCGCCCCTACATCCACGGCGAAATCAAACGATACTTCCGCGACGCCGCCTGGTCGGCACACGTCCCACGCGGCATGCAGGAACTCGTCCGAGCCGTCGGCCACACCCGCGCCGACCTCGCAAGCACCCTGGGCCGCGAACCAACCCGCGCCGAAGTCGCCCGCCACCTCGGCCACGCCGAACACGTCATACACCAGGCACTCATCGCCGCCAACGCCTACGAAGCCAGACCCCTCGAACACCTCACACCAGCCAGCACACACACCCACAGCCCCACCCGCCCAACACAACTCGCCTACACCGAACCCGGCTACGAAACCACCGACAACCACAACCTCCTCACCTCACTCCTCCAACACCTCGCCGACGACGAACGCCACCTACTCGAACTACGCTTCATCCACGAAATGACCCAGCAACAAATCGGCACCCGCCTCGGAATCTCTCAAGCACAAGTCTCACGCCAACTCACCCGATGCCTCACCCACCTCCATCACCACGCACACCACATCTGAACCGTTCGAGGGTGTGTCCAGTAGACGGGTCCGTAAAGTTAACGGTGGTTCTGGTGTTGTTAGTGGGTCAGCGGCGGGCGGCGGAGAGCCGGCCGTCGAAGGTGATCTCGAACGCGTTCAGAGCTGCCTTCCACCGCTGTGACCAGCGTTTGCGGCCTTGCCCGGTCGGGTCGAGGCTCATGACGGCCATGTAGACGCACTTGACCGCTGCTTGTTCGTTCGGGAAATGCCCGCGGGCCCGGACGGCTTTGCGGATGCGCGCGTTCACCGACTCAATGGCGTTGGTGGTGCATACAACTCGCCGTATCTCGGTGTCGAATTGGAGGAAGGGCACGAACTCGGCCCATGCGTTCTCCCAGAACAGGACCCTAACTGCCCCTAACCATCGTGTTCCTGACGATGAGTTGATCGTCACGCACCCCTTCCATCCCCTGTGCGGTCGGCAGGTGCGGGTGTGCCGGACGGTCCGCCGTCGGGGCCGGCTGGTGTTCATCTGCGCGCGGGGTGACGGGATCACGTTCACGCTCCCGCAGGACTGGACCGACCGGGGGCCGCTGCCTTCGGCGCACCGGGTTTCCAGCGGCGCGCTCGTCGAGCTCCGTGCGCTGGTGGACGCGCTCGTGAGCCGTTGTGACGAGAGCGGCGACGCGGTAAGCGTGGAGGAGGCTGAGGTGAGGAATCGCCGGGCCGGGGCCGGCGCGGAGGTGACAGACCGTGTTCAGGGACGAGAATCTCCGCCGGACAGCGGTTCTGTCGGTGGCCAACATGGTGCAGGCAGCAGCGCGGGCGGAGGGCTGCGGGGATGAACGGGCTGGAGAAAGTGACCGCCGGGCATCGCTCGCGCAAGGCGATCGTCTACTTGAGGCAGTCCACTTTGCTTCAGGTCCGCGAGAACACCGAGTCCACCCTTCGCCAGTACAACCTGGCCGAGCAGGCCGTCCGGCTCGGCTGGACGCGCGAGGACGTGCTGGTCATCGATGCGGACCTGGGCACCTCGGGGAAGTTCGGCAGCGACCGGGAAGGCTTCCGCGCACTGGTCGCGCGGGTGTGCCTGGGCGAGGTCGGTGCGGTCTTCGGGCTGGAGGTGTCCCGCCTGGCGCGTTCCTCGGCGGAGTTCGGCCGTCTGCTGGAGTTCGCCCGGCTCACCGACACCCTGCTCATCGACACCGATGGCGTCTACGACCTGGGCAGTTTCAACGACCGCCTCGTCCTGGGGCTGAAGAGCACGATGAGCGAGGCCGAGCTGCACATCCTCGCCGGACGCCTGCACGGAGCGCGCCAGGCAGCGGCCGAGCGCGGAGCCCTCAGGCTGCCGCTGCCGGTCGGGCTGGTCTACGACGAGTGCGGACAGGTTCTGGTGGACCCCGACCAGGAGGTGCAGGCCGCGGTCGCCGACGTCTTCCGGCTCTTCGACCAGCAGGGCTCGTCCCTGGGCGTGGTGCGCGCGTTCGCCGGGCGGAGCTTCCCGCGCCGTGACACCGGGGTGTGGGCGGGACGGCTGGGCTGGGGCCGGCTCACCCACGGCCGGGCCGCGGCCGTGCTGAAGAACCCCGCCTATGCCGGGGCCTACGCCTTCGGCCGGACCGCGAGCGCGCGCAAGGTCCGGCCCGACGGCACCGTGGTCACCTGCGTCAGCCGGCAGCCCCGGGAGAAGTGGAAGGTCCTGATCACCGGCCACCACGAGGGCTACATCTCCTGGCAGCAGCACCTGGACATCCAGGTCAGACTGGCGGCCAACTGCACCAGCACCGGTGCCCGTCCGCCTCGTGAGGGAGTCCCGATCTGCCAGGGCATCATCTTCTGTGGATCGTGCGGCTTCCCGATGGGCACCCGCTACCGGCGCGCGGACAACACCGCGGACTACGTGTGCATGCGCGCCGCCAGCGACGCGGTGACCACGTCGGGCTGCCACTCCGTCGCCGCGGCCGCGATCGACCCGGCGGTGGAGCGGCTGCTGCTGGCCGCCCTCACCCCCGAGCAGGTCCACCTCGCCCTCGCGGCCGCCGAGGACGTCCACGACCGGCACCACCGCTCGCACCGAGCGGCCGAACTCGCCCTCGAGCGCGCCCGTTACGAATGCGACCGTGCCGAACGCGCTTTCAGCCAGGTCGAACCGGAGAACCGGCTGGTCGCCCGCTCCCTGGAGACCCGCTGGGAGGCAAAGCTCACCACGCTGGCCCAGGCCGAACAGCACGTGGCCGACCTGATCGACTCGCAGCCCGCCCTGCCCGAGCCGGCCCGCCTCAAAGCCCTGGCCGAGGATCTCCCTCTGCTCTGGCATGCACCCACCACCAGCCCGAAGGACCGCAAACGCCTGCTGCGAAGCCTGATCGCGGACGTGACCGTGCGCCATGTGGACTTCGCCGACGCCCACATCGGGGTGCGCTGGCACACCGGCGCGACCGACGAAGTGATCTGCGCACGCCGCACCAACCGCACCCCCAGCGCGGCTGTCGCGATCGTCCGCGACCTGCTGGAGACCCGCAGCGACGACGAGATCGCCGAACACCTCAACCGGCTCGGCTTCAAGACCGGCAACGCGCGCCCGTTCACGGTCGCCTCAATCCGGCACGTCCGCAAGAAGTACGTGATCGGCTCGGTCCGCAGCGACCCGACCCGGCCCGGTGAGATCACCGTTCCCGAGGTCGCCCGCATACTCGGCGTTCACGAGGCAACCGTCTACCCGTGGCTGCACAGCGGGCAGATACCCGCCCGCCAGGGCCGCCACCGCCGCTGGTGCATCCCCTGGGACGAGGAGACCGAGCAACGCTGGAAGCAACGAGTCGCCTCCGAGCCCCGCATCAGGCGGCCAAACCCCAACAGCGAGAAGGAACAGGCAGTATGAAGCCGACTTCCCACAGCCTCACGATCGCGGGATACTTCCTGCCCCAGGTCTCGCAGAACTCGAGGAACTTCTCCTCCGCGACGTCCTGGGTCGGTGCGGTGTAGACGGGCTTGAGGGCTTTGGAGATCTTGTCCCAGTCCTGCCGGGCCGCGTAACGGAACGAGGCCCGCAGCAGGTGAACGACACACGTCTGTGTGATCGCCTGCGGCCAGACCGTCCCGATGGCGTCGGGAAGGCCCTTCAGCCCGTCACAGACGACCATGCAGACATCGTCAACGCCCCTGTTTTTGATCTCGGTGAGGGACCTGGAGCCAGTACTTGGCACCCTCGCCGCCGTCGCCCGCCCACAGGCCCAGAATCTCGCGGGTGCCCTCGGCCGTGACGGCGAGCACGACGTAAATCGGACGGTTGGCAACCTGCCCGTCCCTCAGCTTCACGTGCACACAGTCGATGAACAGGACCGGGTAGACCGCGAGTCCAGCGGCCGGTTCTGCCATTCGTGCATGCCGTCGATCACCTCACTGTCGGTGATCGTGGAGATCGTGGTCTTGGAGACCTCGGCGCCGTAGACCTCGGAGAGGTGGGCGGAGATCTCGCCGTGGGTCAGGCCGCGGGCGGACAGGGACAAAACCATCTCGTCGACACCGGTCAGCCGGCGCTGCCGCTTCTTGACGATCTGGGGCTCGAAGCTGCCCGCCCGGTCACGTGGGACGTCGATCTCGACCGGCCCGACCTCGGTGACCACGGTCTTCGACCGGATGCCGTTGCGGGTGTTGCCGCTGGTGGTCTTCTCGTGCTTCTCATGGCCGAGGTGGTCGGTGATCTCGCCCTCGAGAGCGGACTCGAGGATCCTCTTCGTCAGCTGCTGCAACAGCCCGCCCTGGCCGGTCAGCCGGATCCCGTCAGCCTTGGCCCGATCCACCAGCTGCCTGATCAGCTGGTCGTCCAGCGCGTCCGGTATGCCGGCGGGCTGCACTTCCTCGACAGCCTCGACCGGGATGTTCACGTCTGTCATCAGGTGTCACTTCCTGTCCGAAGATCCACCATTGACCGTACAGACCCCAGTAGACGGCTGATCCAGTTTCTGAAGCTTCCCCTTGATCGTGGACACCTGGAGACTGGGACTTGAGGTTCCAGAGGAAGTAGCACCAGGTGGGAAGCAAGTACACGAAGCGGTACACCGAGGAGTTCAAGCGGGACGCGATCGCGCTCGTCGACTCCTCGGGCAGGACGGTCACTGCGGTGGCCCGGGAACTCGGCGTCGGCTCGGAGTCGCTGCGTGGCTGGTACCGCCGGGCCGAGGCGGACCGGGGCGAGGGCGAGCCCGGTGAGCTGACCGGCGCCGAGCGCGAGGAACTCAAGCGGCTGCGCAAGGAGGTCCGCGAACAGCAGCAGACGATCGAGATCCTGAAAAAGGCGACCTTGGTTTCAACCGGTCAGTGCAACGCTGCGGCGAGTTTATCAGCGGGAGTCTCGTAGCCGAGGGTCCGGCGGGGGCGGGTGTTCAGCCGTAGAGCGACGGCGTCCAGGCCTTCTTGTGTGTAGAGGGACAGGTCGGTTCCTTTCGGAAAGTACTGGCGGAGCAGGCCGTTGGTGTTTTCGTCGGAGCCGCGCTGCCAGGGGCTTTTCGGGTCGCAGAAGTACACGCTGATGTCCGTGGCGACGGTGAAGCTTTTGTGGTCGGCGAGTTCGGTTCCCCGGTCCCAGGTGAGGGACTTCACCGGTTCGCCGGGCAGGTTCCGGACGTGTCGGGCGAGGGCGGTGACGACACTGTCGGTGTCCTTGCCGGGGACTTTCACCAGCACCACGTAACGCGAGTGGCGTTCGACGAGAGTGGCGATGTGACTGTTCTTCGCCCCCGTGATCAGTTCCCCTTCCCAGTGGCCGGGCACGGCCCGGTCTTCCGCCTCGGCGGGGCGTTCGCGGATGGAGACCGCGTCGCGGATCTGTCCGCGCTGCTGCCCCGCGGTCGAGGCGAGCTTGGACCGGCGCATGGTGCGACGCTGGCGCAGGTGCGCGGTGAGTTCCTTCTTCAGCACCCCGCGGGCCTGGATGAAAAGACTGCGGTAGATCGTTTCGTGAGACACATATTGAACCGAAACTCTTCTGGTTCCTTTTCGCAAAGCTGTGACCTGCGAGGATGCCGCAACAGTCCAGGAAATCCAAGAGTTTCGGATCAATACATAGCGTGTCCGCGTCCGTAACGGCGGGCAAGCCACCCGGATATCTGCTGCGGCGACCACTCCATGGACAGTTTCTCCGCGACCGCTTCGCGGAGTTGAGGGTTCTCCCGCAGCCGGCAGGGCTTGGGCCTGCGGGCATTGTCCCAGGCCCTTTCATCGGCCGCCGCGGCCCTGTATCCCTTGCGGCCGCCATGCCGTCCGACTTCCCGGCCGACCGTCGACGGTGCCCGCCCGAGCCGCGCCGCTATCACCCGCAATGATTCCCCGCGGGCCAGCCCGCGGGAGATTTCCTCACGTTCTGCGAGCGTCAGCGCACCATCCGCTCGCTTCCGGGGTACGGGAACGAATCCTCCGTTCGCGGCGACCACTCCGTGAACGGAACCCGGCACCCGGCCGAGCGCACGGCCGATCTCGCTCAGCGACTGACCCTGCTTCCAACGCCGCCAGACTTCCCGCTTCTGCGCGTCCGACATCCCCGGACGACCGATCCTCGCCACCCTGCAACACCTCCAGCACCCTTCTACCTGGAGTGTTGCACTGACCGGTTGAAACCAAGACCTTCTTCGTGAAGGAGAACGACCGGTGAGCCAGGGCTGATTCATAGTCCTGTCGGCCTCGAAAGCCAGCGGGTCACAGGGATGTGACGGGCTCTCACGAGAGGGTGTCTCGCATGCAACGAAGCTCCGATGGTCAAGGGGGCCTCGCAAGTCGCCCTGTCGCACCGGGGCTTCGATGTGTCGTCAGTCTGCCACGGTCTGCTTGGTCGAGTCGCCCGCCGAGGTGCAGCGTGCGGTCGGTGGCATCGCCGGGCGGCTGGCGTCGCTGCCCGGTCCGCGGGCCCGGCGTGGACGCCGGCACTGTCTGACGACGGTGCTGCTGGCCTGCTGTTGCGCGGTGCCGGCCGGAGCCCGTTCCATCCGGGCGATCGGCCGGTGGGCCCGCAACGCCCCGCAGGAGGCCCTCGCTCTCCTCGGCGCCACCGCCCGCGGTCCTTTCGGGGTGCGCAGGGCGCCCTCGACGGCCACTGTGCAGTGCATAAGCACAAAATCTTCGGCTACCTCACACCAGCCGAGACCAGGCAACGACACCAGCACGCCCTTGCAGCGCAACGATCACGTGTCCGAGACCACGGGGAAACTTCATTGCCCCGCGCGACACTATCGCCTGACATGGCGTTAGCCGAGAATACTCCCAAAATAGGGCCGTTCAGGGTGAAATATCAGACGGGAGATCGCCTCAAGGTGAAATTCAACCCCATTTAAAATAAATCAGCGAATCTTTTAAATTCCCTGCCAATGGAGGATCATATGACTACGCCTGTGGCTCCTGGCGTTTACGTGAAGGAAGCTTCTAGTGGTGTGCGCTCGGTGGTGGGGGCAGGCACCTCAACTCCCGCCTTCTTAGGCATTACCGCCACCTACGATAAGAGCAGTCCTGAAACGTTCCGGCCTCGCCTAGTACGGAGCTGGACCGAATTCTGCAAGGCGTTCTTCCCTACCCCGCCGGACGCAGTGACCGCCCTGGACGCCGCCCGCAACGCTTACAAGCAGGCGGCACAGCGCGGCGAAACCCTGGCCATCATCGGCAAGGAAGTTGCAGCAGCCGCTGATGACTTCGGTAAGGCCAAGGACGATAAGGGCAAGGCTGCCGTGGCCGCCGCCTTGGTACAGAATGTCGACAAAGCCATCGAAATCGCAAAGGAGTTTGGCGCCAGCGAAACGGACAGCGGGATCAAAGATCTAAAAACAGCTGCAGGCAGTTTGGGGAGCCCGACCGTCGAAAAAGTCAAGGAGGTGGAGACTAAATACGGAGCCGCCTTCAAAAGCTGGGCCGAGGGTTTCAATTCATTCGCGTCCCTGAGTGGTGACCTGGATAAGGTGTACGAGTCTCTTAACGGAGAGAACGGCCTGTCCAGCGACAACGTTTTCAAGCAGAAGGAGGCACTGTCCAAACTCGACAGCCAGTTCAAGGCGATCACATCTCCCGCCGTCGGCAAGCATCAGGGCCTGGGGAGTCTGAAGTCCTTGGGCCAGCAGCTGGTGTCAGCGGTCAACATGGATGACGGCTACCTGGGTGAGGCCGTGTTGGGCTTCTTCGCTAATGGCGGGGGATCGTGCTACATCGTTCCGGTCAAGAAGGGTGCTGCTCCGGCCGTGGCCGACATCCTGGGCAAGGATGATATCGGTGACGGGCTTGCCGGGCTGGCGAAGGTCCACGAGGTCAGTATGGTCGCAGTCCCCGACCTGCCGATCCTCGTGGCCAATGCAGAGAGCGCCGCAGGCTACATGCAGGAGGTAGTCGGGCACTGTGCGAGAATCGGCAACCGTCTGGCGATCGTCGATCCCTTGAGCGCGGACGCCCTACCTGATGCCGCCGTCAAGACGGCCCAGAAGGTGACGGGGCGTAAGGACCTGGCTGCGTTCTAC
>NZ_JBKIWN010000067.1:0-12140 GCF_058146165.1 Streptomyces sp. AM25 | reverse complement strand
CGCCCGCTGCATAACTAAGTGGCATTGGTCGGAGTACACATCACGTGAATATCGCACCCTTATACGGGAGTTGCAGCTGAGGCAGAGTATGGGAAGAACAGGCTCGTGTTACGATAACGCCGCCGCCGAAAGCTTTTTCGGTCTGCTGAAAGCAGAGATCGGGACCACCGTCTGGGAATCCCACGCGGCCGCCCGCACCGACATCTTCCGCTTCATCGAGGTCGAATACAACCGCACCCGTCTGCGCAAGCACCCCGAGTACGGATACGTCACCCCACTCGAAACCAGAGCCCTGGTGACCCACAACCTCACCCCCGCAGCGTAACCACCCACTGTCCAGAAACGCGGGGGAACTTCACTACGCGGATGATCACCTCCTCGGTTTCACCGGACCGAAAGCCGAGGCCGAGCAGATCAAACAACGCCTGGCCCAGTTCCTGCGTGACGAACTCAAGCTCGAACTGTCCCAGGACAAGACGCTGATCACTCACGCCCGCACCCGGGCAGCGAGGTTCCTCGGCTACGAGATCACGACCCAGCACAACGACACGAAGAAAACTGGCCGATACCGTCGGGTCAACGGCCAGATAGCACTCCGTGTCCCACAGGACGTGATCAAGGCCAAGTGCGCCCCTTATCTCGCCCGCGGAAAACCCGCGAAACAGACGGCCCTGACCGACAGCAGCGATCATGCGATCGTCGCGACCTTCGGGGCCGTCTACCGGGGCGTCATCCAGTACTACCTGCTCGCCGGAGACGTCTTCCGGCTGCACCGGCTGCAATGGGTCATGGAGACTTCTATGCTCAAGACTCTTGCGGCCAAGCACCGCTCGTCAGTGTCGAAGATGGCCGCCAAGCACAAGGCCAGAATCGACACCCCCAACGGGCCCCGAGTCTGCTTCGAGGCCCGAATCGAGCGGGAGAACAGGAAACCACTGGTGGCCCGGTTCGGTGGGATTCCCCTCCAACGGCAGCGGGCGGCGGAACTCGCCGACCGTGAGCCTGTCCGGGTGGACTATCCGCAGAAGGAACTCATCGCGAGACTCCTGGCGGATACCTGCGAGATCTGCGGAAGCAAGGGCAACGTGCAAGTGCACCACGTCCGCGCTCTCGCAGACCTCGCACATGCCGGATGGCAGCCATCCGACTGGGCGCGCGTCATGCTTCACCGGCGCCGCAAAACCGTCGTGGCCTGCGACGTCTGCCACGACCGCATCCACTCGGAACGACCAGCCAGGCCACTCACGCAGTAGTCACTGGAGAGCCGGATGACCGGGAAACCGTCATGTCCGGTTCGGCGGGAGGCCGCGCGGAACAGGACTCGCCTCACGGCGAGCACCTCGCCGCGCGGCCGACCCAACGTCCTGGCTCGCCGGCTGCCGCCGCCTCCACCGACGCTACGAACGCAAAGCCGCCCACTTCCTCGCCTTCACCAGCATCGCCTGCACTCTCATCTGCTACCGCAGACTCGCCAAATGAGATGACCCCTTACAGGGCCGGTCAGGGTGCTGCGGTCGCCGAGGTAGACGAGGTTCTGCCGGTCGAAGACCCACTCCGTGCGCTCGCCGCGCCGTGTGTCCTCACGGGCGATGGCGATGCCGCGCCGGCCCTTGGCGCCCGTCGCGTCGGCGATCTCGACGACGCCCGGGAAGACGCCCGGGCCAGCGGTCCGTTCAGCGCCTTGCCCGGATCACGGCGATTGCGGTGAGTGCTGCGCCCCCGAGCAGCACGATGAGCTCGAAGGTCTTGAAGGGCAGGGGCAGGCGGGAGGTCAGTTGGTAGTAACCGGTCCTCGCCAGGGGCAGCCCGCCGGAGACGGTCAGGAGTACGCCGAGTGTCCCGAGCAGAGAGGTCAGTGACGACCGGGACGGGACGCGGCGAGTGGAGGTGGAGTCGTGGGTGTCGTTCATGCCGCCGACGCTAAGGAAGCCGTCCGGCTAGGCGCTTCGGAAGAAGGTCGACTGTATCGGCGACCGAAGCCGGGGGCTGGGAAGCGGGTCAGCTGACCAAAGTAGGGAGTTCACCGACCAAAGCCAGGTGGGGCATTTGTCTGTATTGCCTCGCGTAGATTGGTGATGTGTCCCGTATCCCGTGCGAGAAGCGGACTGATCTCGCTGTTGTCGTTCTGGCGGCCGGGCTGGCTGTGGCCCTGGCCGCTGTCCTGGCCGGACGGCCGGGTGCGCCACTGCTTCTCTTCCCGCCCTGTCCGTGGGCCAGCTGGCCGCTCAGCTGGATCGACCGCGCCTTGATGAGAGCGCTGCCTCCCGGCGCCCCGTCGGCTGTTTTCGCCTTCCTGGCCTCCGGCGCGCTGTGGTGGCGGCGGCGGTGGCCAGCTGCGGTGACGCTGCTGCTGCTCGTGCTGGGGCTGGTTACCCCTGCTGTCACGGCACCGGCGCTGGCCGCGCTCTTCACTGTCGCGGCGCTGCGGCCCGTGCGGGTCACGGCATGGGTGTCCGTCCTCGCCGCCCTGCCCGTGCCGCTGTACGTCCTGACCGCTCACGGGGCCTACGTCAGATTCGCCGTGCTGGCCTGTGTACTGATCGCCTGGGCACTTGTCGCGGGCGCGGTTGGCTGGGGCCTGTTCGTCCGCTCACGCCGGGTGGCCATCGCCTCGCTGACCGAACGCGCGCGGCATGCGGAGGAAGAAGCCGCCTGGAACGCCCGGGAGGCACGGCAGCGGGCCCGTGAAGAGGTTGCCCGGGAGATGCACGATGTCCTCGCCCACCGCCTGTCGCTGCTCAGCGTGCAGGCAGGCGGACTGGAGTTCAACCCGGGATCCGCCCCCGAGAAGATCGAGCAGGCAGCGGGAGCCATCCGCAGCAATGCCCACGCCGCGCTCCAAGACCTGCGCATGGTCATCGGAGTCCTGCGCACCCCAGCCGCCGGCGAGCCCGGCCTGCCGTTCGCCCACAGCAAGGAGGCCGGCCCCGCGGGCCCCAGGGCGCAGCAGGCAGCCGGCGCCGGTGTGGTGGAACGTCCGCAGCCGGTCCTTGCCGACCTGCCACGCCTGGCAGAGGAGTCACGGGCGGCGGGCATGGACCTCACCCTGCACCAGGCAGTCACCGGCCTGCGTGAGGTCCCGGGCCTCGCGGGCCGCACCGCCTACCGCATCGTCCAGGAAGGGCTCACCAATGCCCGCAAGCACGCACCCGGTGCCGCCGTGCACGTGGAGGTGACGGCTGACCCGGACACCGGTATCGACATCATCGTCCGCAACACCGCCCCCACGGCCCGCCAGACCGGCCAGCCCGTGCCCGGCAGCGGCCACGGGCTGGCCGGTCTGGCAGAACGAGCCGCCCTCGCCGGAGGCGAGATCCGCCACAGCCCCGCCGGCGACGGCTACCTTCTCCAAGGGTGGCTGCCATGGTCCACGTGATCCGTGTCCTGATCGCCGACGACGACCCGCTGGTGCGTACAGGCCTGCGGATGATGCTCGACGGCGCCGACGACATCGATGTGGCCGGCGAGGCAGCCGACGGTGCGCAGGCACTCGAGATGGCCCGGACGGATGCTCCGGACGTCGTCCTCCTTGATATCCGCATGCCCGTCATGGACGGGCTGGCCGCGACCTTGGCCCTGCGCTCCCTGCCCTCACCCCCGGCCATCGTGATCCTGACGACCTTCAACCCCGACGACTACGTCATCCGGGCCCTGCACGCAGGCGCCGCCGGTTTCCTCCTCAAGGACACGCCGCCCAAACAGATCGTCAGCGCCGTACAGCGCGTAGCCGACGGTGAACCAGTACTGTCCCCTGCAGTCACCCAGCAGCTGATCTCCAAAGTGGCCGCTCCCGCCGCACCAGGTACCGCTGACGCCCGCACAGCCGCCCGGGAGCGGCTCAGCGCCCTGGCAGCACGCGAATACGACGTAGCCCTCGCCATCGGACAGGGCCGCACAAACGCCGAAATCGCAGCCCAGCTCTACATGAGCGTGCCCACCGTCAAAGCCCACGTCTCCAGCATCCTCACCAAACTCCACGTCACCAACCGCGTCCAGGTAGCTCTCCTCGTCAACAACGCCAGACCAGACAGTGCCTAACGTGATTCTGTCGGGGATCTTGGAGTTTCCCCCTGCGGCAGCATGATCGACGGGCATGCCCGGGTTGTTCCGTCCGGGTCTGTCCAATCAACGGCTGATCTTGGTTGTTGAGGTTCAGTGAACTGTTTTCATTCTGAATATGTGTAGGTCATCAGGGTGTGGACGGCTTGGACTGCTGTGTCGATGCGGCGGGTGGAACACCGTGCCCGTCGGAGCAGCCGCCAGGATTTGAGTAGGGCGAAGGCGCGTTTGCCGGGTGCCCGGAGCCGGGCGTGGTCGCGGTTGAACTGCTGGTAGTGCTCGGGTTGTTCGCGGTGGTGGTGGTACGGGGTGCGGACGGTTGGGCCGGCGCCGTGGTAGGCCCGGTCCGCGAGCACGAGGATCTGTCGGGTGAGGCAGGCCTGGACGATGCCGTGGGCCCGGGCCGCGGTCGGATCGTGCGTGTGGCCCGGCGTCGCGCGGGAGAACCACAGCGGTGTGCCGTCCGGGCGGGCGATGACCTGCACGTTCATCCCGTGCTGCTTGTGCTTCCAGCTGCAGTGCGGCTGGTCTGCGGCGATGCGGTCGATGGGGATGAGCGTGCCGTCGACGATGACGAAGTCCCCTTCGCCCGGCCCGACGAGGGACTCGTGCAGGCCGGGTGCCCAGGAGGCCAGCACCTCGAGGGTCTCGCCGACATACCGCCACGCGGTCGTGGTCGAGACACCGAAACCGGCCGCGAGAGCGGGCAGCGTCTCGTTCTTGCGCAGGTGCACCAGCGCCAGCAGCAGCGCCAGCAGAGCCTGCCTGGAGCAGCCCAACTTGCGCCAACGCGTGCGAAGTTCACACCTTCGGGCATGGACGAGCCACGAGACGTGCTCGACCGGCTCGTGAGGGACGTCGACCGTGGCACGATACGGGACCAAGCGAGGCTCCTCGGACGAGGCGTGGGTGCGTAGAGAACACCAGCGCAACGACCAGGAGCCTCGTCTTGTCACCCCACCTCGCTGACCTGCACTTTCACTCCGCAGAGACAGGGTGAAAACGGTTCAGTGAACCCTTTTCATCCTGTTCCGCGTGGGTGAAACAGGCAGGTCAGGTGGGGTGACATGGCAGAGCCCCTCGTCGTTGGCGTGGTGATCTCACTCATCACGCGGCCGACCGAGGGGCTCTGTTGGTTCCGTATGCTGCCACGGTCGACGTCCCGCACGAGCTAGGGCGCGTTTCGGAAGTCGATCATGGTCTGCGATCCTTTTCGGATGGGTCGTGGTGATTTGACTGATGCTCGGTGGGTGAAGCTGGAGCTGTTGCTGCCGGTCGGGAAGAAGCCGGGGAGGCCGCCGATATGGACGAAACGCCAGCTCATCGACGGGATACGGTTCCGTACCCGCACTGGTGTGCCGTGGCGGGACGTGCCCGGGCGGTACGGACCGTGGGGCCGGGTGTACGACCTGTTCCGCCGCTGGCAGCGCGACGGTACGTGGAAGCGGATCCTGGCGGACCTCCAGGCCGACGCGGATGCGAAGGGCCTGATCACCTGGGACGTCTCGGTGGACTCCACGGTCGCCCGGGCCCACCAGCATGCCGCCGGGGCCCGGAAAAAGGGGCCCTGCAGAAAGAGCCTCCGGGCGGTGTCGAGTCCGAACCCGAGCACCACGGGCTCGGCCGGTCGCGCGGCGGCCTGACCACCAAGACCCACCTCGCCTGCGAGCAGGGCCAGAAGCCACTGGCACTGCTCGTCACGCCGGGCCAGTGGGGCGACTGCGCGCAGTTCCAGGCCGTCCTCGGGCGCATCCGCGTCGCCCGGCCGGACGGCGGTCGCCCCCGCACCCGCCCCGACCGCGTGCTCGGCGACAAGGCCTACGGCTCCCGCGCGAACCGCGCCTACCTGCGCAGACGCGGTATCCGCTGCACGATCCCGGAGAAGACCGACCAGATCCGCAACCGCCGGAAACGCGGCTCCGCCGGAGGCCGCCCGCCGGCCTTCGACAGCGAGACCTACAAGCAGAGGCACTCCGTCGAGTGCGGCATCAACCGCCTCAAAAGGCACCGCGCGGTCGCCACGAGATACGACAAACTCGCCGTTCGCTACGAGGCCACACTGACCATCGCAGCCATCAACGAGTGGCTGTGACCAGCACATTCGATACACGCCCTAGACCCCTGCCCCTCTGCCGACGCCATGGCGCACCCTCCCCGCGCCGTGGGTCCTATCTCCCCGGCAGAAGGGCAGGCATCAGACGCCCGCCCGGTCGTCAGATGTGAGGTCCAGCGGCCGGGCGGGTGCACAGACCACCTACGCAGAAAGGGGGAGCCATCAGCGAACGGGGGACAGGCACGGACCGTAAGAGCACCATCATCAACATGGATGCGAGGTTCGCAAGATGGCCACTCAGTGCAGCACGTGCAACGGCAGCGGCACCGTTCAGGTTCAGCGCCATCACAACATGGAAGACAACCCCGGCGGCCCCGAGTACGAAGACCAGCAATGCGGCACATGCGGCGGCTCCGGCTCGGTCGACAGCGACACCCGGTCATGACTGACGCCCCCTGCCCCGGCCCGCACCACTTCTGTAAGGGATGCAGGGGCGCAGGCACGTACCGGACTGCCACTCTGTTCGTGAACCAGTCCGGCGACGCCGGAGAGCTGATGGCGTCCCACGCGTGCATGGCCTGCCGTGGGCGTGGATTCTTCTGCAAGCAGACGCCCCCGTGCAGAGGCCAGCATCAGGCGGGTACGGCAGTCATTGACCCGGATGCGCTTCCGCCCGTGTAGCACCGCACACTGCCCCGTCCGTACGCTTCCCGCGAGGCGCCGGGCGGGGCTTCCCTCCGTCTGTGCGACGCCTCCCGCCCCGCAGGCCAGCGTCGGTCTCGGCCTGGTGGAACCACAGCCGCACGGCAGTCTCCGTCAGGTCGAAGTCCTTGGCGATCTGCCCGACCGAGCGGTCACCGCGCTGGCACAGCTCGACGATCTCGGCCTTGAACCGGCGTGAACGAGCGGCGAGGACGCGGCTTCTTCTTCCCCATGCTCTCCATAGTGGACATCCTTCCGGGGTGATGCCCCTGATCTCGGATGTCCGTCAAACCGAATCAAGCCCACCCTCAATCGCTCGAGCCAGGGAGATTCCATCCGTGACGCGTCTCGGCGAGGCGGCAGTCTCGCGCGCCCGGGACGTAGGGCGGCCCGGGCGTGCGGGACCAACGGACTGTGTCCCGGCCCCTGACGGTCAAGGTTTCGTCAAGCGTATCCACGGGTGCACAAATAACCTTAATGTCCGACTTAATCAGGCTTATGCTCGTGGAGGTTTGAAGAAGGCACCTCGTTCGGTGGGCGTCTGTGCGGACACAGGCCACTGACCCCACGACGTCGAGAGACGCCCAGGGTCAGGACAGGCCTCCCCGGCCCAAGGGGTGACCCCAAGTGGCTTCCCCAGCCCAGGGGATCACGTCGTGCAGTGCCAAAGCTCTGACGAGTTGGGGTGAACCGGCCGACAGGCCGGTGCGCTCCTTGCCGTGTCGTCCAGCGCCCGCACGCTCCGGCCGGAAGAAGGTGAGAGACATGGGCTGCACCTGCAGTAGTCCGAGCCACAGTGGCCCCCGTACACACATGACCTCGCCCGCCCCCGGCGCGCATTAACACGCTCGCCACACCTGCAACTGCCTGCCCCGCACTCCATCGGGGAGTTACGGGAGGCCGGCGCAGGGGCGATGGATGGCGTTGAGGGGTCGACTGCCAAGCCGGTGGACAGGGGCAGGCCCCGAAGCGAGCGTGTTGCGTCGTGGTCAGCCGACTTGCCTCCCGTAGTTCCGGGGCTGGCAGGCCGTGCGCCCCCAAGGTCGTTGGCTGTGGCAACACCCCGCCTGTTTCGAATACCGCAAACCCTCCAAATGATCCGGAAGGACAGCCGTGAAGCGTTTTGCCCGGTCCAAATACCCGATCAGTATAACTTTGTCTACGCTCCTCGCAGCCCCGGTGCTGTGGGTGGCCGCCCCCGCAGGCCAAGCAGCCGCCGCACAGCAGATACATTCTCCGGCCACGTTCGAGGAGTTCCTGAAGGAGGCCCGGGAAAACCTGGAGAAGATCGGGCAGGGCAAGGAGACCACGGACGATTACGAGGCGGCGCGGCGGGACGGCAAGCCCTATCTGAGTCCGGCGTTCAAGGATGTCAAGGATCTCGACAAGATCGTAAAGAGTTTTAAGGCCGATACCAGCGCCAAGGAGGTGGACCTGAAGGACAAGAATAAGGGACTTTACTACGCCGAGCGTATGAGGAAGTTCAACGACGTCGCGACAGCCTACGTCGACCAGGGGCTGCTGGGTGCTCTGAGGACTGCCGTGGTCAATAAGGTGGCCGAGGCAGGGCACTTCGAAGACCTGGTCAAGGCATGCCTGGCACACGACCCGAAGAAGATCGGCGAGGCCATCGCCAACCTCACCGCAGACGGCATCAACCGCCTGGCCAAACTCAAGTCTATGCCCCTGCACGCTGGCATCCTCGCCAGCGTGGTCGCCCTCGTCATCAGCATCATCAGCCGCGCCGCCTTCGGCAGCGGAAAGATCTCCATCGACGACCACATCCGCTCCGAACGCGACAAAGCATGGAAGAACTTCGGCCCCGAGGCTATGAAGAGGGCCGTCAACGACCCCAAGACCCAGGGCATTTGGGCTGCCGTCCAGATGCACTTCGCCGCCAGCGCCGCACAGGGTGAGGCCCTGATCGACGCACAGCTCGACAGCGCCCGGCGCCGCCTGAGCAAGCAGGAAGTAGCAAAGGTCGAACACGAGGCCCTCATGGCGAAGAAGAAATTGCGCGACGGCCTGAGGAAAACCCTCAGCCGCGACAGCAACGACCTCCTCGACGTCGTCGGCAGCGCAGTGGCCGAGGGCCTGCACAAGCCGGACAACTTCACCCACTTCTCCGTCGAATTCATGGACCAGAACAAAGAGGCAATCCTCAGTGCCCTGCGCGAAGCCTCCTGCAAAAACGCCAACGACGGCAGTAGCCTCGGCCGCATGACCTACGACAACTGCATAAGCCGGACATCCCTCAGTCAATTCTCCAAGGATTTCGATAAACTGAAGTCCTCCATGACCCACGACGCGTCGCCCCACTCCTTCACCGCCACAGAACTCAAGGACAGCCTGAAAAAGAGCCGAGACGACACCCCACCGTTCCCCCTCTTCGCAGTCCCCGAGGTGCCGGGATTTACCAAGGTCCTCGAGTGTAAGGATTGTTAGGGCTGGGATCCGCTGTTTGCCGGACGTGGGAGCGGCCTCCGCCTGATCATGTGCTCCGTCACAGAGGCGTTTGATCAGCGCGAAGGCCGTAACGATGAGTCTGCTGTAGCGGGGCGTCCCGCGGGATGCATTTGGGGAACTGTCCCGCTTTCGGACGGAGTTCTATGCCTGTCTGGCTGAAGGCCTTTCAGCCTGTCCTGCGGGGGTGGAATAGGCAGGTCAGAGGGGACGGCTGGAAGGTCATTCAGAAGTCTGTGATGTTGCTGGATGGTGATCGCTGAACACGGGATCGGTCCCTCCGGTGTAGCGTGTGAAGTGCCGACTCCCACGCGCTCGTTCGGGGGGCCGATGCCGTTCCACCGTGCTGCCGGTTTGAGCCCGCATCAGCTGGACGTGTTGATCGGCAGGGCAATGCCGCGTAGTTAAGAAACGGCGAAGATTTTGATGCTTGGTGGGTCAGGGTGGTGGACTGTGGTTTCGGTGCGCTTCTTCTTCCTGTAGGCGTGGACGTGGATGCGTTTGACGGCTCGTGGGCTGGTGCGGTGGCGTCGGCGTGGGTTGGGTCTCTCCAGGATTTCCGTGAAGGCTGCTTCAAGAGCTTTCGTGAGACGGTGAGGGGGGAAAGCCCGCCTGGTCAGTGATCTGACGGCGGATGATGCGCAGTGAGCGGATGAAAGACAGCCTGTCGGGGTCGATGTCGGCCTGGTCGGCTGCTTCGCACATCAGGTGCCGGACTGCGTAGTGGGTCAGCAGGAGCGCCCAGATCTCCTGCTCGATCATATCCGGGGACTTCGAGCGCAGTACGGCACCGCGGCCGCGCTGGTGGGTTTTGATCTCGTCGAGGCCGGATTCGAATTCCCAGCGTTCGGCATACGCCGCCGCGAGCTCGGCTGCACTGGCGTCGTCCGGGTCTATGATGGTGGTGATCAGGCAGAAGATTTCTCCTTTGCCTTCATGGTTGGTCACTTCGTACTCGACGACCCGGACCGGAATGCCGGAGGGCTCCTCGATGTGTGTTGCCCCTCGGTGACGCTGGACCGCGCGCCGACGGCGTACTCCCGGGTCCAGCAGAAACGACTCGTACGACCCGTCTTTGAGCGGCCGGACTACCGGCAGATGAGGTCCGTCGGGCATCCGCCACAGAAGATCCGCCCCCGTGGCCGCAGCTGCCTCCCACAGTCGGTAGGCATAAAACCCCCGGTCGGCGGTGATCAGCATGCCCGGCTCGAAATCCGCCACGAGATCCCGGGCGAGTTTCCCTTCATCCGTCCGCCAGGGCCCCATACGCGCAGCGACAACGGCATGCGTGCCGCATTCCCCCAGCCCGACAATCTTCACCTGCGGAAACGGGGCAGGATTCTTCTCCCCGCCGGAACGCCCGAACTCCGCATCATTCGCAGGTGTATCGGGGAGGTCCAGCACAAAACCGTCGATGGCCATCAGCCGCCGATTTCCCAGCCACGCCCCTTGCGTACCGCGCTGGGCACACGGCAGCGCTACCCGCTCGAACAGCGCTTTCAGCGGTTCAGGTCCCAGACGCCGGCGCGCCTGGGACACCGCGCTGGACGTGGGAACCGTCCATTCCTTCCGCCATGTCCCCATGAACCGCAGGCCGTTGACGAGGAGACGGGTTACTTCCTCGTACGACTCGCTGAAGAACAGGCACATGGCCATCACGTAATAGACGACGACACGTGCAGGCAGCAGACGGGACCTCTTCTCCGTCCGCCCCGTCTCCGCGAGGACCTCATCCACCAGGTCCCGGTCCACCAGACGCGTCAGAAGCCCGATACTCACCCGGTCCGTCAGACGCCCACCAGAGACTGCTTCTTCATCCCGAATCCCACCCATGAACGAGGAACATAACCAGGTTCGCGGCGACAGCGAAAGAGCAGGACCGGTGCAGGTTGACTGTCCACAACAAGCCCCGGCGTGTCGCTGTGAAAATGTGGAAACAGATTGCCAAGTGGCTTAACTACGCGGCATTGCCCCACAAGGCGGGATTCTTTCGCCCCTGCTGAGCAATGTGGCCCTCTCGGTCCTGGACGAGCACTTCGTCAAGGCACCTGGCGGGGCGCAGTCCACGACGAAGCAACGGTGGACACGACGCCAGAAGGGGCTGCCCAACTACCGGTTGATCCGGTACGCGGACGACTTCGTCATTCTGGTGTCGGGCACCCGAGCCCACACCGAGGCACTGCTTCCAGAAGTGGCGGAAGTCCTCTCCACCGTCGGCCTGCGGCTCTCGGAGGAGAAGACACTGATCACGCACATCGACGAGGGCCTCGACTTCCTCGGCTGGCGCATCCAACGCCACCAGAAGCGAGGAACCGACCGGCAGTACGTCTACAACTACCCGGCCAAGAAGGCACTTCGGTCCATCAAGGCCAAGACGAAGGCGCTCTGCCGGATGAACGTCAGCCTGCCGCTGGCAGTCCTGCTGCGCAAGCTCAACCAGGTGCTGCGGGGCTGGACCGCCTACTTCCGCCCCGGGGTGTCCGCCCGGGCCTTCCAATACCTGCGCATGATCGTCTGGCGTCAGGTCTTCGGATGGCTCCGCCGCAAGCACCTCGGCACCGGGTGGAAGGAACTCCGCCATCGCTATTGTGACGGCGGATGGTGGCCGCACGACGGAGACGTCGTTCTGTTCAACCCGGGCTCGGTAGTCACCACGCGATACCGGCCCCGGGGGACGACCATTCCGTCGCCCTGGCCCAGCACGATCTGAGGAAAGCACCTGCTCAACGGGGCTTGTGGAGAGCCGGATGCGGGGCCAACTCGCACGTCCGGTTCGGGAGGGCGGCGTGGAGAAACGGGCTGGGAGGAATCCCAGTACCGCGCTCCGCGCCGACCCCACCACGATGTCGAGGTCCAGGACGCC
>NZ_JBKIWN010000066.1:0-18634 GCF_058146165.1 Streptomyces sp. AM25 | reverse complement strand
GCCGCCGACAAGTAAATCCGAACTGGACGGATCAGCCGTTAAATTGACACACCCCCTCCCTGCAGTTCCTCGCCGGGCAGTTGGAGGTACACCGTCGGGAGATCGGGACGCGGTGGCGGCGGCTGACCGCAGGCCGACAGGCCCTGCTCGTGCTCGCGCACCTGCGCTGCGGCGACACCTACGCCCGCCTTGCAGCCGGCTTCGCGATCGGCATCGCCACCGTCTGCCGCCACGTCCACGAGGGCATCGGCGTCCTGGCCGCCCTCGCCCCGACGCTGCAGCAGGCAGTGAAGACCGCGGCAGGGAAGGCTTTCGTGATCCTCGACGGGACACTGCTGCCCATTGACCGTGTCGCCGCGGACCGCCCGTACTATTCCGGGAAACACCGGCAGCACGGCATGAACGTGCAGGTCATAGCCGATCCCTTTGGTGAGGCCCTGGGGGCCTCACCCGCGTTGCCGGAGGCTGTCCACGACATCAAGGCCGCCCGGACGCACGGCATCATCGAGGCCCTCGCCGCAGCCGGCGTCAGGTGCTGGGCGGACAAGGGATATCAGGGAGCCGGCTGCACCGTCCGTGTCCCCCTACCGCAGCCGCCGGAAGCACCTCTCCCGTGGTCAGCAGGCGGTCAACCGCGCTCACGCAAAGATCCGCGCGATCGGCGAACGGGCCATGGCCACACTCAAGAACTGGCGGCTCCTCACAAAGCTCCGCTGCAGCACCACCCGCATCACCCACATCGTCCAGGCCATCCTCACCCTCCACCTCAACACCACAACCTGAGATTGGAAAAGGCTCAAGGGAATCGCAGGGCAGCGCGCCGGTGATTCACCTGCATGCCGCCCCCGGCATCCCCAGCGAACAGCAGATCGTGTCCGCATTGCGACTCGCCGACGCCCTCTACGCCTGACAATGCTGCATGCCACGGTCAGCGGGTGACCGCAGGGGGGGCAGTCACGTTCCGCAGTCTGCTGTCCGGGTGTGCCGATCCGTGGTGGGGGGGCGTTGAGCCCGTCTCATTAGCTCAGCTTGCACCCGGCGACGACGGCGAATCCTCGCTTGCGTACGCCAGCCATTCCCGCGTGGCCGTCCGTGCTTCGTCCGCCTGTTCCGGCGTGATAACGCCCTCGGTGTTCGGGGCACGCCCTAGGAGATCTTGAACGCTCCCCTTCTCCTCTGTGCTGATCGCCCAGAGAGACCACGTGGAGGAACCGTCTTCATGCCGATCAAGCACGCTGAGGGTATGCTGAACGGTCATCGTATCCTCCCAAGCTCCAGCGCTGCTTTCGGGCTGCCGAGTCTTCAGGTCTCCTACGCTCCTAGATTTTGCGGACGTTCTCGGCCTGCGGTCCCTTAGGCCCCTGGGTGACATCGAACTCCACCCGCTGGTTCTCCTCCAGGGAGCGGAAACCTTCTTCGGCGATGGCCGAGAAGTGGACGAACACGTCATCACCGCCGTCATCCCGAGCAATGAAGCCGAAGCCCTTGTCGGCGTTGAACCACTTGACTATCCCAATAGCCATGACCCCTCCGGGGACTGAGGCGGGGTTCCGCCGATGTGCCGACGAAACCGGTTACGGCACTCTCCACCGAGAAGTACCGACAAGGACACTTCTTCGGCAAAAAGCGACCAACGATAAGACGCAGCCGTGCAGCTGTCATGCAGAAATCCCAACGCTTCGGTGATCACAGCCGAGCTGGCGTGTGGCACGGGCGCGGTTCTGCGGCGGTCACGTTTCGTAGTCATTAGTTACGCGGTGCATGTGGGTGCTGTCCTTCCACCCTGAAAGGGGGTTGCGTGTGTCTGTCCTTGCCATGCTGAATTCCCCGTCTGCTGTTGTCTATACCGGTCTGCTGCCCGAGCCCGAGCGTGCAGCAGCCGACACCCCGCCCAGGGTCACGCTCACCGCCGACAGCGGCGAGGAATTCCTGTTGACCGCGGATCTCTCACAGCAGGGGGCATGCATCGCCATTCTCCCGGGGCCCACGGGCCTGGACGCACCACCGGTGGACACGGTGGTCACGGAGTACGCGGGCATGGACGGAGGGCGGGTGGCGAAACGGCGTGCCGCCTCCCGGCGGATCACGCTGCCCCTGCTGCTGTGGGCCCCGTGCCGGCCGGAGCTGGTGGCGCTGAAACGGCGCCTGGTCGCCGCCCTGGGCCGCGGACCGTGCACCCTGCGGGTGGCCGAAGCCGACGGCACAGCCCGCACCCTGCATGTGCACTACACCGGCGGAATGGAGGGCGACGAGAGCACCGACGCCGCTGGCCTGACCTTCATCAAATATGGGATCCAGCTCACCGCCCCGGATCCGTACTGGTACGGCGCCGAACGCACCTCCACGTTCCGGGTGCACCGTGCCCACACTTCCTGTCCTACCCCGCAGGGTCCTGGGCGCCGCTGCTGTCCGACACCATGGACAACCCCGGTGCCTGGAGCTCCCCGGGCCTCACGCGCACCGACCCAGACGCCACCACCGGCATCTACGCCCGCTTTGCCGCGGGCACCCGCAGCGAAGGGGCCGCAGTGCCCTACGACGGGACCAGCCTGTACCGCCTCACCGCGCGCGTGCGGCGCGGGCAGGCGCTGACCAGCGGGGGAGTGGCGACGTTCTCGGTCGGTCTCGTCGAGGTGGACGCCGGCGGTGCTCCAGTGCCCGGCGGTGACCGTCTGGTCACGGCGGACCGCTGGCCCTTGGACGACAGCCACGGCTGGGCGGAGTTCACCGGCTACGTGCGGGGGTGGTCCGCGCCCGGAGCCGGTGAGGGGACCGGTGATGGCCGCCCGTCGCAGGATCGCCCCGGAGCCATGCCGGACGGCACGGTCTCGGTGCGTCCGGTCATCCATGCTGGCGGTGCCGCCCTCGATGTCGACCAGCTCACCCTGGCCCGCGTCACCGACGCTCCCGGCAGGGAGCCGCACACGGCGGGGTTCTTCCTGCTGCGGATCACCCCCAGTGTGATCGGAGACGAGGGACTGCCCGTCCACGTCACCTCCGATGTGGACGCGTGGCCGGTGTGGCGGATCACCGGGCCGCTGGGCTACCAGGACACCGGCCAGCCCGTCGTGCCGGTCCGGCTGAAGAGCATCACTACCGGGCAACAGTTGGTCCTGGACTACGGCATCCCGGCTGGCCGCACGGTGGTGATCGACACCCGCCCCGGCATCAAGGCCATCTACCTGGAGAACTCTGATGGCAGCCGCGGCGAGAACCTGTGGCCCCGCGTCAGCGGCCCGGCCACGCTGTGGCCGCTCGTCCCCGGAGGCAACGTGATCGCCCTCACGGCGGCCGAACCACCTGGGGCCGGATTCGGCCATCCGTCGACTTCACGACAGACCCGAACCAAGGCCCGGCGGATTCAACTGATCGTCGCAACACCTTGATCGTGGAGGTGTCGATGGGCAGGCCAGCGGGATGGATGAAGTCGTTGACCGGCAGGTCACCGATGAAGTCTCCAGGGGCGCCGTCGTTGCGACGAGAGGTCGAGCGTCGGTTCTGGCGCGAGGTCGCCAAAGGGTTGACCAGTGAGGAGGCGGCTGTCGCGGTCGGCGCGTCGCAAGCCGCTGGTAGCCGGTGGTTCCGGGAGCGTGGCGGGATGCCGACGTTCATGGTGAGCCCGTGCATGGGCCGGTATCTGTCGTTTGCCGAGCGGGAGGAGATCGCCTTGTTGAAGGCGCAGGGGGCGGGTGTGAGGGCAATCGCACGTCGGCTGGGTCGTGCCCCGTCGACGGTCTCCCGGGAGTTGCGGCGCAACGCGGCGACGCGGGGCGGGAAGTTGGAGTACCGGGCATCTGTGGCGCAGTGGAAAGCCGAGCTGCTGGCCCGGCGTCCCAAGGCGGCCAAACTGGTCACAAACGAGCGGTTGCGCGATTACGTACAGCAGCGGTTGGCGGGGCAGATCCGTCACCCGGACGGGACTGCACTGTCGGGGCCGGTGACCGCGCCGTGGAAGGGCCGCAACAAGCCGCGGAGGCAGGACCGGCGGTGGGCGACATCATGGAGCCCGGAGCAGATCGCACACCGGCTCAAGGTCGACTTCCCCGAGGATGACACGATGCGGATCTCACACGAGGCGGTCTACCAGGCGCTTTACGTCCAAGGACGCGGGGCGCTCAAGCGTGAACTCGTCGCTTGTCTGCGCACCGGGCGGGCCCTGCGGGTTCCGCGGGCTCGTGCCCGGCAACGTGCCGGCGGGCACGTCACCCCGGACGTGGTGATCAGCCAGCGGCCGGCCGAGGCCGAGGACCGCGCGGTCCCGGGCCACTGGGAAGGCGACCTCATCATCGGCACCGACAGGTCCGCGATCGGCACTCTCGTGGAACGAACCACGCGGTTCACAATGCTGCTGCACCTGCCGCGCATGGAGGGCTGGGGAGCCGAGCCGCGGACGAAGAACGGCCCCGCGCTGGGCGGCTATGGCGCCGAGGCGATGAAGGACGTCATCGCGGCCAGTATCACCACCCTGCCCGAGCAGATCCGCCGCTCGCTGACCTGGGACCGTGGTAAAGAACTCGCCCAGCACGCCCAGTTGACGATCGGCACCGGGCTGCCGGTCTACTTTGGTGACCCGCACAGCCCCTGGCAGCGAGGCACCAACGAGAACACCAACGGCCTGCTGCGTCAGTACTTCCCGAAGGGCGCCGACCTCTCCCGCTGGAACGCCAGCGAGCTCGACGCTGTGGCTGCCGCCCTCAACAACCGCCCCCGCAAAACCCTCGGCTGGAAGACACCCGCCGAAGCCCTGAACGAGCAGCTACTGTTGATCCAACAAGGCGGTGTTGCAACGACCGGTTGAGTCCGGGCAATACACCAGCCAGGCCTACAACACCCTGTGCGACCGCCTCGGCGTGGTCCAGTCCATGGGGCGCGTGGGCTCGGCCCTGGACAAAGCGGCCGCGGTCGTTCCACTCGTCGGTCAAGGTCGAGTACATCCACCGGCACCGCTTCGCCACCCGTGCCGAGGCCCGGCTGAAGATCGCCACGTGGATCGCGGACTTCTTCAACACACGCCGCAGGCACAGCGCGGCCGGCGGGCTACCTCCGGTGGAGTCCGAACGGACGATCACCGAAGCCCGGATCCGGGCGCACCTGGAGGACCGAGCAGCATAAGGAAATCCTCCACGCTCTCTGGGGATTGACACGCACCCCCTCTCCTGACGAAGCAGACAACATCATTGGCATGCCCCAACTCATCGGCCACATCAACAACGTGACGACGCCAAGCAAGGTGGGCTGGCGGAACCGGAATCCTTTTCAGCCATATGCCAGAAGAAAACACCAAACCGCTTGAGGCGTTCACGGTGATCCGTAGGGTGAGCAGACCAGATAACAGGACCACGCAGTCCTTGGCGGTTATCGTCCGGGAGCGGTGGCAATCAGCCTCGCTGTCTGCTGCATGCACCGCGCAGGCTGTCCTTCATCACTGACGGGAGAACGTAACGTGACCAGATGCCGTCTTCCCGGGGCGGTCGCCGCCACCGTGGCGACCGCGTTCATTATGGTCGGAACTTTGCTGGCCGCTCCCGCAGGGGCAGTGGCGGGAGGCCGGGAGGTGGCCGATCCTGCGGCGGCGCCGTGGATGGTGACGCTCGCCAATGCCGGCGACAAGGCGCCCCAGCAACGTGTGCGGTGCGGTGGCACACTGATCGCCCCGGACCGTGTCCTCACCGCCGCACACTGCCTGGACCACACCGACCCGTCTCTCCTTGAGCTCCGTCTCGGGGCTTCCCCGCTCTCTGCCAGTCCGGGACGGCTGCTGCCGATACGGGGCTGGTCCGTTCACCCGGACTTCCGGTACATCCGCCCGACAGATGACCCCAAGGCGGGCCTGCGGACAGGCTCCACAGCCGGTGACGCTGCTGTGATCGTCCTTGCCAGTCCCGTGCGTGATGTGCCGCCGATACGTCTGGCGGAGAAGACCCCCGAACCGGGAGCCGTCGGAGCCTTGTACGGCCACGGGGTGACCCGGGACCGTGATCCGGTCACCGGCGCTTCCGCCGGGGCAAGCGACGCTCTGATACGAGCGGACCTGCACGTGATCGGCCATCAGGAATGTGTGCGGCAAGCCGGCGTATTCGTCATCGACGGCCAGTCGGTACTCTGTGCAGGCACACCAGCCGGGCACCCGCCAGCTGCGGCGTGCAGCGGCGACAGCGGCGGCCCTCTGGTCACCGACCGGTACGGCCGGCCCGAGCAGATCGCCATCGCGACGTTCGTAGCCAGCCACCAAGCCTGCGGTCTGGGCGTACCGAACGGATTCACCAACGCCGCCACGATCCGTACATGGGCGCTGAGCCCGAACCTGCCGCTCGTGCCCATGCCCGCTGGCACAGTGGCCATCGTCGGCACGGTATCCGTAGGTTCGACACTGGCCTGCGGCATCCCGGCATGGGTGGGCACGATTCCCGACACGGTCAAGACCCGGTGGTTCCTGAGCCAGCGGGGTACGCACGTACCTGAGGTATTCCTGCCGATCGCCACGGCCACCTCGACAAGCCTCATAGCCGCCCCCGGCTTCGCCGGCCACAAGCTGCTGTGCACAGCCACCGCGACTTCGGCCGCAGGCACAATCGAGCTGACAAGCGCCGCCACACCCCCCGTAACGACATAACAGGCTGACCCGCGATGGATGTTGGGACGTACTGGCCTGGAGGTTCGGCTGATGGATGATTCAGCAGGCCGTCGGCCGGACGGGGACGAGTCCGGGGCGCTGTCGGGTGGAGCGGGGGCCCGTATGTGATCTTGGTGCAGGTGGTCGTGGGAGGGGTTGCCGGTGGAGGCCGGGTGCCGGTGCCGTACAAGGGCTGCCGGTTCCCCGCGGAGGTCATCGGTCACGCTGTGCGGCTGTATCACCGGTTCCCGCTCTCGTACCGCGGGGCCGGGGAGCTTCTCTTCCGGCCCGGGGTCACGGTGCCGTATGAGACGGTCCGGGCCTGGTGTGCGGCCTTCGGTCCGCCTGCGCCGCCGGCAGCCGGGGCCGGGTGACAAGTGGTATCCGGGCGAGGTGTTCCTCAGGGCCAGTGGCAGGATGCGGTATCTGTGGCGCGCGGCTGGCCAGGACGGCAGCGTCCCCGGCATCCTCGTCCAGGACCGCCGCGGCCCGGACCGCGGCCGGGCGCTTGTTCCGTGAGCTCCTCGAGGGCCTGCGGTATGTGCCCCGCGAGGCCGTCACGGACAGGCTCCGCCGCATACGGCGCCGCGCACCGTGGGGTGATGCCGCCGGCCGGGCACCGCAGTTCGGAATACCTGAACAGCCGGGCCGGGAACAGCCACCAGCCCACCCGGCAGCATGAACGGGCCATGACGCTTCCGGTCACGTGGCGCGGCGCAGAGATTCCCTGCCGCCTTCTCCCGGCTCTCCAGCCGCTTCCGGCCCAGATGGCACCTGATCACAGCACGTGACTTCCGCACCGGAATGACCCACCCCTTCACCGCCTGGCACCAGACCAACGGGGCGGCCCCATGGCACCGACAACCTGACCCAACGACATCCCGCCACACCCCAACCCGCCAACTCCACAAGCAACTTGACGACACCACCGGGCATGGGCTCGCGGCCGAACTCGCGCCCGTCCGCGTCAACGTCGTCGCCCCCGGCACCGTCGACGGCAGCCTCTGGGCACAACGCCCCGCCGAGATCCGGGAAGAGAGCTTCGCGCAGTACAGCCGGGATGCCCTGCTGCACCGGCCCGGCACCGAAGGCGAGATCGCCGACACCGTACTCTTCCTGTTCACCGACACCTTCATGACCGGCTCCACGCTCTGCCCCGACGGCGGCTACACCCTGCGCTGGTCCCGGGGCCTTGTATCCATGAGTGCCCAACAACGATGTTCCAGGGGGCGGGCTGCGGCCGGGGCCCTCAGGGCGGGCCCCGGCGGCGTGCCGGTGGGCGGGGTCGATGGGTGGAGCGGACCGCTCCCACCAGTTCCACGCCGGCCTCGGTGCCGGCCTGGGCGGCAGGGGCGGTCCGCAGCCGGTTGTGGACGCGCCCTTCCGCGACCCGGAAGTGTCCGGGCACGTCCGTACACGCTGCCCCGGTGCGGTACTTGAACGCGATCGCGGTGATCACCCGCCGGTGATCACCGCTCACCGCCTCGGTCCCGGGTCAGCGGGCCTGCTGCCCGGTGGGGGCCAGGGTGGCGCAGTTGGTCTTGTAGCGGGCCACGACGTAGCCGTCGATCTCGCCGCCCCAGTCGACGCACTTGCCCCTGGCGTCCAGGTAGACCGGCCCCGCGTACGAGGTGTAGAAGCCGTACTGCTCCTGCTTCGACTTCAGGTCGTTGTCGCGCTGGAGCCAGGAGCCCACCCACAGCCGTGAGCCGGTCGAGCTGTTCCGCTTGGTGACCACGCAGTTCTTGCCGGTGGCGGCGTTGTAGGTCAGGATGACCGTCCCACGGTCCGGGATCGGGATCTGGTTGACCTGCTTGTAGCCGGTACCGCACTCCTGGTTGTACGTGGCGGCGGGGGCCGGAGCCGCGACGGCCGTCCCGGTGCCCGCCATCAGTCCGGTGACGGTCGTGGCGGCGGCGAGCAGCGCCGCTCCTGCAACGCGGGTACGTACAGCACGCTTCACTGTGTCCTCCGTGGAAGTCGCAAGTCGCATGGTGCCGGTTGATGGATGTACGCGGGACGGCCGTCTCCGTGCCCACCCAGACACTCCACACCCCCGGCAAGTTGTACATCCCCTCACCCCCACCCCCCGGAATCAGCCATCACTCCGCCCCCGCCGGAACAGTGATCCGGAACGGCTCTCATCGTGCCGGGAGCGCCCGCCTCCGGGCATCGTAGTTCGCGGCGGTGGTTCATCGGGCCGCCACGGGTGGCCTGCCTCTGCCAGGGCAGCGGTCGTAGCTTCGCCTGCCGCCCTGGCAGAGGCAGGCGGTTGAGCGCCGCAGCAGCAAACAGGAAACCAAGCCGGGTTGCTGGCAGGGCTGATTCATAGTCAATGCCGGGAAGATAGGGCCGTGTGTGGGGTGTCAAGGGCTGCGGTGCGGTGTGACAGTGATGGTTGTGGTTACTTGCTGTAGCGGCTTGTTGTTCCGGGTGGTGTTGTAGGCGAGCTTCGGCTGGCTGCGTTTGACGCGGCGGGGGAGGATCCGGGGACGCCGCTGGACAGGTCCCAGGTCCCGGGGGTTGAGGATGGCGGCGGTGATGCGCGGTGCCGTGCCGGGTACCGGGTGAGAGCCCGAGTCGGCGTTGATGACGGTGTGACGGGCGGTGCGGAGTGTGACGGTCAGTGAGGTGCGGTCCGGGTCGATGTCGGCCGCCGTGGCGGTGTCGGTCGCGATCCGCCGGGCTGCCTGGAACACGGTGAACAGGGCGAACAGCTCCTGGAGCACGTCGCGGGGGTGGTGGGAGCGCAGGACGGTGCCCGGGCCGAGTGCGGTGACTTTCAGTCCGTAGAAGGCGGTTTCGATCTCCCGGCGCTGGTGGTAGAGGGCGGCGAGCTCCTGGGCCGGGTGGCGTCGGTGGTCCGGGAGTGTGGTGACCAGGCGCAGGCGGTTGGTGCCGGTGGCCCGGTCGGCCACGGTGACGTCGGCCTCGATGACGCGGACGGCAACACCCTGGACCTGGGGTGCCACGCCGCGCCGGCGGTCGCGGTGGACCCAGCGCACCAGCTGGTTGCGGCCGGTGGGGGTGGAGACCATGGACAGCCGGCTGCCGTCGTCCAGCGCCTCGACGGCGGGCAGGACACGGCAGGTGTTGATGCGCACAGCAACTGTGCACCTGTGCGGGCGGCGTCGCGCATCGGCTCGAGCCCGTCGGAGCCGCGGTCGGCCAGGTGCAGCATGCCCGGACCCGGCGCCGCACACAGCCGTTGTGCCTGGCTCTTCTCGCTGTCGGACAGCGGTCCGGCCACCGCATCCACCAGGGCCCGGGTCCCGCATTCCACCAGGGCGGTGAGCCGCAGCAACGGGTACGTCGACTCGCGCCGAGCCCGGTAGCAGCCGAAGAACGCGGCGTTGGCGGCACTGTCGGCCATCTCGAGGGTGGTGCCGTCCCAGGCCACCGTCCGCAGGCCGCGCCACCACGCACCGGTGGTCTCCGCAGTGGCCGTGCAGCCCTTGAGCCGGTCGAACAGCAAGCTCGACGGTTCGGGGCCCACCCGGCGCCGGGCCTGGCGCAACGCGGCGGCCGACGGATCTGCGACGGTCGTCCGCAGGCCGGCGACCAGGGAAGACCACACTCCGCGATACCCCTCGAGGGGGAAGAGGGCCATCGCCAGTACGAAGTACACCACCACCCGTGACGGCAGTTTGCGGACCCGTCTCTCCACCCGGCGCGTGGCCTGCAGCACCTGATCGACAACGCACGGCGCGATGAGCTGGGTCAACTCGCCAAGATGCCCGGCCGCAAAGGCACTTCGGCCGGAACCAGGGCAGGCGGACATGGCAGCCTGGACAGACAACAGGGCTCCCGTGGGCACGACGTCTTGGCCGACTTCCGTCCTACGCGGAGCCCCGCCCCTTCCACATCAACTTCACCGAACCGCTTGACAACCAGGCCACGGCCCTATCTTCCCGGCATTGGATTCATAGTCCCGGTGGCGTGGCGGAGTTGCAGGTCAGCCGGTGCCCGGCAGCTCCAGTGGGTGGGTGAAGGGGCGGTGGGAGATGTCGCGGAGCCCGTCGGGGATGTAGCGGTGGCCGGCTTCGCGGAGTGTGCCGATGGCCGGGTTCCGGAAGGTGGCCATGTTCTGCGGGCTGTGCCCGGTCCGCACTCGCGACGTGTCTTCCCTGGACGTCACATCACGCACGTAGTGCTCACAGTTCTCAATCGTCCGGTGGTCGCGCGCGAGTTGCCCGATTCTCGCCGGTGGTGCCTGCCGGGATGCGAGGTCCGTGATGACGTGGACGGTGTGGCGGGAGACCTTGCCGGTCGTCTCCACCCGCCGCCATCGGTGGACGCGCGCGACCTGTACCAGGTGCGGGAAGCCCGGGTCGAGGTCCGTGGCGGTCAGCGCGCGCACGGTGTGTGTCTCGCTGCGGCCGTGGGCGTGGTCCCGGCTGACGTGCTGGGCGCGCACGGTGGTCCACGGCAGCGTGCGCACCGCGTTGAACAGCGTTTTCCGGTTCTGCTTGACGACCGGGACGTAGTGGGCGTGCGCGTCCTCCACGAGGAAGCGGGCCTCGCCGGCGTTGGTGTGGAGCGCGTCGGCGGTGACGGTGACGCCGGCCGGGTCGAAGGGGGCGAGCAGGTGCGGCAGGGCCAGGTGGGGCAGGGCGGTGACCTCGGTGGTCTTCTCGGGTACCCGGGCCCGGCTGGCTGAGGTGTCCGGTCCCGGTGAGGGCGGAGACCAGGCGGGCGGCCGGGGCGGTGCCGGTGCGCGAGCCCCTGGCGGTCCTACCGTCCACGGCCAGGTGGCCGGCCCCTGCCGGATCGCATCCGAGCAGACCGGCCGGGCCGCCCGGGCACACGGCCGTCAACAGGCGCTGCACGGTGGTCGTCGAGGGCGCCCTGCGCACCCCGAAAGGACCACGGGCGGTGGCGCCGAGGAGAGCGAGGGTCTCCTGCGGGGCGTTGCGGGCCCACCGGCCGATCGCCCGGATGGAACGGGCCCCGGCCGGCACCGCGCAACAGCAGGCCAGCAGCACCGTCGTCAGACAGTGCCGGCGTCCACGCCGGGCCCGCGGACCGGGCAGCGACGCCAGCCGCCCGGCGATGCCACCGACCGCACGCTGCACCTCGGCGGGCGACTCCACCAAGCAGACCGTGGCAGACCGACGACACACCAAGGCTCCGATGCGACAGGGCGACTTGCGAGGCCCCCTTGACCATCGGAGCTCCGTCGCATGCGAGACACCCCCTCGTGAGAGCCCGTCACATCCCTGTGACCCGCTGGCTTTCGAGGCCGACAAGACTATGAATCAGCCCTGGGTTGCTGGCCGGTCCGGGTGTCACACAACCGTCACAGAAGGCGGGACCTTTGGCCTTTGCGGCTGATTCCCGCAGAACCGGATGATGAGGGTGTTCGCGTCTCTGTTGCCCTGTATCCGGAAGGCCGCATGTCTCGTTCACACATCGTTCCGCGCGTCATCATCGTGGCTGCACTGGGCTCCTCCGGTGTCCTCAGCAGTGCGGCGGTCGGCTATGCCGAGGAGGGCGAGGGCACGCCGGGAGCACTCGTCCGGCCCATGGCAGTCAGCGCCGATGAGCAGCGTGCAGTTGAGAAGTACTGGACACCGGAGAAGCTGAAGGTGGTGCAGACCCCCGGTCCCGGGCATCCGCGCAAGGAGACCGGCGCCGAGTGGAAGGGCAGGGGCCTGGTTTCCCAGGCTGTGGGCCGGCTGTTCTTCACCTCGGCCGGTGACGGGGAGGACCGCAGCTGCACGGCGACGGTCACCGCCGGCGGTCCGGGTGGCACGGCCGTGACCGCGGCGCACTGCCTGGGAGGTGACCAGCGCGCGGGCGGTTGGAACACGAACATGTACTTCATTCCCGGCTATCGGGACGGAAAGGCGCCGTCCGGGGGGTACACCGTCGGCCGTGTCGTCGTCGCCAGGGAATGGACTACGGCCAGGAACCCCATCGATGACGGGCATGATGCTGCGATGCTTGTGCTGAACCCGGGGAAGGACGGCCGGAGTGCGGCCAGGACCGTGGGGGCGATGCCGGTTTCGTTCCAGGACAAACCCAAGGCCGGCGAGGTGCTGTACAACTTCGGCTACCCCTACCAGGGCGGCCGCGAAGAGGGACAGGGCCGGATCGGGAACAGTAACCAGGGGCAGCGTCTGCTGTCCTGCCACGACCCGGTCACCAAGGCCCCCGACAAGAACAAGTTCGCGCCTGCACTGTGGGGCGCCTGCGACCTGGGCAAGGGCTCAAGCGGCGGCCCCCACCTCAAAGAGTTCAGCGAAAAGACGGGCACCGGCACCATTGTCGCCATCAACTCCATGGGCATAGGCGACGGCAGGGAATACGGAACCCATCTGGGCAAGGAAGCCGAAACCCTGTATCACACGGCCAACTCACTCTGAGAGGATGTCCGGTACGTTCGCGTCGGCGCCGGCCGCGCGCCACAGGCAGTGCAACCGCCCGTTGATTTTGATGAAGACCTCGTCCGGATGCCGTTTACCGCCCGGCCGCGGGCGCCGCCGGCGCAGTGCGCTGGCGCAGGCCTGGCGCAGGCCTGGCGCATCACTGCCGCACCGTCCCGCAGGTCACGGTGATGCCGCGCTCCGGCGGAGCTCCCCGGCCTCGCGGCAGGAGAAAGGGAAGCGGAAGGACAGCCGGACCGCATGCGCGGTCACCTCCGCCGTATAACGGAACCCCTGGTACGACGGCGGCGTGTCCACGGGCCTGCCCTCCCCGGAACAATCAACACCAAGACCGTCTCACAGAGACCACGAACTCAAGCTGCCGACGCCACGCACGGGCTTCAGGACAGAAAGGGAGCCCGTCACCTACGCTCAGCCGCTGAACTGACCAGCCACTGGATATGAGGTGGGACCTGTGGATCACTGATGGAGGAATGCATGCGGACAGGCAGGATGCGGATTGCCGCTGTTGCGGCGGTGATGGGAGTCGCAGCTGGGGTGGCTGCGCCGGCACAGGCGCAGGAGCGGGGCCCCTGGCATGCGTGCCCGGAGCACCACGCGGCGCAGTGCGCGACCGTGACGGTGCCGGTGGACTGGAAGGCCAAGGACGGCGCGACGATCAATTTGAAGGTGGTGCGCAAGCCAGCGAAGCAGCCCGGCAAGCGCCTGGGACCACTGCTGGTCAACTTCGGCGGCCCCGGGGAGTACGACGCCGACACTCTGCTGCAGGATGCCGATGCCTGGGAACACCTGCGGGACCAGTTCGACCTGATAGCGGTCAACACCCGTGACACACACGTGAAATGCGGCGAGAACCTGGTCAACATCGCCAGCGAGATGCCGCTTGTGCTGAACACAAAGCAGGCTTACGACACCCGTGTGGCGTTCAACAAGGCGCTCGCCGACAGCTGCAAGAAGTACAGCGGGCCGCTGTACGGCCATGTCGATTCCCTTTCCGTCGCACGTGACATGGATGCGGTGCGGTCCTTCCTTGGCGAGGAGAAGATCAGCTTCTACGGCATCTCCTACGGCACAGTCGTCGGCCAGGCCTATGCCCAGCAATATCCCGGCCGTCTGCGGGCCATGGTGCTCGACAGCACCCTCGACCACAGCCTCGGTCCCACCGCCTTCACCGCGGACACAGCCCAGGCCATGGAAGAGACCTTCCAGGCCGCCGCCCGGTGGTGCACCCGCGACACCCACTGCCCGCTGCACGGGCAGAGCACACAGCAGATCACCCAGTACGTGAAAAAAATCTACACCGCCGCCGCGCAAGGCCGCCTCGCCGACAGCGACGGGCCCGTCCCCCTCGACCGGCTCCTGCGCCGCAACCTCGCCCTGCAACAGGTCCCCGAACCCTACTGGCCCGGCATCTTCGCAGGCCTGGACGACTACACCATCCTCAACTTCCCGAGCCCCGCCCCGAACTGGCCCCGCCTTCCCACCGCACCCGGACCAGCCACCGCCGATCCTGCCACCGCACTACTGTGCACCGACTGGCACATGGGAACCGCCACCAAAGATCAAGCCGCCAGCCTCTGGAACACCAGCACCACCCACGCCCCCACCATCCTGGGCAGCCCCATGCACCTCGAACGCGCAGCCCGCTGCGCCGGCTGGCCCGCCCCCGTCACCAACCCCCAACACCCCCAGCACACCACCAACACACCCCCCGTCCTGCTCCTCAACGCCCGCTATGACGTCTCCACCCCCCACACCCAAGCCACCACCCTCACCGCACAGCTCACCGGCTCGCGGCTCCTCACCTACCAAGGCGCTGGCCACGCCGTCTACACCACGCTGGACAGCCCCTGCACACGCACCGCGGCCGACCGCTACCTGACCACCCTCCAACTCCCCGTCAAGGGAGCCGGCTGCCCCAGCCTGCACCCCGGCCCCTCCACGACGCAGTGACCCCCAAGCCCCAACACCGGGCCCGCAGCAACTGCGACTCCGGGCCCGGCCCCCAACGGCTCGGCGTCAGGCCGCCGCTGCGGTCCTCCCGCCGCCGTCCCTCCGCCACCGTCGACCCGAAGGAGGCGTGAGATGTCGCGACTCGGCACTCTCGGCGCCCGGCTCTACCGCGGCGAGGTCGGCTACGACTTCGTCGGCAAGCGGAAGATCTGGTACGGCATCTCGATCCTCATCACCATCACGGCCATCGCCGCCCTGGCGGTGCAGCAGCTGAACATGGGCATCGAGTTCAAGGGCGGCGCGGTCTTCACCACGCCCAAGACCTCCGTCTCGGCGGAACAGGCCCGGCTGACGGCCCAGAACGCCTCCGGGCACACGGCCACCGTCCAGAAGCTCGGTGACAGCACCCTGCGCGTCCAGGTCAGCGAGCTGAGCACGGACCAGTCGCGCAAGACCCAGGACGCGCTGGCCAAGAAGCTGGACGTCTCGACGAACAAGATCAACACGGACATCGTCGGCCCCAGCTGGGGCGACCAGATCGCCAACAAGGCCTGGACGGGCCTGGGCGTCTTCATGGTCCTCGTGGTGATCTACCTGGCGATCGCCTTCGAGTGGCGCATGGCGCTCGCCGCCCTGATCGCCCTGATCCACGACCTCACCATCACCGTCGGCATCTACGCCCTGGTCGGCTTCGAGGTCACCCCGGGCACCGTGATCGGTCTGCTGACCATCCTCGGTTACTCGCTCTACGACACCGTCGTCGTCTTCGACGGTCTCAAGGAGAGCGCGAAGGGCATCACCAAGCAGACCCGCTTCACCTACAGCGAGCTCGCCAACCGCAGCCTCAACGGCACCCTGGTGCGTTCGATCAACACCACGGTGGTCGCCCTGCTGCCGGTCGCCGGACTGCTGTTCATCGGCGGCGGCGTGCTGGGCGCGGGCATGCTCAACGACATCTCCCTCGCCCTGTTCGTCGGCCTCGCGGCCGGCGCCTACTCGTCGATCTTCATCGCCACCCCGCTGGTCGCCGACCTCAAGGAGCGCGACCCGCAGATGCGGGCCCTGTCCAAGCGCGTACTCGCCCGCCGCGCCGACAGCACAGCCCAGGCAACGCCCGCAGCCAGCCGGCCAGCGAACACAGTTCCGTGATGCTGTGAGGAGACCGTGCGTCGTCAAGTTATTGGTGCGGCCAGTGAACCTCTTTCATCCTCCGAATCTGCAGGTCAGACATCCCATGGCGAAGTGATGTCAAGCGGCTGCGGTGAGGGTTGCATGGTGTGACCATGCGGTGGCCTCGTCGTAGAGGTGCGGGTCTTGAGACATCCGTGGAGGATGCCGACGAGACGGATCGCGTCTCCTGGAGTGGTGTAGAAGCCGGTTCTGTGATCGTCAGCTGTTCGGTGTCGGGAGTTCGGGAGGGTTGCTGGGGGACCGGTGGTGGTGTCCGGGGTGAGGAGTTCGGCCATGGACTCCTCCGACAGGTAGCGGCGGTCGGCGACCTGCCACTCGTCGTTGAGTTCGGCCAGTACCGCGCCTGCGAGCCGTTCCAGGGCTGCGGGGTTGGGGAAGACCTGCACGACATCGGTCCGCCGTTTGATCTCCCGGTTCAGCCGTTCCAGGGATTGGTCGACCAGATCTTCTTCCAGTGCCCGGCCGGGAAGGCGGCGAACGCGGTGATGTCGTCCGCTGCTTCCAACAGCATCTCCTTGACCTGGGGGAACTGGCGGCCCAGCATGTCCGCGACCACGTCGAGCTGGGCGAGCACGGCCTGGCGGTCCGGCTGGGCGAAGAGGGTGCGGATGGTGGCCGCGACCATCTCCCCGGCGCCTTTCGGGATCTTCCCGAACACGTCCCGGACGAAGTGGACGCGGCATCTTTGCCAGCTCGCGCCGAGGAAGACGGTGCGGATCGCGGCCACCAGCCCGGTGTGCGCGTCGGAGATGACCAGCTGGACGTGGTCCAGGCCGCGTTCGCGCAAAGAGCGCAGGAACTCGGTCCAGAAGGCCTTCGTCTCGTTGTCGCCGACGCCGAAGCCGAGGATCTCCCGGCCGCCGAGCATGTACACCCCGGTGGCGATGACGACGGCCTGGGAGACGATGCGGTGGTTGACGCGCGCCTTGCAGCAGGTGGCGTCGAGGAAGACGTAGGGGAAAACGGTGTGGGTCGGCGGCCGGTCCCTGAAGACGGTGATCTCCTCGTCGAGGTCCTTGCAGATCCTGGAGACCTGGGCCTTGGAGATGCCGCTGTCCGCACCGAGGGCTTTGACCAGGTCGTCGACGGCGCGGGTGGACACCCTGTGCATGTAGGCCTCCATGATGACGGCGAACAGGGCACGGTCGATACGGCGCCGCCGCTCCAGCAGGGAGGGGAAGAAGGAATCGGACCGCAGTTCGGGGATCTTCAGTTCCAGGTCGTCGGCCGCGGTGGCGAGCCGGCGGTCGCGGTGCCCGTTGCGCTGGTTGACACGTGCAGGGGTGCGCCGGCCGGGAGCGGCACCGATGGCGGTGGTGGCCTCGGCCTCGATCAGTTCCTGCAGCATGCGCTCGAGAATGGCGCGGACCATGTCCACTCCGTCACTCGCGCGCAGTGACTCCAGCAGCTCTTGTAGGTCATGCTGGGAGAGAGCCATCGCGGGCGTGTCCTTCCGGGAACCTTCAAGCCGTCCCCGTGACCGTCCCGCGGTGGCTCACTTCCTGCCAGGGCCCGGACACTGATCATCACGAACTTCTACACCACTCCAGCGGACACCATCGGGATGCGGACGCCCTGCGCGACTTCACCCGCCGCTATGTTGTCAAAGGGCTGGACGACGGCGGTACCGGGGCTGGTCCGGGCGGGGCGGGGGCGCTGGTGGTGGACGAGACCGGCTTCGCCAAGCGGGGCCGGGCCTCGGCCGGGGCGGCCCGGATGTACTCGGGCGCCCTGGGGGCTTGTGCGTGAATAACTGTCAGACTTGATCTGCGGGGTGTCCTTCGGCGGGTGTCCCACGGGCCTGCAGCTGCTCTAGGGTGCGGGCGGGGGCTCCGGGCAGCGGCGTAACGGTGATCTTATGCAGGTCGAGGAGTCGGTGTCCGTCCTGGAACTGGTTGGACAGGTTGGTGCGGGTGACGCCGAGCAAGTGGGCCAGGAGGGTGCTGGTCGCCGCCCTGCGGCGGCGTAACAGAGCTGTCAGCAGCCGGTGGTAGTGGTCAAGGCTGCTGGTCTGCGGGTGGAGATAGCTGCGCGGGCGGTGAAAGCGCCGTCGGAATGCGGCCTCGGCCAGGGCGTCCCAGTACGGTTCCGAGACTGCCACCAGGCGGTCGAAGTCGGTGCGGGCCATGCCCGTCAGGGCCGGGTCGGTGAGCAGGCTGGTCAGGGCCGGGGCGATGCGGCGGCGCGTCCG
This sequence comes from Streptomyces sp. AM25, assembly GCF_058146165.1. Taxonomy (NCBI): domain Bacteria; kingdom Bacillati; phylum Actinomycetota; class Actinomycetes; order Kitasatosporales; family Streptomycetaceae; genus Streptomyces; species Streptomyces sp. AM25. Next base: position 297 of record NZ_JBKIWN010000066.1, on the reverse strand, counting down.
TGATGGCTCGGGAGGCCTGGGCGGGGCGGGCGCGAGGGTGTAGTTCCAGTCGCCGTGGAACGTGCTCGGTGTGATCGGCAGAGACTGGAACTCGGTGGGCGTGACGGTCGTGCCAAGGGGGTAGCTGCCGGTGTCGAGTTCGGCGCCTATCGAAAGCCCGGTCGTGGCAGTCGTTGCGGCGATAGTCTCGAGAACGACCTCGTAGCTCGTCAGCGGCCGTCCTCGCCAGTTCGCGGTGATGTGGCAGAACATTCGGTGTTCTATTTTGTTCCATTGTGCGTCCAGAGACCGGAGGTT
>NZ_JBKIWN010000065.1:0-16961 GCF_058146165.1 Streptomyces sp. AM25 | reverse complement strand
CGCCCCGCCCCGCGGCCCGGCCGGTGAGGAAGCCCAAGCCCGCCGCCCCGAAGAATATTTTCCTGTCCGTGCTGTGACAACCCCCGAAACGCCGAAAGGCCCCCACCCAATCGGGTGGGGGCTTTCGCATACGTGCCGGGCACTCATGGAATGTGTATGAGGGAATCGTCAATCAGCTTTGATTGATTGGTTAGTTAGGGTTCCGTGAAGCCGCGTTACAGTCGGCAGACCTCAGGGGTTGCTGGTGCGGACCTGACCGTCCAGGTTGGGCAAGCTGGGCAGGTTGGGCCGGATATCGCCGTTGTCCGTCACCTTGCTGGAGCAGCCGAAGATGAGGTCGTTGTTCGCCAGCGTGGCCTGGGCGGGTTCCGACCGGAAACCGTCCGGGGAAACGAAAAACACGTTGTAATAGTCGAGAGACTGATTAAGAGCAACCGAACCGTCGTTCTTGTGCGCGTCGGTGTCAATGCCGCCGTTCTCGAACCTGACGTATTTGGTGCCATCGCCGTTTGTGCGTGCCTGATCAAAGGTCTTCGCAGTTGACCAGCCCGGGAAATTGGCAACGCTCGGGCCGATTACCGTTCCGCCGCTGCCCGCCACGGGAAGTAGCGGGTAGTTCAGAATGACATTCTGATCCTGCGAGGCCACGACGACGCGGGTGCCCTCCGGGAGGGTATACCCGTCAGGGAGTTGAGGGACGTATGCGTCGATCGACTTAAACCAAGTTTTGCTCGGGACACCGGGCGTCCCCCAATGACAGTTGGCTGAAATATGAGGCTTGGGGAGCACTTCGGTCAGAATACGGGAAGGAAACTTTACGCTGCCATTCTCCGAGTGGACCTTCTCGCCCTTAAGGTTCTCAAGAGTGACATTACTGATGTCGCCGGATATCAGGTGATCGTCCGACCACTTAAGCGCCGCGCTGAAGCTTCCGGAACCTGTGGGGGGATTGCTGCGAAGACTCAGGTCCCCTGGCCCGCCCACGGCCAGAACCACGTCTTTTTCCGGGCGATCGCGGAAGGTGAGATCATCCTCGGCAGGATCCTGCTTGTCAAGGATGTAGCGTCTGCCTTCCGAGAAGGTGCTCAGAACCAGCTTCCCGTTCTGGTCCAGGACGTGCCATACAGCTCGACTGTCGTCACAGTCGCCTGCTATAAAGCCACGCAGGGTGGTAACAATGGTTCCGGTGCCGTCGTCAGCCCCTGTATAACCCCCGGAAGGCGTGATACAGCCGCCATCCTTGATTTTCATCACGTACCCCCCGTGATCAGTCCCACTGACGGCCTGTGCGACAGACGGAGTGAAGGTGACGGCCCCTGCTGCGAGGATTGCCGTTGACAGTGCGCCTGTGACGTACCGGGACGTATTGAGAGAGAGCTTCATTGAATTCCGTTTCCCGGGCGGGCCGGACCGTGTGCCACAGCTCGCCATCGTTCAAATACCCGACTGCGAAAAAGCTCACGGGTTGCATGTACGGTCACGAGCGTCGCATTCCCCAGCACCCCCCCTCAACCACCGAAATGCTGTATTCGCCAACCGACGAAAGTAGGGGGTGCTGCAGCTCTTCGGCGTCAGGGAGTCTTACGCGCAGCTGCTCGTGCCAGCAGCTCGAACGCCTCCGCGGTCTTCGAGTTCTCCACACGCTGCGTGACCTCACCAGCCCCCAGGAGTGCGGCCATCAGGCCAAGGATCGCTTCCTGAGGGAGGCCGGGTACGTAGAGGGCGACGAGGGTCACGGCTGCTGCGGCGATGCTGTACAGCCGGGCCGGGTGCTCGCGCGCTAGCTCCAGAATCGGGTAGGCCGTGGCCGGCCCGCGGTGCCGACCGCGCTTCGGTATGGATGCCATTACGCCGCCGCCCACCCGAACTCGTCCTTCAGGCGGGCGAGCTGGAGCCTGCCGGGCAGGCCGTCAGCATCCGAACCCCGGTCGCCGATCTTGATCTGATACCGGCGCACCGACTCCTTGTCCGCCGACGTCCACACCGGACCAGGACCTTCCTCGTATGCGGAGCAGCCCGCGGCGACGAGCATGCGGCCAAGCGCCGTGATGTGCCCGCCCTTTGCCCCTGGGCCGTACGCCAGGCCGTGAATCACCACCTGCCCGGAGGACGGGGTGCTCGGCCGCGAACTGCCCCCGGAGGGGAGGTCGCCCTCGGAGGCCTCGTGACCGAAGTAGGTGACGCCGTCTCGGCCCTTCCAGGCCGGGTCTGCGACAACAATGCCTTCGGGGTGATCCGGGTAGCCGTATCCGTAGACGTAAGCCGACTTGCGGGAACGGGCCTTGCGGTAGACGCCGTCACCCTCTGCGGAGCCGGAATCGTTGGTGTTTCCCTCGACCGTGTAAATGACATCGTCCGTGCACGACGTGATGATCCCGACGTGGCTACCGCCCCCGGATCCAAAGTAGCAGATGGCGCCTACCCCGGGGTACTCGGAGAATCGGTCCCGGTCCTCAAACCATGAAACACCCTCAAGACAAGAGACTGTTACGGGGGCCAGGTCGCCGGCTCCGGCCTGGCGGAAAACCCACGAGACGAATGTCGAGCACCAGGGCTCACCATCGCTCCACTCCAGGCCCGGCACGGCCGGGCTGTACTTCTGCTCGTTGTTCCAGTGGCCGTCTTCGTAGCCTTCCTGGTAGCCGACCTCACCACGAGCGGTGTCAAGAATCTTCTGAGCAACAGCCATGTAATCTCCTTACGTTGGGAATGAAAAAGGCCCGCGAATGCGGGCCATTGATCGGGGTTCGTTAGTTGGATTACTCCGTTGCAGGCCGGAGGAGCCTGGACGGGTCGAGCGCGGTCAGGAGCGCGATCAGGCGGGCATTTTCCTGCTCGATGCGCTTCAGCCGCTCCTTGATCTCCGCCAGGTCTTCCTGAAGGCGGTCGGCCCGTGCTTTCTGGGCCTCCGCCTCCTCCCGCCAGACCTCCGCGGTCTTGGCATCCCTCGACGCCTTCACGACGACGATGCCGCCGACCACGGTGGCCAGGATTCCGACAATCCCGAAGAGATCCAGGATCGTTGATGTGTTGATGGCACCCCTCCTTGTCGGGGTCTATCTGCTGGCGGCGGGTGCGATCAGCACCGCCGACAGCCGGTTGAGTTGTGCGCTGGTACGCGAGCCGACCGACACCTCCCACGCGCCTGCACCCGGTGCTGCACTCGCGCGCAGACTGATGCGGTCGCCCGCTTCGGCGAAGCCCACCCCGCGCAGCGAGCACGTCACGTAAGTGCCGGGCACAACAACGGGGTTGTTGGATCGGAACCATTCCCGGTCGTCCTGGTTGTGCTGGTTGAAGGCGGCCAGACGCAGGGAGGGCTTCTTCGAGGTGTCCTTGGGCGACAGGGCAGTGAAGTCGGCGGCCAGGAAGTAGAAGCCGGACACCGGCACCGTGTAGGACTCGCCCCCGTTCGAGGACCAGGCCCCCGCCCACTCCGCCGTGTCCCACACGAGGGTCTTGAACATGCCGTCGTCCGGAATGCTGGCCACCTTGCTGACACCTGTCAGCGCGAGGCGTACCGGGTTTGCGAGCTCGCGGTGGACGTCCCGGACACGGGCGTTCATCTTGGCGGCGTCCGCGAGATCACGCGGTGCCCAGTCGGGAAACTCCACGCCTCACCCCTTCCTGCTTGTGGCGCCGGGGGCGAGCATCACCGCGGAGAAGGCGTTCCACCGTTCCTCGCGGACGTCGTTGCCGTAGTCGCGCCAGGTCACGCCGGTACCGGTGCCGAGTAGAACGGTCGACAGGGTGTCACCCTGGTCGAGGTACACCAGCTCGGTGGCGCACAGGGAGGATGGGTAGTCGGCGCGGGTGTTCTGCCGCTGCCGCAAGGACACCAAGGTTCCGTTCTTCAGCAGCTGCACTTGGTACGAGCCGAACGCACCGGTCGGGCCGTCCCGCTGCGTCGCCAGGCAGAACGAGACGAGATACACGCCCGCCGCCGGGGCGGTGACGGCGGTGCCGTCACGGCTGAGGGACCAGCCGCCGCATTCCTCCATGCCCGAGCCCGACCAGCCGAGCCGGGCCGGCTGGTTCGACGGTGCCGAATACCCGAGCGTGTACCGCAGCGAGAACCGCGGCGGGTTGAACAGAGCCCGGTACGGCTTGGCGATGCGCGCGTGCATGAGAGCCGGGGTGATCTGCTCGCCGTCACTCCAGTCCCCGGCGGGAACGAACGGCGAGGGCGCCGTCGTGAACGCGGGCGCAGGTGCCACCATCCACGCGGACAGCGTCGTCTCCGATGCGCCCGTCTGGATCGCGTAGGAGGTGCTCGGACCGCCTTGGCGGCATCCTCCACGCGTACGGACATGCTGCGTGACCTGTACGAACGGGGATTCAGCAAGTGCAACCGATGTTTGACATGATGATGCAGTCATGGTGTCATCGAGTCATGTTGTACAAGACTCCGGCGCTGGACGCCGACGACCACCGCGTCCTGGCGGAGATCGAGGAGATGCGGCACAAGCTGCGGCATCAGCTGCGTGCGCAGCCACGGTGGTCGGGGCAGCTGCGGCGGAACCTGACGGCGCGGGCGATCGCCGGGTCGAACACGATCGAGGGCTACGCCGCGACCGTGGACGATGTCGAGGCGCTGATGGCCGGCGAGGAGCCGCTGGAGACCGAAGACCGTACCCGGGTGGAGCTGGAGGGCTACCAGCGTGCGATGGCCTACATTCAGGCTCTGGCGGATGCCGGCCCGGAGTTCCGGTACGACGCAGGCCTGCTGGGCGGGCTGCACTTCATGCTCCAGGGACACCACCTGGACAAGCGCCCAGGCCGCTGGCGGGACGGGCCGGTGTATGTCACCAGCCCCGACGACCCGCTCGTGCCCGCCTACACCGCCCCCGGCTCCGAACACGTCCCTGAGCTGATGAGGGAGCTGATCGGCTGGCTCAACGACGGCGACCTGGACGCGCCCGTGCACGTGCGCGCATCGATGGCGCATCTGAACCTGGTCAACGTCCACCCGTGGAAGGACGGGAACGGGCGCATGTCCCGGGCCTTGTCCACGCTGGTGTTCGCCCGTGAGGCCGAGCAGATGCTGCCGCCGGAGTTCTCCAGCATCGAGGAGTGGCTGGGCCGCGGTCAGAACACCTACGCCTACTACCAAGTCCTCCAGCAGGTCGGCGGCCCGAACTGGAGTCCCGAACGCGACACGCATCCCTGGATCCGGTTCTGCCTCAGCGCCCACCACCGCCAGGCCCAGCAGGCCCAGCGCCGCACCGACTTGCTCGCCCGCGCCTGGATCCACCTGGGCGAGGCCACCGCCGCCGACGGCCTGGACGAACGCGTCGTCCACGCCCTGCTTCCCGCCTTCTGGGGCTCAAAGGTCCGCCGCACCGTCTACCAGCAGGACGCCGACCTCTCCGACCAGCAGGCCATCCGCGACATCCGCGACCTGGTCCGCATCGGCTGGCTGGCCCCACACGGCAAGGCCCGCGCCCGTCACTACGGCCCCGGGCCGCGCCTGGACGCCGCCCAACAGGAGGTCCGCCAGTCCCTGGAGCCGTTCGCCGACCCCTACCGGCGCAGCTGATCGCCGGTCTGCGCGACCGGTTCGCCGACGCAGCGGGTACGACCACCGCCCGGGCTCCCTCCCACTCCCTTGCCACTCGCTCACCGCCGACAGACGCAGCAGAGCGAACGCATACGCCACGCACAGGCAGGCCAGTCGCATCAGCACGATCGATCATGCATGCCCCTGAATCAACCGGCATCTAGAGATGCACCCCCGTTGATCTGCACAGGAACATGATTCGAAAGATCAACTGGGAGAGGATTGGGAACAGGCCCTCGAACTCTCTTGGTACAGCGGTGAGTTCGGCCATGAGCCAGGCCTGCTCACCCCCCTGGAATGCTGGGACTTCGTGCTCACCTGCGAGGCGGTGAGAGGAGATCCGCAGAGCAAGACATGCATGACCGTCATGCCATATGCTCTGTGTCCCACGACCTGTGCCGCGCGGCACACCCAAGGAGGAGCCCCATGGCAGTCAAGACGGTCACCGTCGAAACCGCCGTATGGGAAGACGCACGCAAGCAAGCAGCCAGGGACCGACTGCCCATCGCCGGCGCGCTCGCGGCCCTCCTCACTGCGTATGCCAGCGACACCATCACCATCACACCACCCGCGTACACCCACGGCCGCGACCGAGGACGCTGGACAGCCGACATCGACCCCGCCCTCTGGCAGAACGCGGACGCCGCGCGCAAGAAGACCACGCTGCGGTCCATGAGCGCCCTGTGCGAGCTCCTCCTGCGCGGCTACACGGCGGGCACCGTCACCATCGCCATCACCGCGGCCGGCCACGCCCGCGACGAAGCCGACCAGCCCACCCATAACGAGGAGGCAGCTGCGTGACCGCGCAGACCCACACAGCCGCAGACGGGCCGCTGATCCCCCTGCCCGACAGGACACCCGCCGCCCTCCGCGTCGCTGTCACCCGCCTCAACCCCGCCGCCCTGGCCCAGTTCGACCAGCACTGGGAGATGACAACCCGCGAGGCCCACGACGCCTACGACCTCGCCCCCTTCCGGGCCTTCACCGAGCACTGGTTCACCTGGGTCGCCGTCCACCGCCGCCCGTACCTCGCCGCCCGCCTGCACGAGTGCGAGCAGACCGTCGCCCAGGCCGAGGACCGCACCGAACGCCGCGCCGCCGCCGCCGAGATCAGCCGCATCCTCCGCACGGCCACGGAGGCCGCGTGAGCGACTGGACGTGGGAGTACCTCCCCGACGCCGAACACATCGTCGGAGGACTCACCGACGACCAGCGCGCCGCCGTCGAGGCCATCGCCCAACGCATCGCCGACGCCGTCGGCGTACGCCGCATCGGTCACCCCTTCGACATCACCGAGTCCGCCTCCGGCGTCCGCACGCACGCCGAGGCCGACCTGATGCTCTGGTACCAGGAGGACTACCGCGACGACGTGGTCCTCATCCTGCGCGTACAGCACCTCCTGGCAGAGAGCGAGACGCCCGGATGAGCGCCCAAGGAAGACCGGCCGACCTCGGCCGGTATAACGCCGGAGGGGACCGCGCGCGCCGCAATGCGAGGAGCCCCGCGGACCGGTGGTCTCCGACGAGCACCAGTGGCCCGTGATCCGGACCCGGAGCGCGGCCCGCATCGTGGCCGCCGGGTTCACCGGCCTGTGAGGGATCAAGCTGCCGGCCTCGGGGGACTTCGTGCTCACCGCGGTGTTGTTCGCAGCCGCGGCCACCGTGGCGCTATCGGCGGTGAGGGCGCTCACCTCGCGGGTGAGCCGGATACGGGCGCTGCACTGCCCGCGCTGCCAACTCCGCTTCCAGCCCGCCCCATGCCAGAACGCGATGACTCATACCCAATATCAAGCAGCTCTGCTCGTCGGCGTGTTCGTGGCGGCGAGTGGTTCCATGGGAGCAGCCGTCGCTGACTATTCGGGGAGTCGATAGACCGCGGGCACGGTCTTGACCCCCGCGGCAAGCAGAGCCGCGCCGTCCGCCAGTGCGATCCCTGCCGCCGGGTGTCACCACGGCGAACCGCGGGAAACCAGCCCTCATGACCATGGCCAGGAAACAAGGCCGGACGCTCTGGCCAAGCGCCTGATCACCGCGCGGCCTGGATCATTGCGCAGCACGCGGACGCGGACGGGCACCGTGGATTCCAGGAGCACGCCCTCGAACTGCTCCGGGCGGCCGTCGAGGCCGGCGACGCTATGCCGTGGCAGCTCGCGATGCTCACCGACCGCTGCCTGCTCCATCGCAACGAGCTGCAACTGTACGGATCGCAGTACGTAGACGGCGAGCCACACCAAATCGCGGATCCCAAACACCTCGACGAACGCCGCGCCGCCGCCGGTCTTGGTCCGCATGCGGAGTACGACGCCCAGATGCGACAGACGAACCAGTGATGCACGGCGCTGGGTGAAAGCGGCGTGTCACGAAGGGCCGGGCAGCTAGGGTGGTGTGCTCCGCGAGCTGAACTGGAAGGCGCTCCAAGGGCGCGGCATGCAGGTAGTGCCGCAGGCCGTCTGTCCCGAACACCGGTCCACCACTACTGTGGCCTGCCTCATATTGCCGAAGGTGGGAGGGGACCCTGGGCAAGCGCGGGAAGGACGACAAGGGGAAGGGCGACATGCTCCCGGGGCAGCCGTGGACACCGCCGAAAGAGAAGCCCCAGACCGACGGCGACATGCCCAAGGGCGACGGAAAGCGCGGGAAGTGAACTCACCGAACAGCTGGAACGGCCTCGTCGCCGAGCTCGCGGCGGACGGCGTGCTGACCACCGAGCGGGAGCCCGTGTTCCGGGACTTGCCCCGGACCGGGTTCCTGCCCGATGTGATGTGGCAGAACGACGTGGCGACGGGCGACGTCGTGCTCGTGGACCGGGCCCGCGATCCGCAGCGGTGGCGCGCGGCGGCCGAGTCCGGCGATCCACTGGTGACCCAGTGGGACGACGGCGAACACCAGGGCCCAGAACCCGGCCAGGTGGCCTCCTAGTCGGCGTCCGAGCCGTCTGTCGTCGCCGCGATGCTCCGCGCCCTCGATGTACATCTGGGGCAGCGCGCGTTGGAGGTCGGCACCGGCACGAGCTGGAACGCCGGCCACCTCGCGTCCCGTATCGGCCCCGCCAACGTGGTCAACGTCGAGGTGGACCAGGTTCTCGCCGATACCGCGCGCGCGACCTTGGCACGGCACGGGTTGGGGGAGGTCACCGTGGTGCACGGGGACGGATTTCGCGGGTACCCCGCCAAGGCGCCGTACGACCGAATCGTCGCCACCTGCGGACTGCACACCATCCCTCGGGCCTGGATCGAACAGTGCCGACCTGGCGGCGTGATCGTGACGCCGTGGGGCACCGCCTTCACACGCACGGAGGCCACGGTCGCCCTCACCGTCACGCACGACGGGCAGGCGAGTGGGAAGTTCATGGACCTGGTGCGGTTCATGAACTTGCGGTCCCAGCGGTGGGAGCGGCCCGAGTACGCGGACTATGTGACCGCCGAGTCCCGGGAGCAGGCCGAGCAGTCCAGCACGGCGCTCACGCTGGACGAGACCTTCGGCAGCAGCGAGTGGGACATCCACCGGTTCGTCCTCGGCCTGCTCGTCCCTGGCTGCACGGTGGTCTTCGACGGGCCGCAGGACGGGCGCCAGCCGGTGTGGCTGTGCAGCCTCACGGACCGGTCCTGGGCCTGCACCCTTTTCCGCGAGGGCGGCAAGGAGTCCACGGTCTACCAGTACGGCGAGCGCCGCCTATGGGACGAAGTCGAAGCGGCTTATGCCTGGTGGCGGGAGCAGGACCGGCCCGGCCTTGGCCGCCTCGGTCTGACCGTGACCGCTGACGGGCAGCGCATCTGGGTGGACAACCACGAGAACCCGATCCGACTGCGCGAGCCAGCGTGAGCGGCTGCGCCCTTGCCGGCGCTGGGAACCGTGGTCCCCTGCGCCGACGGTGCTCTTCAGAGGCACTGATCCCCTTGCCTCGCCCGCGCCCCGTATCCCGGTGCACGCGCCCCGGGTCACCCGCACCCGGCCCGTGGTGCCCCGGCTGTTTCACAACGGCGGTCGGCCCTGCCCTCCAGGGCGCGCAAGGCAGCGTTGAAGCGTTCCATGGAGCCCGGCGCCGCGGGACCTACGAGGTAGTCCTTCAACTCCGCCCGGGCATGGGCGAGGTGGTCCTGACTCCTGAAGTGGACGGCGGCAGTGAGCACGTCGATGCCGGCCGCGTCCTTGGAGAGGATCACGGCCGCACGTGCGGCCGTGATCCTGCGCCGGAACTCCTCGGCACCCAGGCCGCCGGCGTCCGTAACGGCGTACGGTTTGCCGGTGACCAAGAAGTCCGACACCACGCTGGAGATATCCGCCACCAGGCCGTCCGAAGCGTTGAAGCACTCGTAGAGTGAGGGCCCGGAATCCGAGACGACGCGGTGTTCCCAGGCGGGGAAGGAGCGCCAGTAGGCGTTGTTCCGCGCCTTGCGCCGACGCATCGCCGCGGCGTGATGCATGGTGTCGGCCCGGCTGTCCCGGGAGCGCTCGGCCTCGTCAGCGGGCGCGGCCGCGGCCTGCCCAAGACCCACCGGCTCCGCTTCGATGCGCGACATTTCAGCCCTGGCCTGTGCGACGGCGTGACGGTCGGCCGTCCAGCGGGGATCGGCACGCCGCTCGGCCGCGGCGTCCTCGATCAGGCAGATGATCCGGCGGTGAGCCTCGGCGGCGGCCGCACTGCGAATACCCGTCAGGGGGTGAGGCCGGTAGAGGACCCGCACCGGCGGATCCGCCGACACGAGGGCGCGCACAATGCTCTCACCTGCACAGATCAGCGATGTGTTGCCAGGCGTGTCGTCCCAGCCCTCCCACGTCGGGGCGTATAGGACGGTCGGGATCTGCCCCGGCCGCGGCCCCGGCCACACCGTCAACTGGTCGAGCTGGGGCCGTCCGACCTCGACCACGTTCTCGTCCTGCACACCCACGTCGGCCAGGGTGTAGCGGTCGCGTCCCGCGCGGCCGGCCGTCCACACCTCGTCGTACGCCTTGCAGTAGGGGTTGACACTGGCGACCTTGTCGCTGTCGCCGTGCCCGATGAAGACATGCTTCTTCGTCGGCACCCGCAACAGGTGGATGTTCTTTCCGACGTTCGCGGCGTAGAACGCGACGCGAGCGCTGGACAGGTCCATGTTCATCAGGTGCACGCCGTTGGGTACGCAGATCACCGGCACCGTCGTCGGCCCGAGGAGCGGGACCGTGTGGCGCTCGCGCAGCAGGATCAGCGGCCGTCCCTCCAGTCTCTCCATCGTGCTCAACCACATGTTGACCTGGTAGGCCGAGTCCTTGGAGCCGGAGAAGTAGAGCACGGCGGTGGGCCGGTAGTCGCGCAACCAATCGTCCACCGCGGCCAGCACGGTGTCGGCGGGCGGCGGGGTGCGCCGTGGGCTCGCGTAGGGACGCAGTACCGCCACGTACACGACGGCCAGGGTCACTGTCACGGCCGGTCCGAGGACACCGGCCTCGCCCGTCCCGGTGCCGGCCGCCGCCAACAGACCCGCCACGGCGGCCAGGTCCAAGTGCAGCATCTTCTGCGCGGCCCGGTGGACGAGCCGCTGCGGCGGCCCGTCGGGGATCCGGATCGCCGACAGATCGACGTTTCGGGTGACCACCGGCAGCCGGCGGCGTGCGCGGATCAACCGGATCAGTGCGCTGTGCGGTGCCTGCAGTGCATAGAACGCCGCGAAGCACACCACACCGGCGACCAATGCCTCCTCCTCTTGCGGAACGGCCCGCGTGAGCAGCACGACGAGGAGGAACTGTCGGACGAGGAAGCGCGTGGTGACGCCGGCGCGCAACTGGCTCAGCCGACGCAGCACTGGTCCACTGCACCGGTGCAGACAGCCGTCCGCCAGGTACGTCCCCGCGCATGCGAGCGTGAACAGCGCGACGTGCGGCATCAGGGCGGCGGCGAGCAGGACGACGTAGCTCGCCGACAGCGCGGCCAGACTGATCAGTTCGCTGCGGCGGCCTATTCCGGCAGCACGGACAACAGTGGAGAGCACGGACGACCTACTTAGGAGAATGCGATGACGTTGGCGGCGTGGCGGATGGAGGCTTTTGCGGGGCGGACCCCAGGGTCCGTGTCCGCGGGCCGGCCTGGGCCCGCGCCGCCCGTGTGCTGTGTGTGCGCAGCAGGCGGACCAGGCGCCGAATGCGCCGTACGGGCCGGCGCTTCCCGACCCACCGGACCGTGTCCGATGACAGCGACTCGCGCGTTGTGACGGTGTAGAGCGCAAGGGGGGCTTCCCTGCCCGCTTCGTTGAAACAGGGATACGCCAGGTAGATCCTGCGGCGCCGGGTGTCGATGACCGTCCTCGGCGGTGTCTTCGCCCGGAGGAACTCCAGCACCTGGATGAGGAAGGCCAGCCTCTGCCCGGCAACGCAGTGCAGGCGCAGCCGTTCGTTGACCTTCAGACGTCGCGCCACGCCGTCGGTCCAGTACTCCTGCATCAACGGCCGGGCCAAGTCGAGCTTGTGCAGTTGGACTTCCTCGCTGTCGGCCAGGAATCCGGTGCCGAACTGAGGCAGCAGAGTGATCAGGAACGGGCGGACCATGAGCAGATCCCGCTTCTCCCCCGCCGGTACATGCTGCTTGATCAGCCGCATCAGGGCGCGTGCCGAGTCGAAGCGGAGGGTGTAACTGCCGCTCTTGGTAACGTGGTTGCCGTCTTCGCGCCCCACCAGGTAATAGCAGGTGTAATCGGCGACCACGGAGACCCCGCCGGCCCGCAGATACGCCTCCATCGTGAACAGCGCGTCCTCGCCGGTCCTGAGTCCCTCGTCGAAGCGCATGTCGTGCTGCACCAGCAGTGCGCGCCGGAACAGCTTCTGCGCGCTGAGCGTGAATTTGATGTTGGAGGAGAAGACGTCGGTCCGGTCCAGGGAGCGGCCCCACATCGACTTCGGCGCGCCGCGGTTGACGCCGACCACCTTGCCGAGCACCACGTCCGTTCCGTTGCGGTCCGCTGCGTCGACCATCCGCTCCAGAGCTTCGTCACCCAGGTAGTCGTCGGCGTCCATGAAGAAGACGTATCGGCCTTGGGCAAGCCCCAGCCCCACATTGCGCGGGCCACTGGGCCCACCGGAGTTGGGCTGACGCACCAGCTGCATCGGGACCCGGGACGAGGCCGCGAACTCGGCCAGATGGTCGCCGCTGCCGTCGGTGGAGCCGTCGTCCACCGCGATGATCTCGATGCGGCCGGGCCCCAGGGTCTGGCTGGCTACGGACTTCAGACACCGCGTGAGGTACGGCATGGCGTTGTACACGCCGATCACCACGGTCACATCGGGGACCGACGCGCAGCCGCCCGCACGGCCCGACGTCGTCACGTGCTCGGACACCACGGCGCTCACCGCCGCACCGGGCCGGTGCCCGGAGCAGGTGCGGGGCCGGCCGCCGGCACGGACGCCTCGCCGAAGGCGGCACCATTCATCGGGTCCTGCCGCCTGACGTCGATCACGTGCCCGGTGAGCCGGGAGATCAGTACGTCGACCGAGGTCCGGGCGACGGCCTCGGACGTGAGGAGTGAATCGACTGGCTCCTCGCCGAATGCGTTGAGGCGCATCGGCGTACGGGTGCGTTCGGGGTTGATGCAATTGACCCGGATTCCGTCCGCGGCCCATTCGTCGGCGAGCGCCTGGGTGAGGTTCACCATGGCGGCCTTCGCCGAAGAGTAGAGGCTGTAGCCCGACCGGCCACGGGTGTAACTGCTGGAGGTGTAGAGCAGCAACTGACCCCGGCTTTGCGCGAGATAAGGGTGCGCTGCGCGCGCGATGTACACCGGAGCGAGGTAGTTGACCGCCGTGTCCTCCTCGATGCCCTCGATCCCGGTCTCGGCGAGTTTGCCCGTGCGCAGGACACCCGCGGTGTTGACCACGTAGTCGATACGGCCGGTCTCGGCGTAAGCGGCGGCCAATGCGCTTTCGACATGCCCCGGCCGTTCGACGTACGTGCCGGACAGGGAGCGGCTGTGGGCGAAGACACGCGCCCCGTGCCGCTCGGCGAAGGCGGCGACGTCCGCTCCGATGCCGTAACTCGCACCGAAGATGACGACGGCCTTGCCGTCGAGCTGCGTCCGGTAGTCCTCCGCGGAGCGGGGCTCCGGGGCCGCGTGCGAGGCGAGTTGGAAGAGCTTGTCGGCGAGGTAGATGTCGACGGGATACGTGACCTTCATGTTGTGCTCGTCGCCGTGCACCACATGGATCGGGACCTCGGGAAGGTAGCGCAGCACCACGGCGCAGTCGTCGGTGGCCTCGAAGAACGGGTCGCGCATGGCGGCTTCGTACGCCTCGCGGATGACGGAGAGCTTGAACGCCTGCGGTGTCTGTCCCCTGCGCAGCCGGGCCCGGCGCGGGATGTCCGCGATGAACTCTCCCTCGCCTTCCAGTTCGTGGGTCACCACCACGGTGTCGGACGACGGGATCGCCACGTCGACGGCTCGGTGCTTGTCCAGAGCGGTGATGCAGTCGGCGACGATGCGCGGGGACAGGAGCGGCCTCACGGCGTCGTGGAAGAGCACGTTCACGTCCCGGTCCGCGCCCAGCACGCGCTCCGCCCACGCGATCGCACGCTGTGTGGTGTCGCTGCGCGAAGCTCCGCCGGCCTGGACGCCGCGGACCTTGGTCATGCCCGAAGCCGCCACCAGTTCCTCCACGGCGTCGACGAAGTCCCGGTGCATGAACACCACGATGTCGTCCACGCCCGGACAGTCCTCGAAGACCTGGAGGGAGTGCTCGATGATCGTCTTTCCGGCGATTTTGACAAGCTGCTTCGGCATTGCGAGGCCCACTCGTTGCCCGGTCCCCCCGGCCAGGACGACGGCAACGGTGCGAGGAGCGGATATACGTTCTTTCACGGGTTCCTAGTCATTCCTGTGAGGTCCGAGGCGGGATGTGGTGCAGGTATCGCACGTATCCCGTATGCGGCCGGCCCGAGTATCCGGTCGGTTGGTGCGGCCGTACCCGCCGCCTTCCCGATCCGCGCCGATGCGGAATCCGGGGATGACGCATACAAAGTTACGGCGGACGTCAGCAGCGAATCCCTGACAAAAGTCAACAGCCCGTCGCCGATGGTGAGGTCCGGCCTGCCGCGGATACGGCACTGGGCCGTGCACCTCAGGTGCACGGCCCAGTGGATTCGGGGTGGGTTACTTGACGGTGAAGGTGACCGTGGTGGTGGTCGTTTGGCCCTCAGCGGTGATGCCCGTGGCGGTCACCGTGTGCTTGCCCGACGTGAACGTCGGCAGAACGTTGTTGGCGATCCACCACTCGCCCTTGGCGTTGACGCCGACCGTACGGATCTCCTTGCCGTCCTCGGTCAGCTTGACCTGCTTGACGCCCTTGTCGAAGGCGGCCGTGCCCTCGAACTTGACACGGTTGTCGTCCAAGTCGGCGTTGGCCTCCGGCGTCGTGATCACCGGAGCGCCGGCGTCGACCGCGACGTTGAAGGTGACCTCGGAGGACTTGCCCTCACCGTTGGCGGTGATGGAGGTGGCGGTCACCGTGTGCTTACCAGGCGTGAACTCCGGAAGGACGTCGTTGCTGATCCACCACTCGTTCTTGGAGTTGACGCCGACCGTGCGGATCTCCTTGCCGTTCTCGGTCAGCTTGACCTTGGTGACACCCTTGTCGTTCGCGGCGGTGCCCTCGAACTTGACCTGCGGCTTGTCCTGGGTGCTGTCGGCCTCCGGCTTGATGATCACCGGGGCGTCGCCCTGAGCCTGCGGCTTCACCTCGAAGGTGACCTCGGAGGACTTGCCCTCACCATCGGCAGTGACGGAGGTGGCGGTCACCGTGTGGGAGCCCTCGGTGAACTCCGGAAGGGCATTGTTGCTGATCCACCACTTGCCCTGGGCATTGACGCCGACCGTGCGGACTTCCTTGCCGTCCTCGGCCAGCTTGACCTTGGTGACGCCCTTGTCGTACGCGGCGGTGCCCTCGAACTGGACCTGCGGCTTGTCCTGGGTACTGTCGGCCTCCGGCTTGGTGATCACCGGGGCGTCGGCGCCAGCGGGCTGCTGCGCCTTCACAACCACCGCGTGGTAAGCGCCCATGGAGAACGCAGCAGTGCCATACCTGGACGAGTCCGGGATCACTGCAGACTTGAAGGTGTCGGATTTGTTGTCCCAGCTGATGAGGCTGCCGTCGGCCTTCTTGGCCATGGACGCATCGCGGCCGGTCGAGATGGCCGTCACGCCGGACTTGGCTTCGTCCGGAATGACGACCTTCATGTTCGTGTTGTTTCCGTCCTGGTAGTTACCCCAGGAAATGACACTGCCGTCGTCCTTCAGCGCGATCCAGTGGTTGCCCATGCAGTTCGCCGAAATGGCCTTTACACCCGAGAGCGCCTCATCCGGGACGGTTACCGGCTTGGCACTATTCTGGACCACACCCCAGGCAACGACCTCTCCGTTGTCCTTCAGAGCGAGAGAAAAGTACTGGCCAGCGGCAATGGCCTTCACACCGGACTTGGCCTTATCCGGAACCTTTGCCTGCCCGTAGTTCGCCCCGCCCTCTGCACCCCAGGCAATGACCCCGCCGTTCTTGAGGGCCAGGCCGTGGTAGGCGCCGGCAGCGATGGCGGTCACCCCGGACTTCGCCTCCTCCGGGACCTTCTGCTCGCCGTAGTCATTGCCCTCGTCCCAAGCGATGACCTTGCCGCCCTTCAGCGCCAGGCTGAAGCCATGCGATGCGGCGATTGCGTCCACCCCGGACTTGGCCTCGTCAGGGACATTGTTGATACCCCACGGGTTTGTTGACCCAATGCCAATGACTTCACCCTTGGTGGTCAGAGCCAGCGAGTTGTTCTCGCCGCCGGAAACCTGCTTCACATCGTCGTAGGTGGCGCCGGCCTGAGGCTTGGTTTCACCACGGGTTCCCCACACCTCCACCTCTCCCGATTCCTGACGGGCCTGGTTCCCGGAGGCCAGTGCCAGCGCCGAAGCAGCCGGGGAAGCGCCCGCTTCGGTGGCGGCAACTGCCGCAGGACCAGCTACACCAATCACGACAGAAGCCGCGAGAGCGATTATGACCGAGCGCTTAGTCAAGCGAGTACGCCGCATAGCCCAATTCTCCCTTAAGAGGGTTCGTGCCGATGCACGAGCAGTGATTTCTCTCGAACTTCCTGCAGGCTGGAGGCTCTATTCAAGACGATCGAAGAAGCCTGAATATTCGACCGAACTCCATCTTGCGGTCGATGCCTCAACCTTGCATTGACACGAGCGTAACGAGCCCATGAAGGATCCAAAGAAGCGCAAAGTTGATACCATAAGGTTTAATAATCAACTACTGGTAATCCAATGGCAATCCGAACGATGACTGCTTTCGCGAAGGGATCGACCACCGCCGCGCAGAACAGGTCGATCCGAGCGCGGACACGCAAAGGAGCCGCCCTTCACAGGCAGCCCCTTGAGCAGGGCGATTGCAAAGTCGCGGTGATC
>NZ_JBKIWN010000064.1:0-10232 GCF_058146165.1 Streptomyces sp. AM25 | reverse complement strand
CAACAGAGCGCCGCACGGCGCACCCCCTTCGATGAACCAGGATGTCCCGGTCCACGTGTGGGCCACCTCCCGCAAAGCGGTGTGGCAGCCCCGCCGGGAACGGAATCCATGAGACCGGTCGGAGAACGTCGGCTCGTAATACGCCTCCAGCAGGAGACGGATCGCTTCACCGACGAGCTTGTCCGACCACGTCGGCAGTCCCAGCGGGCGCGTCTTCCCATTCGGTTTCGGGATGTGAACGCGCCGAACCGGTTTGAAGCGATATCGCTCGTGGCGCATCGCTTCGATGATCCGGCCGATCTTCCGCTGAGACATGCCGTCCACGGTTTCCGGCGTGACCCCGGGCGTCATCGCGCCATGGTTGGCGTAGATGCGGCCGTAGGCCAGCAGATACAGCTGCGGGTTGAACATCTGCCGATACAGTTCGTCGCACGGCAGGCCACGCCTGCCGCGTTCACGCAGGACACCCAGCACCGTTTCGGCGCTCTGCATTTCGCATACCTCCCGAGTCTCGGGTGTCCGAATCACCTGGCCCCCTTCGCCCGTTGTGGACGGCTTTCCCGTCCTCCCTGGCCGGTCGTGACTCCGGCGACTACTACGGGGCCTCCGTCGCCATAGGACTCGCATCCCGTAGGCGATCCCACGTTCGTCCCTGCTTGTACGTTCTAGCGCGACGTAGGCGTCCCACTCATCTCCTCGAATGTCCTCGCTGGACATCGCCCCGCATCCCGGAAGTTGCATCGGCCGACCTATCGATGCCAATGCAGAACGCGGCGCCGGTTTCAGGTGTCTTTCCGGCGGATGGGAACTTGCATCTTCTGGAGATTGGGCTTCAAACAATCCAGCCTTCGCCATATCGCGCGGGCCACCCAGTACCCCGTCCCTGACAACTGGGCCCGGTTACTGGTTTTCTGACATGCTGTTGTCCCCTTCACCTTTCGGATCCAGGTAAGTCATCCGGCCCAGAAACCTCCTTCCGAGTTCCTCCCGGCTCAGCCGGGGATACAAACAGGGCGCCTCGTGGCGCACAAGGTGCGCTCAACTACCCATCTGTAGGTGCCCAGTCCGGTGCCGTGGCGGGTTCCGCGACGGGCGATGGCGGGCACGATGCGTCGTTCGCGGAGGCGGTCGCGGTAGATGTCGTGGTCGTAACCGCGGTCGGCGAACAACGAGTCCGGTCTGCGGCGCGGGTGGCCCACGCGTCCTCTCACCGGTGGGACGGCGTCGAGCAGGGGCAGCAGCTGGGTGACGTCGTTGCGGTTGGCGCCGGTGAGGAGGACGGCGAGCGGGGTGCCGCGGCCGTCGGTGATCAGGTGGTGCTTGGAGCCGGCCCGGCCCCGGTCGACCGGCGACGGGCCCGTGTGGCTCCCCCTTTTAGGGCTCTGACCTGGCTGGAGTCGACGACTGCACGGGACCAGTCCAGCTTCGCCGCTGCGTTGAGCTCGGCCAGGAGTACTTCGTGCAGCTGCTGCAGGACTCCGGCTTCGTTCCAGTCCCGCAGCCGTCGCCAGCACGTCATCCCGGACCCGAAGCCCAGCTCCTGCGGCAGGTACTCCCACTGGATCCCGGTATGCAGCACGTACAGGGAGGGCAGCCGGAGTACGCCAGAAACAGGCAACAAAGGTTTCACCGTGGCCGTGAGGTGCGGCGCTGGCCCTCGATGACGGTAACCAGGCGCCCCCACGGGGCCGGGCAGGTGCAGGCGGGCGGTAACGCCTCGTCGGCCAGGGCGGTCATGTGCCACTTCCGTCCAGCGCCCTGGCTCGGGTTCTCATAAATGGGCAAATGAGAAGCCGCCGCCGCAGACCCGCCCGGCGCCCGGTTTGTCCGGACCCCTGGTTCTCAGTTGGATTCTTGGAATGTTTTCTTGAAACCACGTCACACCGGTAGCTTTCAAGGCATGACTGGTGAGGAGTTCGACGCCCCGGCCGCCATCGAGCGCCACCCGTGCCCGACCTGTGACGTCCCGGCCGGGTCGGCGTGCCGCACCAATGCGGGGAAGACCGCGGCGAAGTACCACACCCGCCGCCTCCAGCTCGTGCCCCGTGTCGCCGAGGAACTCCACGTCCTCACCCCGCCAGACCGAGGTCCTGGCAAACGCTGGGTGCTCGGACCCGAGCCCGACGCGGCCGGGCCCGCCGAGCCCGTGCCGCTGGCGGCGGGGATCACGGCGGTCCGTATCGGCTACGCCCGCTGCTCCACGGCCACCCAGGAACTCCAGTCCCAGCTCGACGCCCTGGAGCCGGTCTGCTTCGAGGTGTTCCACGAGAAGGTCTCCACCCGGGTCAAGGTCTGGCCCGAGTACGAGAAGGCCGTCGCGATGGCCTGCCGCTTCAAGGAACTGCACCCCACTGTTCAGGTCGTCCTGACCGTCCATGAGTTCCGCCGTCTTGGCCGCGGCACCGACCTTCTTGTCACCGTCGAGGACCTGCGCAAGGCCGGCATCGCCCTGGAGTTCCTCAGCGGCCCCATCACCGGCCTGTACGACCCGGGCGACCGGCACGGCCAGGGCGCCATCCTCTTCGGCATCCTCGCCGCGCTGTCCGGCGCGGAGCGCACCTACACCCGGGAGAAGACCCTGGAAGGCCAGGAATCCGCCCGCAAGCGCGGCCGTACCGGCGGACGGCCACTCTCCCTCGATGCCGACCAGATCGAGTACGCCCTAGCCCTGCGCGCCAAGGGCACCCCCATGAAGGAGATCCAGAACAAGACCGTCATCACCCGTGGCAAGCACAAGGGCAAGCACCCCAGCCTGCCGACGCTGTACCGCACCCTCGCCGAAGCCGCACAGGGCACGGAAGCATGACCACGACCGTGCGCTTGACCTGCTACCCGCCCAAGATCAATCTCACCGATGCTGAACTGTCCCGTTGGTCCTCACGGCCGGGCTCCCCGTCCGTCTCGCCAGCCCCATGACCAGTGACTTCCCGGTAAAACCGGCTTAATGGGCACAACGCTGCCGGGGTGTGCTCCTGCCGCCCCCCTGCGCGTGTGCGTGAGGGCGTCGGTGTCTGGCCAGGTTCTTGGCATGGTCTTCGCGCTCCCTCTCCGCCTCGGCACGGGCATCCGTATTTCCGGCATGTCCCGCTGATCCTTTCCGGCGCCCGCCGCCCGCTTTTCACCTCACCCCCCTTGCCGACAATCTCGTGGAGAAAGGGAAGCCCCCTATGGACGAGGCCGCGCGCGCCGTGCTCGCCGATCTGGCCGCGGCGACGGACACAAGCCGGTACCGCATCGTTCCCGGGCCGGGCGTATCCGGCGAACGCCGGCTGCTCACCATCGGCATGTCCACCTACGACGACTTCGACGGCGTGTACTTCACCGTCACGAGCCTGTTCCTGCACCACCCGGAGGTACGTGACCGCGTCAGCGTCCTGGTCGTCGACAACAACCCGGCCGGCCCGTCGGCATGGGCGCTCAAGCGCCTGGAGCGCAGCGTCCCGCACCTGCGGTACGTTCCCTACGACCGGCGTACGGGCACCGCCGCCCGGGACCGGGTCTTCCGTGAGGCGAACTCCGACTGGGTGCTGTGCGTCGACTCCCACGTCCAGTTCGCACCGGGCGCCCTGGCCGCCCTCCTCGATCACATCGCCGAACACCCCGACAGCGACGACCTCGTCCAGGGCCCGCTGCTCCACGACGACATGCGCACCCTGAGGACGCACTGGGAGCCCGGGTGGAAGAAGGGCATGTACGGGAGATGGGCCGCCGACCCGCGCGGACTGGACCCCCAGGGCCCGGCTTTCGAGATCCCGATGCAGGGCCTGGGTGTCTTCGCCTGCCGCACCAAGGCATGGCCCGGCCTGCATCCCGCCTTCACCGGGCACGGCGGTGAAGAGGGCTACCTGCACGAGAAGTTCCGCGCCGCCGGGGGCCGGGTCCTGTGCCTGCCCGCCCTGCGCTGGACCCACCGCTTCACCGCCGGCCGCGGCGTTCCCTACCCGCTCTCCTGGGCCCAACGCCTGCGCAACTACCTCATCGCCTGGGACGAACTCGGCCTGGACACCGAAGAGTTGCTGGAGCACTTCGAAACACTCCTCGGCCCCGAAGAAGTGACACGGGTGCTCACCGCGTACGAGGCCGAGCAGCGCAACCCCTTCCTCTCCTTCGGCGGCCTCACCCTCATCAACCTGGACGCACGCACCGACCGCTGGCAACGCATGCAGCCACGCCTGGACCATCTGGGCATCCCCGCCCACCTCGTCCACCGCCTGCCCGCAACACCCACCCCCCACAACCACCACATCGGCTGCGCCCTCTCCCACCGCCGCGCCATCGCAGAAGCCCACACCGACGGACTCGACAGCATCCTCGTCCTCGAGGACGACGTGCTCTTCCTCGAAGGCGCCACCTGGGTACTGCGCCGCGCACTGGAGGAACTCCAAGACCGGCCCTGGTCGGTGCTCAACCTCGGCCCCGTCACCCGGACGGACCGCCCGGACGGCCGGGCCGGGGGCTGCCACCACCTCGAGCCGTACGACGGCATGACGACCACCCACGCCGTCGTCTACCACCGCAGCAGCTACGCCCGGCTGCTGGACGAACTGCCGGACACCGTCGCCGCCATGAGCGAGTGGATCCGGCACAACAGGGCGATTGACCAGTTCATCGCCCGCTGGGACCAGCCCGGCTGCTACCGGACGGTCCCGGCCGTCGCGGCCCAGGAGAACATGCTCCGCCTGGTGCCGGAGAACATCCGCGACCAGTTCTGACCAGCTCGATATCCCGGGGAGGGGATGATGACACAGCCGCGGAAAGACCATCCGGCCGTGGACAGGCCGCACGCCCGCAGGC
The DNA here is from genome assembly GCF_058146165.1 of Streptomyces sp. AM25. NCBI lineage: Bacteria > Bacillati > Actinomycetota > Actinomycetes > Kitasatosporales > Streptomycetaceae > Streptomyces > Streptomyces sp. AM25. Next base: position 5,438 of record NZ_JBKIWN010000064.1, on the reverse strand, counting down.
ACGGACTGCGGGTCAAGGAACTCGACGGACACCGGCTCGCCGTCTACGACGAGCGCACCGACACCGGCCACGTCCTGCACCCGGCCTGTGCCGTGGTGTTCCACCTGGCCGACGGCACCCGCACGGCCGCCCAGCTGGCCGAAGAGGCCACGGCCGAGACCGGGTTCGCCCTCGACGAGGACACGGTGCACCACGCCCTCGCCGAGCTCGGCGCACACGGTCTGCTCCTCACCTCACCGCAACCGCCCGACCTCACCCGGCGCCGCCTGGTCAGGCGGCTCGCGGCGGCAGGGGCAGCGGCGGCGGCACTGCCACTGATCAGCACACTCAACCGCGTACGGGAACAGAGCCGGGTGCAGTACACGCAACAGGAGCCCGCAACCGGCCAGGCAACCGGAAACCAGAACCGCACACCGGGCGCGCACGGGATGCCCGGACCGGACCAGAGGGGACACGTGGTACAAGCACAGGGCCCCATCGATGAACTGCTCACCGTGCTCGAAAACGATATCGAAAATGTGGTCACCGCGATCGAAGAGGTCGTCTGAGGGCTTCGTATAGGCCTTCGACCCGCCCCGACCCACATCGCAGAGAGGCAGGCTCGCGTGGCCCTGGAACCGGACGCGATCGAGGCCCTGCGCGAGCTTGCCGTGGCATCCGCCACCATCCCCCGCCGCATCTTCCAGTTCGCCCACACCCCCTCGGCCATCCCGCCACCCTGCCGGTCCTGCATGAACGGCGTACAGGAATTCGCCGCGGCCTACGGGTACGCGTACGAGCTGCTGACACTCGACGACCTCCCCCCGCTCACGGCACGCTGCACGGACCTCGCGCTCCCGGAGCTGCTGCGACGCTGCACACACCTCGGCGACGTGTCCGACATCCTCAGATACACCCTGCTGCACCACTACGGCGGCTGGTGGTTCGACTGGGACCTGCGCATCGTGCATCCCACAAGCCTGGACGAACTGCTCCAAACTTCCTCCGACTCCGCCTGGACCGGCTTCATCGGCGACAACAACGTGGTCTGCGTCGAGTTCCAGGGCGGCGCGCCGGGCAACCCGGTGGCCCGCGCCTTCCTGGACTGGCTGGCAGACCGGCAAGAACCCTCCGCCCACCCCGCGTTCTTCGCAGGACCCCACGTGTTCAGCAGCTTCCTCTCCGGAGTCCAACTGCTCGACCGCCGCCTGCGGCTGCTGCCGGTGGACCACGTGTTCCAGGCGCCGTACCACCTCGTGAAGACCACGGACATCCAGCCCTCCCCCGCACACCCACAACCACTCTTCCACCACTACGCCCACGCATGGAGCCGCCCCTTCGACGTCAACGGCTGGACAGAACGCCACATCCGCTGAGCAAGGAAGACCCGCGGAACCCCGACAACTCACGCACTTCCACGCGGTCGCCGGAGAGACAACCTCTTAGCGTCGTCTCTCCGGCAGTACCACCAGGACGCCGGGAAGGCCGGACGCCCGGCGCCGCAGACCTACACCCCCGCCCTCACCGCAGCACAGGCGGCTGGGCCCTGCACCTGTTCCGGTAGGCCGTGGGCGCAGGGTGCCGACGGGCGAGGCGGGTTCGGGCGGGCAGTGTGACGGCCCCCGCCCGGGCACCCGGCCTTCTCGCTCGGCTTCGCCCGGCCCTCGCCCCGGGCAAGCGGGGCTACGCGGCCAGCCGCAGCTGCCCGACCGCCTGGTGCTCGGGCGGCTCCATGTCCAGGTGCCAGGTGCCGAAGCGGCGCGTCTTGCAGGTGATGTACGGGGTGACGGTGGCCAGGTCGACCGGGTCGACCTCCCAGCCCTCGTCGATGAGGTCGTTGACCACCTTCGTGATGTCCACCGCGGTATGAAAAATGAGGCAGTTCGCCAGTAGTTCGTTGAATTTGATGATCTTCTCCTGGTGCTCGGGGTCGTTGTCCTGGAGCACGTCGGAGGCGAACATCAGCCAGTTGCTGAACTTGTGGAACGCCTCGACCTTGTTCGTCATCGACTGGATGGATTCGCGCAGCTCGGGTTCCGACAGGAACCGAAGAAGCACGATCGTCCTGATCACCCGGCCAAGCTCGCGGTATGCCTGGTAGATGCGGTTGCGGCGGGACTCGTTGCCCAGGCGGCGCAGCAGCGCGGCCGAGGAGAGCCGCCCCTCGCGGATCGACAGCACGACGCGCATGAGGTCGGGCCAGTGGTTCTCGATCAGGCGCCAGTTGATGACGTCCTTTTCCGGGTCGCCGAAGAGCGGGTCGATGTGCTGGTACTTCACCGTCGGGCTCACCCGATAGAAGGTCAGGTCCTTCCAGTTCCGGATCCTGGGCAGCAGCTCCACGCCCAGCATGTGCGCGAGTCCGAAGACAGGCAGCGACTGGCCTTGCGTATCCCCGTGCACGATGTCGACGGTCACCTCGGACTGGTTCTTCAACAGTCCCTCGAACAGGTAGACCGCCTCCCACATCCCGCACGGGATGAAGTGGCTGAACAGCGCGATATAGGTGTCGGAGACATGCCTCAGCGAGAGCCCGCCAAAGCCTCCATAACGGATGTGGGACTCGGCCAGGAGGTTGTTCTCCCACGTGTCGTACTGGGAGCCGTCGATCCCGGCCTTGCCGACATCACCCCACACGTGCGCCACGTCGAGCTGGATGAACATGTCGATCACATCCGCCGAGGCTGCGTGCAGCTTCTCCGCGGTGATGTGCTGATTGCCGGCCAGCGAGATCTCGTGCACCGAGACCTGGCCGCGCATGTGCCGCGCCACCTGCGCGGGACCGGCGTTCGTCCCGTAGGTGAAGACTGTCCAGCAGTAGCGGGCGAGCTTGTTGCGGATCTTCGGATCGCTTCCGGAGGCGGGGCCGAAGTGCCGCCACCACTGGATCCAGTACGCCGTGCGCGCCAGCACGTCCAGCAGGCTCCGCTCCGGCAGGCGGCGCAGGATCTCCGCCTCCAGGTCCAGCGCAGACTTGCGCCGGTCCTTGCCCTTGCGCGGGCTGAGCACGATCTTCCCCGATCCCTGGTCGATCGTCAGGTCCGCGTTGTCCGGGTACCCGGCGTCCACCTTCGCCGCCACCGCCGTCAGCTTCTGCCTCAGCGACGCCGTGAACCCTGCCGCGCTGTCCGGCAGCCCGGCCTGCTCGCAGTACTCGGCCACCAGCGGCTCGCACTCCTCCCACGAGGCCAGCTGGTCGTAGAAGTTGGCGTACGACTCCGACCCCAGGACCGCCACGTCCCCGCTGCGGACCTCCTGGACCAGATAGAACAGGGTGCACACCTCGAAGTGCCGCCGGTTGATCTTCCCCTCGCGGGCCCTGTCGAACAAGATGCGCTGCCACATCTGGGAGGCGAACTCCGCCGAGACCGTCTTCGTCTCCTTGGACCCGTCCTCCTTCTCGACCGTGTACGTCATGGGCGCCCACTGGCTGGTGCGGTGGCGCATCGCCAGGCAGAACTCCACCGCCTCCAGGACCGTACCCTCGGCCGAGACCGACTCCATCTGAAGGACCTCGGTCAGGCCGAACAGGACCTTGCGGTGGCTCTTGAAGTGCCGCCACATCAGCGGGAAGAAGTTCTCGCCGTGGTGCGCGGAGACCAGCTCATGGTCCTCCGACAGCTTCGCAAGCCCCCCGGCCTGCTCCAGCTTCTCCAGCACCGCCTTCCCGCACTTGGCATGCACCGCCTTCTTCTTCCGCGGGCCGGTGGGCAGGGTGACCGAGCCGCCGTCGAAACCGACCGCGCCCCTCGCGGCCTCCAGCACCTCACCGAGCACCGCGAGCAGCCGCTCGGACTCCGCCCGGTGCCGCTGACGGATCTTCTCCAGGTCCTCCTTGGCCTTCTTCGTGATCCGCGCCATGCGCTTGCACAACATCGTCACCAGCTCGTCCCGCGCCCGCACCTTCGCCATATGCAGCAGGCACACCAGCAGCGCCGTCCGCTTCACCACGCCGACCTTGCCCAGCTCAGCCGCATCCAGCACCCGCGCCTGCCCGGCGAAGTGCTCCACCTTCCCCGGCGGCACCCCCTCCAGCCAGTTGGCCGTCGGCCCCAACAGCTCCAGCCTGTCCAGGTGAGCCAGGTGCTCGCGCAGATGGGACACCGACGGCGCCTTCGCCGGCCGCTTCAGCTCATCGAACCGGCTCCGCGACCCCGACACCACCCGCAGCAGCCCCAGCACCCGGGCGGTTCCCGCCGCATCGACCCGCCCGGCGATCGTGGCGAAGAACCCCGTGTTCACCTCGGTACGGATCGCCGAGGCCATCGCATCCAGCGTCGTGTAGCCCGGCAGCTCCAGCCGCTTCTTGACCAGCGTCTCCAGCGCCACATTGATCAAGTCCGCCGGATTGTCCTTCGTCTGCACCGCTTCATAGATCGCCGCCGAGGCGACCGCGCGAGCCTTCTCTTTGTCGTACTCCACGCCAAGCCGCTCGCGGATAATCGTGCGGTGATGCCGCAGCGTACGGTCGGCGTCATGCCGAGGCTGCACGCCCTCGTCCAACCCCAGCAGCCCGCGCACGTGCCCGATCACCAGCTCCGGAACCTCATCCAGGCCAGGGAAGTACCCCAGCTTCTGGAAACTCTTCAACAGCACCACCAACGCCAGCAGATGCTCCGGCGACCGCGCTCTACCCCGCGCCCACGCCACCTCGGACGGACCGGGCGTGAACGCCTCGTGCATCTCGCGGGAGGTGATCGTGCGCTTGAACCGCGGGTACGCGGTACGTTCCACCGAAGCCATGCGCCGCATGATCCACGCCCCCCACCCACACGGAGCACACACGGCAGCCACCAGAAACCATGTCACGGCCCTGTGGCCAGCGGAGACACTGCCCAGAAGACCTGCCGTGACTCATAGGAACACTATCCGACAGGGTGAACAGCCGACGGGCCTCCAAGCGTCAGATCGCGCTCGCCACAGCCCTATTGCCTGTTTCCGCCGTACTCCGGCTGCCCTCCTACAGGATCCCGCACAGCACCTGCCGGTCCGGCAGCCGCCGGCGGCCCGGATGCCGGAACCTCCGTTCCCGGCACGGCAGCAGCGGCTCGATGCGCTCCCACAGCTCATCCGACACGATCCACGGCGACGCCCCCACAAGCCGGACAACGCCCAACCCGCCCGCCAGACACGGCCACTAGCACCAACCAGCCCCATTCTGTTAGGCGTTGTAAGGCGCACCACAACAGAAGACGACCTGTGTGAAGACCTCACCGCCCAAAGTGAGACACGGCCCTCCCCCGCTGCGGCGTCTTGTTCTGTTTGTCCTCTACAGAGACGCGCATGGGGCCTGTTATTTACCGCACACGGCCGGAAACAAATCGGCTCAGGCACGGACAGCACCGAGCCGCAGAGGCAGTTCGCCCTGCACCACGACAAGCCAGCACGGTCCACGGTCTCAATGGGAGATCTCTCGGTGACGCCTCGGTCTGGCCTTATCAAGTTGTCTGTGGCGGATG
>NZ_JBKIWN010000063.1:0-10776 GCF_058146165.1 Streptomyces sp. AM25 | reverse complement strand
CAAAGACGGCGACGCATTGGCTGGCGGCCTCCGCGCTGTGTGCCCTGTTCGGCGCGGAGGCCTCCACGGTGGTGGAGGTTCCCGATGTTTGGGGGGCGTGGCGGGAGTGGGGGCGGCAGAAGATGGAGCCGTGGGAGCGGCGGTGGGCGCATCTGGCCGCGATCGAGGGCTTGGGCAGGGCGGTTGCGGCGGGTGCGCATTTGAGGGGGCCGGGCGGGGGGGTGGACCGGAAGGTGTGGCGTGAGGCGCATGTGGAGTTGGGGGTGCCGGGACCGGGGCCGCGTGAGGAGGAGCTGACCTTCACCGAGCGGGACGACGCGGTTTTCGAGATGCTCAAACGGCTGCGGTCGCAGTACTGGGCCAACCGTCAGCGGATCGAGGAGTGGAAGGGGGAAGGCGAGCCGTCGGTGTGGTGGGAGTGGCTGATGGGTGTCGCCGGGTCAACAAAGACGGCGACGCATTGGCTGGCGGCCTCCGCGCTGTGTGCCCTGTTCGGCGCTGAGGCCTCCACGGTGGTGGAGGTTCCCGAGCTCGATGTGGTGCCGGAGCGCAGGTCCGAGCCGGTGCCCCATGGGGAGGAGGCTCAGGAGGAGCAGTACCAGCGCACGCCCGGGCCGGAGGAGATGTACGAGCCTGGGTGGCCGGAGGCCCGGGAGGCCTACCTCAACGTGCTGGACCAGGCCTGGCAGCTTGCGGGAGGTGAGGGGGTGTCGCCGCTGTGGCCGGCCGAGCACCGCGAGGTGGAGGAGGTCTCCGCGGCATGGAAGGCCGCGGTCTACTTCACCCGGACCGTGCACTTCGCCGACCAGATCGGTTTCCACAAGCTGCTGGACGCCGCCGCGGGCACCCTCGATAAAACCCTGCAGTACCCCTCCACCCAGGGCCGGGCCGTGCACCCCGACGTCCGGGCACGACGCCAGAGGGAGCAGCAGGAACAGCGGGAGCGGTTTCCGGTGGTGACGCGGCAGATCATCGCGCTGCGCACGCTCATACGGCGTAACGAGGCCCGCACCGGCGAAGACCCAGACCAGGCCGCACGGACCCGGGCGGAGACGCAGCAGGCCCACCGGCGCATCGCCGAACTCGACCCCACCGGCGTCTACAGCGATGCTCTGCTGTTGGAGGACGAGGAGTACCTACAGCGCGTCGCGCAGGGCACCTTCTCCCCGATCAACGTGGAGGACACCCAACGGTCCGTCCAGCAGGCGGTGGAGGACCTCGCCGAACTCCAGGCACAGCTGATACAGGTCCGCAGCCGCCCCGCCTCCCCCGCAACCGGCGCCGAGGCCGCCGCACTCACCACAGAGATCACCAACCAGAAGCACCGCCTGGACCAGCTCTACGGCGACCTCGGCTTCGCCCTCAACAACCCCGCCGACCCCTTCAACAAGGATCGCACAGCCTCCACAGACGAGCCCGGTACCGCACTCGCCGCCCCCATCACCGTTCGTGACACACGCGACCGCATCACCCTCACCGTGCAGAAACTCACCGTCCTCCAAGACAGGCTGGCCCACCCGACGAGCCCGGACGACCTGCGCGAGGCGGTCCAGCAGCTCACACACACCGAAACCGAACTGGCCAGCCTCTACGACGACCTCCGTATCGCAGCCGCCAACCCCCACGACCCCTACAACGCCACCCCCTTCACCACCGGCGGAACCCGCTCCATCCCCACGCTCCTCCAACCTCAACCCGCGCCGCCGGTCACCGAGGCCGTCGTAGAGCCGGGTGAAGCGGATGTCCGCCCCGCGAGCAGCGGGCCGGCCCAGGCCGGGACGTCGGCAGTGCCCAGGGCGGTCGGTTGCCTGCCGGTCGGCGCCGGCGTGGGCCTGTCGACCGGATCACCGGCCGCCGCACTCGGCGCTTACACCCTGTGCATCCTCGGCAAGGCTGAGGCAGCACCCCGATCGCCCCTCATCCCGACGAAACCCCTGTCTCCCGACGAAATCGAAGCGCTCTCACTCAATTCGATACCCAACGAAACCGTGCGCCACCCTTCGGGGTTCGAATACAAGGTGTACTACGCCCACCCCAATGCCGTATTCGCGGACGTCGCGAACATCAACAACCTGCGGGAGGCCTATGCCGCTAGTTCCGCGACCCAATTAAAGAATGAGCTGGGTGCCGATTTCGACGAGTGCCGACGTGAGTTCATGAAGCAGTCGAAGCTCTCGGACGCCGACATGCTGGATTTGATCAAGGACTACCTGAGAATCTTCAGCGCGACACGGAAGGGCGGATCGGAAAAGCAGAAGAAGCTGCTTGAATTCATCGAGACCGAGAAGGTCGCCGATACCGCGGACGTCAATCGGGAATGGAGCAAGCGGGAGTTCCATACGAACGAATACCCCGCTGCACCGCAGAACCCGAAGGGCGAGGAGGTCGGTCTTGTCGTCATCTCGACGACGAAAGGCCTCGATGTGAACGCGCCCCAGCCGGGCGGGCCGTACAGTGGTAAGGCGCTGCGATTGGCAGAGAGCCTCGACCGGCTGAGTGGAAGCTTCGGCAAGGCCTTTGTGCTGCCCTCGAGCCCCTTCTTGGCCGATACTGGGTACGGCACCGGGAGTTACCTCCAGAAATCACCCCGCCAAATGCTCTTCGGAGAGATCGCCGGGAAGCCCTTCGTGGCGACACCCCCCGAGTTGGTCTTCCACGAATTTGGACATGTGCGCACTAATGCGCTGGGCAATGATCTTCCACCGCTCAAAGACCCGGTGACCGTGGACTTGAGCGGAAAGACCTACGAGATAAAATCGAACATCAATGAGCTCAGAACCCACGGAAATCCCCAAGTTCTGGAGTCCGCCTACGGGCCTGGAAAGTCCCTGGAAGACATCCAGGAAGAGCTGTTCAATACAGAGCTGAAAGACAAATGGGTCGCCATCGAAAAGAACATCGGCGAAAAACTCAAGACTGCTGAAGAAGAGCTGGTAGCCGTACAAGGGGATCCGGGGAAGGAGAAGAACGCCAAACAGAGAGTGAGTCTCCTGAAGGCCCAGGAAAGGGTGCACGACCTGAAGCGGGTACAGGAGATCGTCCGGCACCGGATCGCCGACCCGTCCTACAAGGAAATCCATGCCATCACCGACTGGAATTCCGTCAAGAACAGACACCATCGGCTCCTCTACTCGATGTACGACGACGCTGATTACGCAATAGGGGCAAGCCTGCACCCCGGACGCCTCCCCGGCACGGTGGCGCAGCCGAACGTCCTCGCCGATTGGGTGGTGGGCCAGTTGGAGGCGGGCGCATCCGACAACGACATCCGTCAGGCCCTGGCCGCGTGCGACCGCGTCCAGCGCGGGATCGCGCAACGCTGCGGCCCGCTTCCGCGCACAGACGGCAAGGATCATCACCGGGCCGGCGAAGCGGGCCGGAAACTGCCCGGCGAGACGTTCTCCATCTGGCTGGGCAGCACCCGGCGGCTGTCAGCCTCCGCGGTGGAGAATCTCGCTGCGTGGGCCGCGACGGAAAGGTCCGCGGGCCGCACCTACACCCTGTACGTCGACAGCTCCTCCATGTTCAACAACCTGGAGGAGCTGACGCTGCTGGAATCCCGCGGGGTGAAGATCCAGGTGGTGAACCAGGGTCTCTTCGAGGGAACGCCCAACGCGAGGAACAACTGGAACCTGTTCAAAGCAGCCACGACATCGTTCGAAGGCAGGACGCCCGCCTACAACATGGCTTCCGATGTGCTGCGGTCAACACTGCTCTACAAGAACGGCGGGGCGTACATCGACGTCGACATCAAACCCGGGACCAGCTCGCCGTTCCAGAACCTGGAACTTTCGGCCGGGGACTTCCCGGTTCTCGCGCCGATGGTCCGGGACTGGAAGGCCCTGGAGGACTACTTCCCGGACGCCGTGGACTGGGCCAGGCGCCTGCCACCCGCCGAGCTGCAGCGCCTCGGAATCGACCCGCACGTCGTCACCCGGCTCGGGGACGTCGGCCTGGACTACGCCAGGGACAACGCGCAGGCCTTCCAGGAAGCCGTCGACCTTGTCGGCAAATATCAGGTCCAGCACGGAAAATTCGGCAACCAGCTTATTGCGGTTCAGAAGGGCAACGAGTTCCTCGGCAAGCTCCTGAAACAGATGCCGAATCCTGAAGACCCCGTGTTCCAGGTCAAGGCCCGGAGGGGGGACCTGGCGCAGGACGCGGCATCGCTGACCGGACCCGAGAAAATAGAGAGGCTGCGCATGGAGCTCGTCGCCAGCCGCACCGGCGAGAAGCCCAGATGGCAGACCACCCTTCCCGCCTTGGAGAATGTGTTCAAGACTCCGCTGCAGAACATCATGACGGAGATGCTCCCCAAGGTTCACCTCCTCACCCCCGAGAGCGAACAGAGTATCGCAGCCCGCCAGACGCCCGTGCCGCCGAAAAAGATCGACTTCGCGAACCGCAGGATCGAAGTCATCACCGGAAAGCAGCATGCAAGGCAGTACGGTAAGCGGCACGTCTACGTGCCGGTCAAGAAGCCAGGTTTTCTGTCAAGCGAAAACATGGGCAACTGGGCGGAGGGAATCAAGGGATCCGACCTGTTCTCGCCGGGATCCGAGGAAGACCTGCAGAAATTCCTCAGCGGCGGCGACAACGCGGCCCGGACCGCCTACATCAACGCCTTCGACGACCCGGCCCGAGCACGGGAGATCGCCGGCGAGGACGGACTCGTCATCAAGGTCGACCTGAACCTCCTGGAACGGAACGTCGTCCCCTTCGCCGGCCTCGTCGACAGGAACCCGGAACTGGCCGGCCGTCTCGCTGTCATCGGAAAGGTGCCCTCGGCCGCCATCACCAAAGTCATCCCCTCCGACGACACCGACTACTGGGCCCAGCGCTCCGCAATCCTTTCGCAGCTCCGGCTGTGCACGGGGAACCGTCAAACACGCGACCTGTTGTGTGCACAGAACGAGACCCCCGAAAAAACCATCGAGGAATACGACCTCCAGAACGAGCCCGAGGTGCAGAACGCACTGCCCGAGAACCAGGTCGGCGAGGCGGGCGGTCCATCGCAGGACCTCCAGAGCGGCAGCGGATCTCGGCAGAAGTCCGACGCGTGGAGCAGCGACCTGTCTGCGCCCGGGACGCTGGAACGCTCTCCCCATTTCAAAACGAACGCTCCCGATCTGACGGATAAGGAGATCGACAAGCTGACGTGGGAAAAGATCAGGGAGCAGTTCCCTGTTGAAACGGTGAAGTCTCCGTTCGGCGATGAAATGATTCGGGTGGTTATCATCGGCCCGGGGGTGGCGGTGACGGACCGGGCAAATCTTGCGAACTATCACATGGGCAGGGCGAAGCAGGGGCTGGAGTGGGAAAACAAGATAGAAGAAGAGCGTGGAGCCCTGGAAGAGCTTGAGAACACGATGAAGGATCTCAGGCACAGAAAACTGGCGCAGGATGAGAAGAGGGAGGGAAGCTGGGGGGATCCCGTGCCAGAAACGGCACTTCAGGCCGCCGAAAACGATGTTATGAAACAGCAGAGATATCTCGATCAGATATACGAGGCCCGCCGTGCCGATGCGAGCAACGCGGAGAGCTTCTTCGCAGAGAGCCTCCTTTCCGATGAAGATTTCGCAGAGTATGTCCAGAGTGCGCTGAAGATGCTGAAGCGCTGGAACGGCGAGGCACCGGGAGTTCCGGGAGAGCAATCCAGAAAGAGGGTCCTGGAGCTGCTGGGCAACCCACGCATCATCAATCCGGAAAAGGCTGGATATCACCCCGGCGCAATAAACAGGATGGACCTGCAGAATTTTCCGCAGACTCTCCTCGACAAGGACGGGAAGACCATCGCAGCTCTTCTGATGGCCCCCCTGAAGAGTGAGACATCCTATCTGGAGGCAGGGAGTCGGAAGTTCGTGATGCGCGAGGTCGATGCGGGCCGGGGGGTCGGAGCTCCTGTCACGCAGGCGTTCAACCCCAGAACGGCGGAATCAGGCCTGGGCAGTGGATCCGTCATCCAGGCCGGATTCAACAAGTTCGACGTCGGTCAGATGGCAGGGACCACATACGTCAGTACCCAGTACAACATCTGGGAACACGAAATGGTCCATTTCATCCAGTACCTCTTCGGTGTGGCCGGTGGAGACGAACCGATAACTCTCAGAATTCCGAAGTCCTGGGTGGAGCGCTTTCGCGGGTCGTGGCTGGCGGCGGAAGCCGAGCAGCAAGGTGTTGTTTCCGGAGGAGAAAGGGAGCAGTTTTACGAGGTGACCGCAGCCAGGGACGAGTTCCTGGCCCACGGATCCCCTCCGGAACTGATAGCCGTGTTCTCAGCCGACCCGGAGAACCCCCTGAATCTCGCGCAGGCCCTCGACCAGCGGGTCCAGGAAGTCGAGCAGGTGTGGGATGACGTCAAAGCCAAGATCACGGACGCGCTGACGGATGCCAGAGATCAGCTGAAGAATGCGGCGGACACACTGGAGAAGATTCAGCTCGGTGAGCGCCGCGGAAAACCCGAGGTGTACCAGAGACGGGTGGAACAGCTAGAACCCAAAGTTGGGGAACTGGAAATCGCGCTGGCAGAGTTCGAAGCCCGCGCGGAGAATGTCAGGGAATACCTGGCGGTCACCGAATGGCACGGTGGCCAGGTGGGTAAAACCGGGCAGAAGCCCTTCTACGATGCGCCGAAGGACAGCACCGAGATCAGAGAGACCATCACGGTCAGAAAGTCCGACCTGAAGCCGATCCTCGCCAACCAGGACAAACTCGCCGAGACCATCCTCACCCGGGTCGAAGGAGAACCAAACGCGGATGAGATCCAGCAGATGGTCAACTGCGGCTTCAGGCCCAAACGGTCCGTCGGCGGCCAGGTGTGCCTCTTTCCGGCCGATCAGGAGGCAGACCGCGAACGGGAACCCGACCAGCAGCGCCAGGGCCTACAGGGCGGCAAGGCGGAGGGGCCAGCGGTGCGGCAGGCGGAACGCACGAGACACCTGGAAGAATTCCTCAAAGTACCGAACATCCAGAAGCACAAATGGATGGCCGACCGTGTCAGCGAAGCGCTGAAAAAGGCTCGGACGAAAAAATCGATGGGGGACGTGAAGAAGTACGCCGCCAGTATGGACAACCTCGACGACGCACTGGACCTGTACGAAGTAATAATAGGGTTCTACGACCTGTACCAGGAAGATTCCAGCATCGACAAGTACTTCGAGCACATATGGAGTCTCGCCCCGATCTATTCGCAGATCAGGGGATTTGCGGCGGAGGCGCACCGGGGAGACCCCGTGGGAATAGCCTACCAGGGCGGAATGCTGGCCGCATACTTGGCTTCTTTCAAGTACGGCCCCCAGGCGGGTATCGCGATGACGATCGCAGCCCAGGCCTTCGACGAGTACAACGTCCGGCGAGAAGGGAAAGAATTCTTGGAGTGGGTGCCGGAAGTCGTCAAAGCATTTGTTGAAAATTATCAGAAGGTCTGGCGGCAGGCTGCCGCGGACCGGATTGTTGCGGTGAAGGAGCTCACGGGCCGGGAAATGAAGGCCACGGATCTGATGTTGCGCACTTCGTTGGAGACGGCTCGGCAAGCGGAAGCCTACACCGTCTGCAAACATCTCTACCCGGACATGGGCGAGGAAGACCTCTCGAGGGAAGCGGCGAAGACAGAGGGAGACACTCCCAAGTGCATAGCCGACCTGCAGGAGACGAACCCGTCCCCCGACTCCGAGGCCGGGCGCCTGCTGAAGACAGCCGGACAGCGCATCGAGAAAGTCCGGGTCAAGTTCCAGGCCATACGCGACTACTTCGCTCTGAACGATCTCGAAGCCACATTGGAGAAGCGACTGGAGACAGTCCGCGCCGATCTGGAACAACAGTGGCGGGAAAACACCGGTGCGACGGAGGCGGCACTGTGGAGCCTGAACAAAGTCATATACAAGCGCCACAAGGGCATCCGTACCACTGTAGGAAGAATCAAGACCTCGCTCAACGACTGGCTCACGGAATTCGACATGACCAAGGCGGAGAAGAAGGAATGGGAGAAGTTCAAGGAAGACAAGGCGACGCGGCCCCAGGTTATACAGGCACTCGAAATCATACATAAACTGCCGACGGCTCTGCAGAAGGAAGGCGGCCGGTGGAAGCTCCCCCGTCACATGACGGGGGCGGGAACCGTCGTGGGCAGCCCGTTCCCCCAGGACAGCACGGCACCGCGAGTGGAGGACCCGACGAATCCCGGCACCCTCTACGACCCGTCAGGAAGCATGCAGGCCACCGAGGTACCGCCCGCCCTGGGCACAGTCGCACTGCGTTACCAGAGAGGCGAATCGCCGGGTGAGCGTCCTGCGGGCATGCCGCCGCTCAAGGAAGGCGAAGTCGTCCTGCAGCTGCCCCCGGACCCGGTCGGCTACATCTTCTGGGGCGGCGCCCGCATTCCCCGGGCCGACATGCGCAGATGTATCAGCCCGGTCTACATCAGATTCACACCAAAAAGAGTCATCCTCAGCTGCTTCCGCGACCGGTACTTCGAAAAGGACCTGACACGGGAATTCATGAGAGCCCTGCAGGGTACAGGTCTCCGAGGCAAGCGGATCGAGCATATCTTCACCGACCCCGGTCCGTTTGCAAGCGCCCCCGCCCCGGACAAGGGGCCGGCACATGAGGCAGCATCGGAACCCCATTTCACACAGAGGGCCTACCTGGTATCGGACACCACCTGGGTCTTGATCGACCTCGAAAAGATGACAGTTCTCGACGAGGGAACCCTGGACCTCCCCCGGCACACCGGTGCACCCGGCTCCGGCCGAACGGACAGCCGCCAGACCACGCCGAAAACACCCACGACCCAGACCACCGCTGCACCCCCCGCCACCTCTTCCACCGCTGCACCCACCGCTGCGCCCGGCATGCAGCCCCATGACCTGCTCTCCCGGGCGTTCAAAGCACTTCCGGCCGGATCGAAAGTCCGTAACATCTCCACCCAGCCCATCCACCATCCCGGCATCATCTTCTTCGAGCTGGAGGGCGGAGGCTTCACCCGCTACGACGTCCGGGCCGGGCATCTCAAGGCCACTGAGGTCGCCCCGCCGAAGGAACTGAAGGATGTCGAAGGACTCCAGCAGACCATGTCCTGGATGCGCGGGCATCTCCCGCACATGCTGCAGAAGAGAACAGAAGTAGAGGGGCACGAAGGAGACACCTGGGAACAAGGAGTACAAAAGAAGAAGGCGGCCGCTACCGTCACCCCCTACAACGCGGCCATGGCGTGGATGCAACACGGGAAAACCCCCGAGGACCTTTTCGAGCAGGTTCTTCAGCGCCAGAGCGAGACCACCGGACAGCCCACCATGAGTTTCGGGCTGCGGAGTGAGGTGCCCGGAGCCAAAATGACTCTGGAAGGAAACGGCTGGGACATCCACGACATCCCCGTACCGGCCAACTCCGTCCGCGCCCTCGACGAAGAGCCGACGGCAGCAACTGTCCTGAGCAGCACCGGCAGCGCCGAGATCCAGCTCACCAGCGGAAGACTCACCTCAGGCGTGCAGTGCAAACTCAACGCCCAGGCAGCGGAGATGGAGTGCGACTTCGCCATCCGCACAGGCCACGTCCTGCAAGTCGAGTTCCCCGACGGCATCCGCAAGATGTACGACGCGGAGGGCGCCCAGCACGGTGTGAAAAGGTACACCGAGAAGACAAAGGCCGGACCCCTGGGCCTGACCCTCCTCGGCACCGGCGCCGACCGCAGCAACTATGCCCGTGTCCGGCCGCCCATAGTGTTGAAAAACGAGTCCAGCATGCCCTTCAGCGTGACCACCGAGGGCTTCAGCGACCCGCAGACCGGCAGCTCGAAGATCGAACTCAAGAGTCGCAGAACCGCGGTTCTCAGACAGCAACCGACCATGAGCGTCATGGGCCCCCAGGGCCCGATCGCCATCATCCGCCGCATTGCCGACGGCACCTACGCCATCGAGGGAGTCAGAGACTCATCCGTCACCCTCACCCTCGGCCACACCCCCACCCACGACGAGCAGAGCGGTTCCATAATCCAACACGGGCAACCAGTCACCTTCACTCCCTCCAAGGGCAGCTACGGCCGCTACTTCCCGGAGTTGAACGACACCCCACTCGAACTCTCCATCCGGGACCTCCTACCCGAGCCCACCACCCCGACGAGCAACCCCAACTGGCCACAGCCAGGGGGCCTGAACATCCCGGACAACCCCTGGGCACATCCCCACCCGGCCGACCCGGGCCGCGCCCCGAAACCAGAGACCACCACGCCCGACACAGCCCCCAGCACCACAGCCCCGAGCACCACAACCGCCAGCACCACCGTCACATCCCCCAGCACCGCGATGCGAGAACCCACGGTCGCGAACAAGCCCGGCCCCAGCTCGACAGCGCCGCCGAGCACCGGATACGGCAGCGGAGGCCGCCTGAGGATACTCAACGACACCCGCGGCAGCTGTTTCCTTCTGTCGTCCGAAGACGGACGGCTCACCGGCCACCCCATCAAACCCCGGGATTTCGTCGAAACCAACGTCAGCGCCGACGCCGCAAACCCCTACGCCCAACGAGCAGCCGAACTCTACGCCGAGGGAAAGCGCCTGGCTTACATCCTCCGCCTCGACAACGGCACGTACCGCATCTCCTGGCTCGGCTCCACCGAATACAACCTCGCCCTTTGGGCTCCCGGCCGGACCAGGCAGCCCGTCCAGAGCTCCTCCGGCCTCCGATTCGCCTATCCCCTCCCCGGGGACACCCCCCTCTACTCCACCGAACACCTCACCATCAAGGTCATCCGCGGGAGTGTCATGAATTAGGTGGGAACTT
>NZ_JBKIWN010000062.1:0-12233 GCF_058146165.1 Streptomyces sp. AM25 | reverse complement strand
ACCTACGAGAACAGCGAAAGTCGAGATCCAGATGTTCGAAGGCTACGCGGGCACCAGTGACTCCGGGTTCCGGGCCGAAGTCGAAAGCGAGCAAGCCATCGCCCGCGGCGAGGTCTACATGGAGATGATCGACGCCCACCAGCACACCGAGCTCGCCGGTCCCTCCGCCGAAGAAGCCGCCCGGCGGCTGAAGGACTTCGGCGAGCGCGCGCAGTTCCAGGGCCAGGTCGCCCTGGACAAGCACCGCCTCAAACGGATCATGAAGCAGCACGACCCGGCCATCTACCCGGGTGAGTACATCACCTGCGTCAACGACCCCGCCAAAGCTCTCTGCGACAGGGCCCGGCGCGGCAACAGCGAGGGGCTCCCCTCGCACGGCGGCTGCAAGCCCCTGGCCTGCCGCAACGTCACTCTCACCGCCGAGAACACCGCCGCCTGGCAGCGCGAGATCACCCGCATCGACAAACGACTCGCCTCGCGGCCGGCGCTTGCTCCCCGTCTGCGCGACCATCTGCAGAACCGGCGGGCCGAGGTCGTGGACTTCCTGACAGTGAACGGGCAGGAGGCCGTTCCCGCATGACGCGCCGAGTCCCTGACCTGTCCGAGGCCCTGGTCCGCAAGCACCTCCAGGAGGTGCTCGGCACCTGCCGGGAAACCAACACCAGGCCCAGCGTCCTCATGCTGGCCCAGCGGCTTGGCCTGACCAACACCACCTTCCGGCGCCGCTACCCCGAGATCGCCCGGGAGATCGCCGACCAGCGAGCGGCGCCCGCCGCCCCGCGAAGCGGGCCCACCGAGCACGACAGGCTCATCGCACGAAACGCGAAACTCCGCCGCCGCAACCGAGAACTGACCGCTCAGCTCGCCCTCGCCGCCGCACAGATCCAGCACCTTGCCCTGCGCAACGAGCGGCTCCAGAAGGCACTGGAGGAGGCGTCGAACGTCACGAGCATCAACAGCAGGACTGTCCGCCGTTGAGCATGTGCTATGAAACCGCCGCCGCGGGGAGCCAAGGCCGTGTGACGGTCAACGGTCAGTTCTCAACCCCGTCCACAACCTGGGAGACCGGGCTCCTCGGCGCCGAGCTGCAGCGCGCCGCCCTTCATCCGGTGCGGACCCGGGATCACGGGTGCACCTCTTCCAGCTTCTCGGCGTCCAGGCGGGCACGCTGGGCGACCAGGCGCTCGTGCAGCTCGATCTCCTCGGTGGTGAGCGGGTCGTCGGCCTGGGCCGCGCCGGCGGCTTCCTCGGCCTCGGCGAGCGCCCGGTACACCGAGGCCACCGACGGGTGCTTCCCGGCGTTCTTGCCCTCCTTGATGGTGAGCTTCTGGGCGATCTCCGGGACCGGGACGCCCTTGGCCTTGAGGGCCAGGGCGAAGGTCAGCGAGTCGTCGTCGATGACCTTCGGCCGGCCGCCGTGGTTGCCCTTGGCGGCGGCGATCTGCTGGCCTTCCAGGGTCTTTTCCCGGATGTAGTTGCGGTCGAGCTGGGCGGCGACGGCCAGGACGGCGAAGAACATCGCGCCCATCCCGGTGGGGTCGTAGACGCCGGTGAGCGGGCCGGTCAGCAGCTCCAGGGAGATGTCCGCCTTCTCCAGGTCGGCGGACAGCTGCATCAGCTCGGCGGCGTTGCGGGTCAGGCGCTTCATCTCGTGGACGGTGAGGATGACCTCCTGGTCGGGGGCGGCCTCCTTGATGGCGTTGGCCAGCGCGAGCGCGGCCTCCATCTCGGGGCGCCGGTGGACCCGGGGGGAGATCTTCTCCTGGAACACCTTCGTGCAGCCGGCCTTCTCCAGCGCCACGAGCTGACTGGCGATCTCCTGTTCGGTCATCGAGCAGCGGGCGTACCCGATCCGGATCGGCGCCGCGGTGGCCTCGGCGGGCCGGGCGGGCAGCGGCGGGCGTTCGACCCACGGTCGGCCAGGTCCCCGGTCGGCGGGCACCAGGATCTCCAGCTTCACCAACACCTACAACTGGTGTGGCCTGCGATGTGGATGTGCGTATCGCTTGAGCGGTGGCAGACCGGGTTGTCGGGCGGGGATCTGCGTGGTCGTGCCGAGAGAACGTGAACGCGTAGTATACCTGTGTGGGACCGTCCGGAGGGGGATTTTGCAGGGCGGTCGCCTCGCGGCAGACTGGTGGGCAGCTCGGTCCATCGCCCCGTCGAACGAGGAAGCCACCACTGTCCGTGACTGACGAATCCCTCTTCCCGGGAGCGCCGCTCCCGGAGAACCCGGTGGACGAGGGTGCTTTCGGTATCGATGCGTTCACGCTGGATGACCGGCTGCGGCTGTTCCATTTCGCCGCTGCCGAGAAGCGCCACGAGTACCTGTGGCTGTTGCGTGCCTTCGACCGTGGTCGGGCCAACTATCAGGTGCTGCTGCACGCCTCGGACGCGGCTGCGCTCCTGGGCAGGCTGGCCGCCGGCCATCCCGAGGCGGCGGTCGGCGATGTACAGCCGCTGCTCGACGCGCTCGCCGAGTGGCGGGTGCTGGACCGCAGCTATGACGGGACGCGGGCGGCGAACCTGGCCGAGTACCGCAACCGGCACTACGTGTACCAGTTCACGCAGGCCGGGTACCGGGCTTATCGGGCGGTGGAGGACGTCCTGGGCGCGGCGCTTGAGGACGCGCAGCTGTCCCGTCTGGTCTTCCCGGACCTCCTCGCCGACCTGGCGGCGCTCGCGGAGGCGAACGCCGCGGGTAATGCCGAGGAGGTCTACCGCAAGCTGGGCCGTCTGGACTCCGTGCTGAACGAGATGGCGCAGCGGGCCGCCCGCTTCTATCTGATGCTCGGGGACCTGGCGCGGACCAACGACACGCGGCCCGAGGTGTTCCTCGCGCACAAGGACGCGCTGCTCGCGCACATGCGGGAGTTCACCGCGGAGCTCGGCCGTTACGCTCCGCTCCTTGCCGAGGCGGTGGAGAAGGCCGCCGCGAGCGGGGTGGAGCGGATGGTGGAGTACGCGGCCGAGGCCGATGAGCGGCTCTTCCGTTCCCCGGCCGCGCGTCTTGACGACTGGCGCCAGCGCTGGGCGGGCATCGTGCACTGGTTCGGCGAACGCGAGCACAGCGAAGCCGAGCGGCTGCAGGACGCGACGGTCACCGCGATCCGTTCCGTGCTCGCGCTGCTGCGCCGGGTGACCGAGGCGCGGCGCGGCGGGGTGAGCCGGGAGAGCCAACTGCGGCATCTGGCTCAGTGGTTCACCTCGTGCGCCAGTGACGACGACGCGCACGCCTTGTTCCAGGCGGTGTTCGGGCTCGGCGCGCCCCGCCACATCGCCGTTCCGTACGCCGACCCTGAGCTGGTCTTGGGCCGTACCTCGTGGTGGGAGGCCGAGCCGGTCGAGCTGGCCCGTACGCTCGTGCAGTCGGGCCGTAGCCCGTCGCTCAAGGGGCCCGGCAGGATCGAGCGCAACGACGCCGAACGGGCCAGGCTGCGGTCGGCGCAGGTTCGGGAGCAGGCCGAGCGGCGGGGAGCGGCCGCCGGGCTGGCTCGGGAGGGCGCGTACGGCCGGGTCCTGGACGAGGCCGAGACGCGTGCCCTGCTCGCCCTGCTGGATGTAGCGCTGACCGCCCGGGTGCCGGTCACCCGAAACGTGAGCGGCTCTGTCGCCGCCTCCGGTTCCGCGCACGGCGTGCGTCTCACCCTCGCTCCGCTCGCGCTTGGGGAGGGCTTCACCACGGTGCGTACCGTGCGCGGCGATCTGCACCTGGACGGGCTGCGTCTGGAGGTCACCGGATGAGTGCGCGGGTCGCCGAGGGCGTCTCAGCCCTCGAACTGGCCGACTACCAGAAGGCGGTACGGCTGGTGCTGCGGCATCCGCTGATCACGCCGGTCTACCCGGACCGCGCGGCACTGGCCGCCGTACGCCGCTGGGCGGAGCAGTTGCGGACCGATTTGATGGAGGTGCTCGGCTACCGGCTGATCACCACGGCCGACACGGCCCGCCTCCAGCGCGCCCAGGATCAGTTGGACGCCACCCGGCCCGCCGTGAGCAGGGCCGGGCGCCCCTTCGACCGACGCCGCTACGCCTATCTCGCGCTCACCCTGGCTGCGCTCGGCCGGCACGGCGCGCAGGTGGCGCTCGGTGAGCTGGCGGACGCGGTGGCGGCCGACGCCGCGCGCGTCGGGGGACTCGGCCTGGACACCGCCCGCAAGCACGACCGGGACGCCTTCGTGGACGCCGTCACCTGGCTCACCGAGCGCGGCGCGCTGCGCCTGGCCGACGGTTCGGCCGCCTCCTGGGCCTCGGATCCCGAGCGGGCCGAGGCGCTGTACGACATCGACCGGGAGGTCCTCGCCGCCGTGCACCGGCCCGCCCGGGTGCTGCAGCACCTCACTTCGGTGACCGCGCTTTTGGACTCGGCGGGTGCGCACGGCCTGTCGCAGGGGCGTGAGGCGCGGCGGCGCTCGGCGGCCCGGCGGGCTCGCCGTCTGGTGGTGGAGCATCCGGTCGCCTACTACGCGGACGCGGACCCGGAGCTGACTGGCCAGCTGCGTGCCCCCGCGCTCGCCGAGGACCTGAGCCGGCTGACCGGCCTGGGGGTCGAGCGGCGGGCGGAGGGTGTCGCTCTGGTGGATACGTCCGGCCGCCTGTCCGACCTGCGTTTCCCGGGCGGTGGCACGGTCGCCCAGGCCGCGTTGCTGCTCGGCGCGAAGATCAGTGAGGCAGCCGCGCGCACCGGCGGGCACGTCCCCGAGCTGCTGCCCGCCCCGACCGCCGCCGAGCGCCTCGCGGAGAGGGCCGTCCGCATTGACCTGGCCCTGCCGGTCCACGGGGTGCTGGGGGAACTCGCCGGCCCGGCTGCCAGGGTCGACACCATGGGGCGGCCGTACGGGAGGTACCGGTCGGACGGCGCAGACGGCGCCGAGAACGCGCAGAGCGGGCCGGACGCCGCGGACGCGGACCGGACGCCCACCCGCTACCCGTTCGTCACCACCTCCTGGCTGCGCGGCCGGATGAGGGACATCACCGCCCGGTACGGCGCGGGATTCGCCGCCGACCTGCGCGGTGACGTGGACCGGCTGCTCGATCAGGCCCTGGACCTGCTGGCCGCGATGTCATTGGTCGCCCGGGTGGACGGCGGCGTCCTGGCCCTGCCGCTGCTCGCCCGCTACCGGGGCGTGACCGCCGAGGTGAGAACGCGCGGGCTCCGTCCCCCGAGCGGGCTGGCTCCGCTCACCGCACCGGGCCCCGCGCCCCAGCCCGCGGCATCACTCCCACCCCAGTTGGCCCCGTTCTCCGCCGACCAGATGAAGGACTCCGCTCAGTGAGCACCTCCCCCGCGTCCAGCGCCTCCGGCACGGCCGCCGCTCCCCAGGCCCGGTACGTCCCCACCCGGGCCGGGATCATCAACCTGTGGGACTACCGGGACGAGGAGTTCTCCTTCGCCGGGGGCTGGCTGGTGCTGCGCGGCCCCAACGGCTCGGGCAAGACCAAGGCCCTCGAGGTGCTCTTCCCGTTCGTCCTCGACGGGCGGATCGACCCCAAGCGGCTTAATCCCTTCGCCGCCGAGGACCGCACCATGAAGTCCAACCTGCTCTTCCGCGGGCAGGAGGGCGCGCTCGGCTATGTGTGGATCGAGTTCGCCCACCGTCAGACCGGCCAGGCCGTCACCTGCGGCATCGGACTGCACGCCCAGCGGCACCGCGACACCCCCGCGCGCTGGCACTTCGTCGTCGAGGGCCGGGTCGGCGAGCAGTTCTCGCTGTTGACCGCCGACGACCGGCCGCTGACCAGGAAGCAACTGACCGCCGAGCTCGCCGCACTGGGCAGTGAGCCGATCGCCTCGGCGACCGACTACCGCGCCGCCGTCGACCAGCGGCTGTTCGGCCTCGGCCGGGAACGCTACGAACAGCTGCTGACCCTCATCCTGACGCTGCGCCGCCCGCAGTTGGCCAAGAACCTCGACCCGGCCAGGCTCTCCGACACCCTCACGGAGGGCCTGCGCCCGCTGGACGAGGACCTGATCGCCGAGGCCGCCCGCTCCTTCGACGACATGGAGTCCGTGCAACGCACCCTGGAGGGCCTCGTCGCCGCCGATGAGGCCACCCGCTCCTTCCTGGCCGCCTACTCGACGTATCTGAGGGTCAACGCCCGCATCGCCGCCGACCGGCTCAGCGCGCGGCGCGCCGAGACCGCCGAACGCGCCCGCGCGGAGGCCGGCGCCGCGACCGAACTGGCCATGGCCCGCTCGGGACGGGCGGACGCCGAGGCGCGCACCGAGGAGGCGGACGCCGCGCTCGCCGCCCTGCGCGCCCGCATTGAGCAGCTGCGCTCCTCGGCCGCCTACCAGGCCGTCGAGCAACTCGCCGACCTGGAACGCCTGGTGCGTACCTGCGAGCAGACCGCCCGGCACAGTGCCGCCGAGCGTGAGCGGCGTGGCGCCGCCACCGGCCGCGCCCGCGCTGAGGCCGAACGCGCCGCTCAGATGGCCGCCGAGACCGCGACCGCCGTCAGTGCCGCCGCGGCCGCCGTCGCCGACCACGCCCACCGCGCGGGCATCGCCTGGTCTGCCGCCGACGCCCACCCAGCCACCCTCACCGACCGTGCCACGGCGCTCGCCGCCGCCCGGCACGAGGGGGTGCGGGCGGTCCGCGCAGCCGGCACACGTCTGCGCGAGGCCGAACAGACCCGCGCGGCGGCCCGGGCCGGCCAGGAACGCGCCCAGGAAGCGGCGGCGAGCGCCGAGAGGGACGAGCGGGAGGCGGAGGCCGCGCTCGCGACACGGCGCGAGGCGGCCCGCACCGAGCTGGAGCGGTGGACGGCACATCATGGCACGCTGCTGCCCGAGGGCACCGCCGAACGCCTGGCAGCCGCACTGGAAGCAGCCGGCGCGACGGCCGACGGCGGCGATCAGACGGCGACGGCCACGCTCGCCGACACCTTCACCGAGGCCACCGCCGACGCCATACAGGACCTACGGGACCGGCTCGCCGCCCTGAGCTCCGAACGCGCCGCACTTCAAGAGCGCCGCGCTGAGACCGAGGCCGAACGCGCCCGCATCGCCGCCGAGCACGACGACGCCCCACCCACGGCCCGGGGCCGCACTGCCGCCCGGGACGGCAGCGCTGACGGCGAAACGGCCGTTGCGCTGTGGCGGCTCGTCGACTTCGCCGACGACGTCGGCGAAGGGCAACGGGCGGGCCTGGAGGCCGCCCTGGAAGCCTCCGGCCTCCTCGACGCGCTCGTCGCTGGCGCCGACCGCCCCGTCCCGGCCGGCGCCGGCGACGGCTTCCTGCACGCGGGCGACCCCGTCGACGGCCCCAGTCTCGCCGACCTGCTACGGCCCGAACCCGGCGCGGCTCTTCCCGCCGCCCGCATCAGTGCCGTCCTGAAGTCCGTCGCCGTCACCGGCGAGCCCCGCCCCGGCGGCGCCCACATCGCGCCGGACGGCCGCTATGCCGCCGGAATCCTCCTCGGCGCGCACTCCAAGGAGCACGCCGAGTACGTCGGCGCCACCGCCCGCGAGCGCCGCCGCGCCGCCCGCATCGCCGCCTGCGAGAGGCTGCTCGCCGAACTCGCCGGCCAACTGGAGGAGTTGGCCCGCATCCGGGCCCGTACCGAAGGGGCACTGGAGGAGTACGCCGCCGCCCGCGCCGCCCTGCCCCGCACCGCGGCCATCGGCCAGGCCCTGCGCGCCCTGGACCGGGCTGTGGCCACCCTGCGCGCCACCCGCCAGGCAGCCGACGCCGCGCAGGAGGTGTACGACGAGGCGCAGGCCGCCTGCGCGGTCGCCGAGCGCACGCTGCGGCGCGCCGAGGCCGAGCACGCTGTCACCGGCGAGGCCGCGGACGCCGTCGAGAGCGCCACCCGCGCCTTCGAGCACGCAGCGGGCGACCTCGCCGCCCGGCGCCGCGAGCACACCCGGCAGTCGCAGACCGCCCACGACGCCGCCGACCGGCTGACGGCCGCCGCCGAGGACGAGGAGGCGGCGGCCGAGACCGAGCGCGCCGCGCGGCGCCGCCACGCCGAGGAGGCAGTCGGGCTCGATGCGTTGCGTGCGGCCGTCGGCGCCGAGGCGCAGGACGTGATGCGCCAGGTCGAGCTGGCAGAGAACGGCCTGGAGACAGCCGAGGCCGAGGCGGAGGCGGCCCGTGCCGCACAGCACGCGGCCATCGCCACGCTCGCCGCCGCCGAGGCCCGCCGCACCGCCGCGGCCGAGGCGCGCGGCGTCGCCGAGGCGGAGGAGAAGGACACGGCACGCGGGCTCGAACCGTACGCAGCCCGCGAGCTCCTCGACATCCTGCGCTGTCCGCCGGGCCTGGCCTGGCCCGCCCAGGAGGCCGACTGGACCGGTGACGGACTGCCGCCC
Source organism: Streptomyces sp. AM25 (assembly GCF_058146165.1). NCBI lineage: Bacteria > Bacillati > Actinomycetota > Actinomycetes > Kitasatosporales > Streptomycetaceae > Streptomyces > Streptomyces sp. AM25. The sequence continues at coordinate 3,916 of NZ_JBKIWN010000062.1, read as the reverse complement.
GCCGCCGTCGCCGTCCACGAGGCGATCCGCGCAGCCACCCGCGACCTGGCTCCCACCGAGTCCAGCGTCAAGCAGTCCGTCACCCGTCTCACCCGGGCGCTGGAGGACCTGCACGCCCAGCTCGCCGCCGCCGGACAGGACTACCAGCCCGCCTGGGACAGCTCCAGCGGCGTCATCGTGGTCACCGTCGCCGACGAACAGGGCCCGCTGCCCATCGCCTCGTTCGCCGAGAAGATCGCCGCCCACCGCCGTGACCAGGCCGAACTCCTCTCCGACTCCGAACAGCGGATCCTTGAGGACGCCCTGCTCACCCGCCTCGCCCAGCAGATCCACGACCGCACCGTGGACGCCCGCGACCTGATCCGCCGTATGAACACCGACATGCGTGAGCGCCGCATGTCCTCGGGCACCACGGTCGGGGTGAGCTGGCTGCTCGCGGATACCCTCGATGACCAGCAGCGCGCCGTGTGCGCCCTCCTGGACGCCGACGCCGCCCGTCTGGGCCCTTCGATGCTGGCCCGGATGCGCACCCACTTCGCCGCGCAGATCAAGAACGCCCGCGCCGACCGGCGCGAGACGCCCTACCGGCAACTGCTCGCCGATGTGCTCGACTACCGGCGCTGGCGGCAGTTCGCCTTCCAACTGGTACGCCCCGACGGCGCCGAGGAACGCCTCACCCGCGCCCGCCACAGCCGCCTGTCCGGCGGCGAACAGTCCGTCTCCCTGCACCTGCCCCTGTTCGCCGCCGCCCATGCCATGCTCAACTCCGCCCACCCGCACGCCCCGCGCCTGCTCGCCCTCGACGAGGCGTTCGCCGGCGTCGACGACACCGGGCGCGGTGAACTCATGTCGCTGGCCGCCCAGTTCGACCTCGACCTGTTCATGACCGGGTACGACCTATGGGCTGTGCACGCCTCCGTCCGCGCCGCCGCCCACTACGACCTCGCGCACTCCGCCGTCGACCACACCGTCTCCGCGCTGCTGCTGCTGTGGGACGGCGAGCGCCTGCACGCCGACGAGGCTGGGCAGCTGAGCACCGTCCTCGGCTCGCCGGGCACGCGCAGCGCACACCAGGCGCGTCAGACGGAGGCCACCCTTGCCGACTGAACAACCGGCCGAACCCTACGGGGAACTCACCGGCCAGGCCTGGTGGCGTCTGCTTACCGCGGCCCGCCGCAAGCTGGAGCGCACAGGCGGCGCACTGGACGGCGAGATCGGCCTCAGCGCCCCGAGCGAGGCCGAACGCCGCACCGTCATCGGCGTCACCGGCCGCTACCGCGCCCAGACCACCAAGCGCCTCACCGTCCCTCTGCGCGACCTCGACAGCTACCTCTACGATCGCTACGGCACCGGCCTGCTCCAGACGCTGGGCCGCCTGCACGGCCCGCTGCGCGACCGGCCCGCCGAACGCGCCGACGAGGCCGTCCTGCGCGAGCGTGCCCTCACGACAGCCCGCGCCCCCCACCTCGCCGACCACGGCTGGTACACGGCATGGCTGGAACGGATCGCCGCGGACGGAACCCTCACCCGTCTGCTGCGCCGCGGTGACACCGCCCTGCTCCAGGCCGCCGTCCGCGTCCTGGAGAAGCTCCCCGCCGCGCCCAGCGGCCGCACCCCCGTCCCCCTTCCCGTACTGGCCGAATGGGCCACCGGCGACACCAAGGCCCTGATCCCCGGCTCCCCGCTCGAACAACTCGTCCTGCGCGCCCTCGCCCAGCGCGGCAGTGCCCCGGGGGCTTGGGTCCCTGTGCCCCGCGACCGGGCCGGGCGCCGCGCCCTGTGGGAGAGCGCCGGAGCCGTCGCCGACGACCTCGCCAGCCAGGTCCTCGTCCTGAACATCGGCGCCCGGGGCCAGAACGCGGTCTGCAACTGGCTGCGCGACGCCGCCGACTGCGGCCTCCCCTTCCGGCTCACCCTCCACCAGCTGACCTGTGGCGACGCCGTGGTGCCCGCCGCCCGCGAGATCCACGTCTGCGAGAACCCCGCCGTGCTGCGCGCGGCCGCCGCCGCACTCGAAGACCGCGCCGCGGCCCTGGTGTGCACCGAAGGCATCCCCTCCGCTGCCTGCCACAAGCTCCTCGCCGACGCGGCCCGCGCCGGGGCCCGGCTGCGCTGGCGCGCCGACTTCGACTGGACGGGCCTGCGCATCACCGCCGCCGCCATCGAACGCCACGGCGCACAACCCTGGCGCATGACCACCGCCGACTATCAGGACGCCCTGCGCCAGGGCGAGTCCACTCCCCTCACCGGCCCGCCCGCGCCCAGCCCCTGGGACCCAGCCCTCGCCCCCGCCATGAGCGAATCAGGCCAGGCCGTCATGGAGGAACGCCTGCTGCCTCACCTCCTGTCCGACCTCGGCTGACGCGACCACCCACCGCCCCGCCATGCATGACCGCGGCGACCGGCCCGGCCCCTGTACCGAGACACCGGTCGCCGGTTCGGCGCGGCGTGCATCTTTCCCGGGCTGCGCCCTGTCGAAGCCGGGCCGGGTGAGGGCCGCTCGCTGGGCGGTGTCGAGTTTTTGCGGCGGGCCTTGGCGTCCGCCCTCGCGCCGGGCAGCGATGAACGCGGCCGTGCGCGTACGCCACGGGTCGAGCGCGGTGCCGCCCTGGGTGAGCCTCTTCGGGTCGGCTGCCCTGCAGTCCGTGCAACAGGCCATCTGTTCGGCCGAACCAGTGACCACCCTGGCCCATCTGCCCCCGGGCCTCTCCTTGCGCCCGCACACACTGCTGTACCGCCGCTCCAGACACCCGGAGGCCAGGCCCGTCGGCAGGTCCAGTAAACTCTCAAGGAAACTCGAAATGTCCGGGGCTTGCCCTCCTGGACGGGCTGGCGGGAATGCTCGGCGTGCGCCTGTTGGGCTGCCCGACCATTCAGCTTTCGTAGTGGTACCGGCATGCCGCGATACGAACCTCGTCGCCTGCGATCTTGTAAACCAGGCGGTGCTCGTCATTGATACGGCGTGACCAGTAACCCCGAAACCCGTGCTTGAGAGGTTCCGGCTTGCCGATGCCCTCGTTGCCGCCACGCTGCACATCCGCGATCAAGATGTTGATCCTTTTGAGGACCCTCCGGTCTTGAGTCTGCCACCACAGGTAGTCGTCCCAGACCGACTCGTCCCACACCAGCTTCATTCAGCCAGCTCCCGCACGACTCCCCCACCGCTCTCCAACCGGTCGATCGAGCCCAGCAGACGCCTGGCGTTCACCGGGTTCCGCAAGAGGTACGCAGCCTCCTTCAAAGACTCGTAGTCCTCCAGGGAAACGATCACAACAGGGTCATGGCCGGCGCGGGTGATCACGATCTCCTCGCGGTCATCAGTGACCGCATCGAGCACCTCGGCGTACCGGGCACGCGACTCCGAATACGACATCGTCTTCATCAACCCACCTCCATACGTACAGGAAACCGTACATGGCGTGGTGCGGCCAGTCCAGACCGGAGCATGAACGACCACCGCAGACATTCCGCCCACACGCAACGCCCCAAGGCCGTGGGATCGCCATGGGATCATCACCATGACCACGCACTCACAGTCCACCGAAAACCCCAGGAGGTGAGGCGCCTCTTTCCGGACAGTGTCCTGACCGTCTATTTCACGCGACTGCCCGCAACTCCATGTATTCGGCGTGGACTTCTCGCGGAGGGCGGTAACCAGCAGCCGAGTGGAGGCGTTTGTGATTATACCAGAGCTCGATGTATCGAGTGATGTCCCGTCTGGCGATCTCACGCGTCAGATAAGCCACCCTGGAAACGCGCCCGTTCTTCAGGGCGCCGAAGAACGATTCGGCCATCGCGTTGTCGAAACAGATACCGGTCCGCCCGGAAGACCGGCGAAGGCCGAACCGCTCCAGGGCCTCTCCGAACTCGGCTGACATGTAATTACTTCAATGCCACTTAGATAAGGGGTAGTTGT